>NZ_CP129019.1:4400000-4700000 GCF_020524355.2 Mesobacillus subterraneus
CAACCGAATAATTCATTATCGCAGAACTCAATGCCTTCAGTGCGGTAATGTCGAATTCCCCAAATAGCTCCTCATTGATCATCTCGATCACTTTAAATGGAGAGTGTTTGGGCTTATAAATTCTTTCAGATGTCATCGCATGGAAAGAATCAGCGACTGCAAGGATTTTTGCGAAAGGATGAATCCTGTTTGCCTTTTCGCCAAATGGATAGCCGCTGCCATCCATTCTTTCATGATGATGAAGAATGGCAATTTTTGTGGCCTCCTTCAGCAATGGACTATTCTTTACCATCTGATAACTGTAAGTAGGGTGCTTTTTGATTTCCTCGAATTCCTCTACAGTCAAAGTCGTGTTTTTATTGAGAAGTGTTGGACTGACCTTCGCCATGCCGCAGTCTGACAAACATCCGGCCATTGCAATCTGGGTTATATCTCCGTTGCTGTGATTCAGCTTTCTGGCGATGAAGGCACTGATAATCCCTACAGCCAAAGGATGATCATATATGTATTCAGCCTTGGTTGAATAATGATGAAGATTGAATATATCCGAAGATGTCATTTCAACCTGTTCAATCAACGGGACAATAATAGTCCTCAGTTTAGCAACGTCTATCTGCATTCCTGATTGCCAGAAGATAAACTCTTTTTTGAAGTTTTGTCTTGCCTGTAAAAAAAGGTCAATAAAAGTTTCTCCGCCCTCATTTTGCTTCAAGCCAGGTTTCTTATCACTGCCTGTTGAAGGTGCATGCAAAGGCATCCCATTCACTAATGTTTTCTCAACATTGACTTCTTTCACTAAAAAAACTTTCAGTATATCGATTAGGTGATTAGACAATACTGTTTTTTTGTTCATGATAGGTCTATTTGTTTTACTTAGAACATCATCTGTAAGGATACAGCCCTCTTTAAGGTTGTCTACGAGTACGCGCAAGGCTTTCCACCCCGGAATTTTAATTTTCTTACAATTATTTTACTTTATTTTACCAAAAAAGAGGAACACATTTTTGTGTTCCTCTCAGTTTGTAGACAAAAGGGGTTCGGAATGCTCTCATTCCGAACCCCTTTTTGGATTTCATCGAATTTTTCTAAGGAAATAGACTCTCTTTGCTATACTTTTAGGCCATTACTGGACTTCTCCATGTCCAGTTGGCCATCTTCTTCAGGTTCAATGCAGCGAAAGTAAGCATCGCCTGCATCGACAATTTTTTAAGTCCCCTTAGGGTTGTCCAACGCATGCCATGCTTTTCTTTTGCATCTGCGAAAACGCGCTCAATGGTTTCTTTGCGCTTCGCATAGATTTGTTTTACTTCTGGTTTGTGTCTCAAGTGGTCTACCTCTTCTACGTACTCTTGCCAGATATGGCGCGTTACCACCTTTTGGTGGTCCTTGCTTTCTGTGCATTGCGCTAAAAACGGGCAGTTGGCGCAGATATGCTTGGGGGATTTATATTCACGATATCCCTCTTTAGTGGTGGTTGAATACTTCAAGATTTCACCGGCAGGACACAAGTAACAGTCGTAAAATTCGTCATATACATAGTCATATTTACGGAAGAAGCCATCCTTCGTTCGTGGTCGGGTATAAGGCAAAGCCGGGGTCATTTCATTTTCCATCAGAAACTTCGTAATCGCTGGTGTTTTATAGGCTGCGTCGGCCGCAACAGCAGTAGGCTTTCCAACTTTCTCTATCACTTGTTCTACCAGTGGCTCAAGAATCAGGCTGTCATGCGTGTTACCAGGTGTCACAATTGTCCCCAGGACAAATCCGTTACGATCTGATGCCGCATGGAAAGAGTAGGCAAACTGCTTTGTCCGTTCGTCCTTGACGTAGTATCCACTCTCAGGATCGGTCGTACTTTCCTTGATTTCCTTCGTTTCTTCCTTATCGAACTTATCAGGTGGAAAAGGTTCCTTCCCATGGTCTTCCCGATCCAGATTGATCTCTTCCTGGAGTTTCTCTTGATACGCCCGTGTTTCCTTACGCACCACTTTTTTCTCGAATTTATGTTTATTCGCACTGGCTTTTACGTGGGTTGAATCAATGAAGACGTGTTCTGCACTAATAAGTTTCTTATCAGCTGCGGTCTTAAGAATTCGATAGAAGATCTGTTCAAACAAATCAGTGTCTTTAAAACGGCGTTCGTAATTCTTCCCGAAGGTGGAGAAGTGGGGCACTTTATCATGGAATCCATAACCCAAAAACCAGCGGTAGGCCATGTTCGTTTCTACTTCGGCAATGGTCTGGCGCATGGAACGGATGCCGAATGTATATTGAATGAATGAGAGTTTAATCAGAATAACAGGGTCAATGCTTGGGCTACTTACTTCCGAATACACACACATCTTTCACCAAGTCATAAATGAAAGAAAAATCTAGGGCAGCTTCCATCTTACGGACTAAATGTTCCTGAGGAACCAGTTGGTCTAAAGCAACCACTTCTAATTGATCTCGTTGGATTGGATTATTTTTCGAAAGCATGTTTATCACCTCAAGCGTTATATATATCTATTTTAAAATAGACTTATGGTTAGTTCCACGTTAAGTTTGGAAGTCCTGTTGATTGGAGTGGAAGGCGCGTAGACTCCTGCGGGCTCAGCTGGACAGGTGAGACCCCGCAGACGCCAACGGCGGTGAGGAGGCTCACCGCCAGCCCCCGCGGAAAGCGAAGCGCCTGGAACGGAAATCAACAGCCCCCATTCCAGCACCAACCAAAAAAAAGACTGTAGACAAGCTCGATTTCCATCGAGTTTGTCTACAGTCTGAGAGGAACACATTTTTGTGTTCCTCTCAAAAAGTTTATTCTTCTCCCTCTTCAGCTGCTGTTTCAGTCGCTTCTGCTTCTTCACTGCCAACTTCTTCAGGATCAATTGGTGTTGCTACTTCAGCATTTTCATCGAGATCGAGGTCTTCCGGCTTATCTTCTTCCTTATCGACTTTAGCGACTGTCGCAACATATTCACCTTCTGCTTTATTGAGGCTGATTAATTTTACCCCTTGTGTATTACGGCCTGTCATGGAGATCGAGCTTACCGGGATCCGGATCAGGACACCGCCTGTTGTAATCAGCATGAGGTCTTCTTCCCCAGTCACGACTTTCATCGTCACAAGGTCGCCGTTTTTATCGGTGATGTTACAAGTCTTGATTCCTTTACCGCCGCGCCCTTGCCTTCTGTACTCTTCGGAAGGTGTTCTTTTGCCGTATCCGTTCTTTGTGACAACAAGAATTTCGGCACTTTCTTCAAGAACTTCCATACCGACAACTTCATCGTCATCTGACAGGGAAATTCCTTTTACCCCTGTGGCAGTACGGCCCATAGAGCGGACATCAGTTTCAGGGAAACGAATCAGTAATCCGTTCTTCGTGCCGATGATCATTTCTTTGCTGCCATCTGTCATTCTAACAGAGATCAACTCATCGCCTTCACGCAGGTTTAGGGCAATCAAACCGTTGTTGCGGATATTGGCAAATGATGAAAGTGGCGAACGTTTTGAAATCCCTTCTTTCGTTGTGAAGAACAATGACCAGTCATCCACGAATTCTGAAACAGGAATGATAGCATTCACCCATTCACCCTTCTCTATTTCCAACAGGTTGATGATTGGGATCCCCTTCGCGGTTCGGCTGAATTCCGGAATTTCGTACCCCTTCGAACGATATACTTTACCCTTGTTCGTAAAGAACAGGATGGTATCGTGCGTTGAAGTGGTAATCAGATGTTCTACAAAGTCATCTTCATTCGTTCCCATCCCCTGGATGCCGCGGCCTCCGCGACGCTGCGCTCTATATGTAGATACAGGCAGGCGCTTAACGTAGCCATTATGTGTGAGAGTGATGACAATATTTTCACGAGGAATCAAGTCTTCATCCTCGATCATTTCCAAACCGCCCGAAACGATCTCCGTACGGCGCTCATCGTTGAAGCGCTCTTTGATTTCAGTGAGCTCTTCACGGATGATTTCCAGCACTTTTTCCTTATCAGCAAGGATCGCTTTTAATTCTGAGATCAGCTGCATAAGATTTTGGAATTCTTCTTCGATCTTTTCGCGCTCCAAGCCTGTAAGTCTCTGGAGACGCATATCAAGGATAGCCTGTGCTTGCTTTTCAGATAACTTGAACTGTGTCATCAAGCCTTCTCTAGCGATATCCGTCGTCCGTGAGCTTCTGATCAGGCTGATGACCGCATCAAGGTTATCAAGCGCGATTCTCAGCCCTTCAAGAATGTGGGCACGTGCTTCTGCCTTCCTCAGTTCAAACTCTGTGCGGCGGCGTATGACCACTACCTGATGGTCAAGATAATATACCAGGCATTGCTTGAGGTTCAGAACCTTCGGCTGTCCATCGACTAGTGCAAGAAGGTTGATACCAAAGCTTGTTTGCAATGCAGTTTGTTTATAAAGGTTATTTAAAAGGACATTGGCATTCGCATCCTTGCGAACCTCAATGACAACCCTCATTCCCTTACGGTCAGATTCATCCCTGAGGTCTGTAATGCCGTCTAGCCTTTTATCGCGGACTAATTCAGCGATCTTTTCAATCAGCTTGGCTTTATTGACCTGGTAAGGAAGTTCCCTGACGATAATGACTTCTTTGCCATTTGATTTTGTTTCGATTTCAACCTTCGCACGCAGGGTAATTGAACCGCGACCAGTCTCATAAGCCTTGCGAATGCCGCTGCGGCCCAAGATCAATCCAGCAGTTGGAAAGTCAGGTCCTGTGATGATTTCCATCAATTCCATGATCGTCATGTCAGGATCTTTACTTATTGCCAAAACGCCATCTATCACTTCTCCTAGCTGGTGAGGTGGGATGTTGGTCGCCATACCGACCGCTATACCGGAAGTACCGTTGACGAGCAGGTTCGGGAACCTTGATGGCATGACAATTGGTTCTCTTTCAGAACCGTCATAGTTGTCTTGATAATCAATTGTATCTTTATTGATGTCACGCAGAAGCTCCATCGAAATTTTTGACATACGGGCTTCTGTGTAACGCATCGCAGCTGCTGCGTCGCCATCGACAGAACCGAAGTTCCCATGACCGTCCACAAGCATGTAGCGATAGTTAAAGTTCTGTGCCATACGGACCATTGTGTCGTATACAGCAGAGTCACCGTGCGGGTGATACTTACCGATTACTTCACCG
The DNA here is from genome assembly GCF_020524355.2 of Mesobacillus subterraneus. Lineage (NCBI taxonomy): Bacteria > Bacillati > Bacillota > Bacilli > Caryophanales > Bacillaceae > Mesobacillus > Mesobacillus subterraneus. Next base: position 4,405,144 of record NZ_CP129019.1, read on the forward strand.
ACGATTCTCGCCGATTTTTTGTAGGCCTTATCTGAATGCATGCCAAGGTCATGCATCGCGTATAGAATCCTTCTATGTACCGGCTTCAAGCCATCACGGACATCTGGTAACGCACGGGCCACGATAACACTCATAGCATAATCCAGGAAAGATGAACGCATTTCCTGGCTAATATTAATCTCTTTCACACGTGGATTTGGTGTTTCAGCCATTTAAGAGAGACCTCCTTTAGGAACTCTGTTCAGCACGGCCATATAGGGGCAAAGCGCTCTGCGCGGCTCCTTGGCCATTTCAGAAAAAGCAGGATAGAGGCAGAACCTTCTATCCTGAGCATAGATTATTAGATATCCAGGTTCTTTACATATTGCGCATTCTGCTCGATGAAATTGCGTCGCGGCTCTACCTTGTCACCCATAAGGATCTCAAAGGTTTCATCAGATTCAATCGCATCTTCAAGGCTTACCTGAAGCAGCGTTCTCGTTTCAGGATCCATCGTCGTTTCCCATAGCTGCTCAGGGTTCATCTCACCAAGACCCTTATAGCGCTGGATGCCTGGCTTCGGCTGCTGCGGAAGCTCCGCGAGAATCTGTTCAAGCTGCTTGTCGTTATAAGCATACTCAATTTTTTTGCCCTGCTGAATTTTATATAAAGGCGGCTGGGCAATATAAATGTATCCTGCTTCAAGGATCTTTCTCATGTATCGGTAGAAGAACGTCAATAATAAAGTTCGGATGTGAGCGCCGTCGACATCGGCATCGGTCATGATGACGATTTTTTGGTAACGAGCTTTTGCAAGGTCGAAGTCTTCGCCGATTCCTGTACCGATTGCCGTAATGATTGCTCTTACCTCATTGTTGGATAAAATTTTATCCAGACGTGATTTTTCAACGTTGAGGATTTTTCCGCGCAGTGGCAGAATCGCCTGGAAGTGGCGGTCACGTCCCTGCTTGGCTGATCCTCCTGCAGAGTCACCCTCAACGACATATATTTCACTGATTGACGGGTCTTTTGAAGAGCAGTCAGCCAGTTTTCCCGGTAAACTTGAAATTTCCAGCGCGCTCTTTCTTCTGGTCAGTTCACGTGCCTTTTTCGCCGCAAGTCTTGCTCTTGCTGCCATGAGTCCTTTTTCGACAATCTTCCTGACCACATTCGGGTTTTCAAGCATGAATTTTTCAAAATGGTCGGAAAAGAGTGTGTCCGTTACCGTACGGACCTCGGAATTTCCAAGTTTTGTTTTCGTTTGGCCTTCGAACTGTGGATCTGGATGCTTAATTGACACGATTGATGTCAAACCTTCACGAACGTCATCTCCCGAGAGATTTGAATCACTTTCCTTGAAGATTCCGTGTTTGCGGGCATAATCATTAATCACACGCGTTAAAGCCGTTTTGAAGCCAAATTCGTGTGTTCCACCTTCATAGGTATGGATATTGTTCGCGAATGAATAGATGTTCCCTGTATAGCTGTCGTTATATTGTAGGGCCACCTCGACTGTAATGCCTTCTTTTTCACCCTCGATATAGATTGGCTCTTCATGAAGGACTTCTCTAGTACGGTTTAAATGCTCAACATAGGACTTGATTCCGCCCTCGTAATAATACTCATTCTTTTTGCCTTCAACTCGCTTGTCCTCAATCGTGATCTTGATTGCTCTGTTCAGGAAGGCAAGCTCGCGCAGACGGTTTGCGAGTGTATCATAGTCATATTCCAATGTCTCCGTGAAAATTTCCGGGTCAGGCTTGAAATGGACAGTCGTTCCTGTCCGGTCCGTTTCATCAATAACCTTCAGCGGGTCACCAACAGCGCCTCGTTCAAATTTTTGATAATGGACTTTGCCATCACGATGAACAAATACTTCAAGATAAGTAGAAAGGGCATTAACAACAGATGCACCAACACCGTGCAGACCTCCGGAAACCTTATATCCTCCGCCGCCGAATTTACCACCTGCGTGCAGTACGGTCATGATGACCTCAACCGCTGGCCTTCCCATCTTTTCGTGGATTCCAACAGGAATACCACGGCCGTTATCCTGGACTGTGATACTGTTATCCTCTTCGATGATGACATTAATTTCGTCACAGAAGCCGGCAAGTGCTTCATCTATACTATTATCAACGATTTCCCATACAAGATGGTGCAAGCCTTTTCCGCTCGTTGATCCGATATACATCCCTGGACGTTTGCGTACAGCTTCCAGGCGCCCTCAAGCACTTGTATCTGGTTTTCATCGTACGCTTGTCCTTGCATGGATTGTTCCTCCATTGCCATATCGATCACCTACACTTTCATTTTCACTCGAACTTTTTTAAAAACTTATCTATTCGCTATTTTCGCAAATATCGTTGTTTTTCGACATTTTTTGCCAATACGCTGATCTATTAAAATTCCGGTACGGATAATTTTTGGGAGCGTTTCTTTAATGTTCCTGATGCAAGTGGGGAATAATATATATGATTTCCAGTTACCACGATTGACTTGACCGTTCCTTTGGTCAAATGGACAATCTGCTGGTCCTGGCGTGTTATGAACTCTTCCATGAATGGGGAAGAGCTGGCGCTTTCGATATCCAATATAGCTATAATATCTTTTGTCCTTACAAGAACTTCTTCACCAACATGCAAATACATCGAGTCCACCTCATTGGATTCTTGACATTTCGCCGGTTTTCACGTTATAAGTGGCTGCTTCTCTTAATGTCTGATGGTCGATCCCATCCACACTTGTTGTGGTGACGAATGTTTGTACTTTGCCCTGGATGGTATTCAATAAATGGGATTGGCGATAATCATCTAACTCAGACAGGACATCATCAAGCAGCAAGATTGGATATTCCCCTATTTCTGAATTGATCAATTCGATTTCTGCCAATTTTACCGAAAGAGCTGTCGTCCGCTGCTGGCCCTGCGAACCAAAGGTCTGGACATCGCGGCCATTCACGAAAAATTGCAGATCGTCCCGGTGCGGCCCGAACATGGTCGTGCCCCGATCAATTTCCCTTGTCTTTATTTTAGCAAATTTTTCTTCATACACTGCTATCATTTTCGACAAATCATCATCTTCTGATACCTCTGCGGAAGGTTTATAGACAATTTTCAAGTCCTCAAGCCCTCTGGATATCCCATGATGGATCGGCAATGCCCATTGTTCAAGCAAATGAAGGAATTCAAAACGTTTCACATTGATTCTGGCAGCTGCCTGGATAAATTGTTCAGTCAGGATTTCAAGCATCGTATGGTCACTTGTTTTTTTGATTTGCAGCTGTTTTAAATAATGATTGCGCTGCTGGAGAATTTTGTTGTACTGTCCCATATCATGCAAATAAATCGCCGAAACCTGTCCTATTTCCATATCAACAAATCTTCTTCTTACTTGAGGACTCCCTTTTACCAGGTTAAGGTCTTCAGGTGCAAACATGACAACATTCATATTGCCGACGTACTGACTTAGCTTCCGCTGTTCGAGATGATTGACTTTGGCCTTCTTGCCTTTTTTCGATATGACAAGCTGCATTGGCAATGATCCGTTGCTTTTTTTAATCCGTCCTTCTATTTTAGCATATTCCTCATCCCAGCGAATCAAATCTTTATCATTGGAAGTACGGTGGGATTTTGCCATTGCCAATACATAGATGGACTCCATAACGTTTGTTTTCCCCTGGGCATTCTCCCCGAGGATGACATTGACCTTATTTTCGAATGTCGCCTCTAACCCCTGGTAATTGCGGTAATTCCTTAATTGCAGTTCCTCTATATACATGAACAGTTCATCCTCTGGATTATTGCGTTATGCTGAACTCGCCAAAACCAGGAATCGATACCTGGTCTCCGGAACGAAGCTTCCTTCCTCTTCGCTGATCTTGTTCACCATTGATAAAAACATCATGTTCACTTAAAAACCACTTTGCCATTCCACCCGATTGAATTACATCGGCAAGTTTCAGGAATTGGCCAAGCGTGATATATTCCGTATCAATTTTTATTTCCTCATTCAAGTTTCTCACCCTTGTCTTCCAAAAGGACTTAATACTTTATTTTACTAAATTTTTTCCATAGAAACAAATTTTCTTATTAGAAAAGCGCAAGCGGCTCGGTTAGACCCGACAAGCGTTGGAGGGTCGACCGGTGAAGTCGCTCTTTGACTTCATTGGGGGAACCGAAACGACTCGAGAGTCTAGGCGCTGCAGCTGGACAACTCTGAAATGGATTTTCCCTTTTACTATTATAAAAAAAAACCACCAGCAAAAAACTGGTGGCATTATGGATTTTAGTAAGTTCTTACCGGCAGGATTAGCTGCAGGATGGAATCGTCATGAAGCGGACGGATGACGAATGGTCTCATTGCGCCTGTGAAGCTGATTTGGATTTCTGTTCCTTCCAATGCTTTCAGGGCATCCATCATGTACTTCGCACTGAAAGAGATTTTTAGATCCTCGCCATCGATTGATTGGCTTTGGATTTCTTCGACAACAGTTCCGATTTCCGGAGTGTTTGACGAAACCTCGATTGCGCCGCCTTCAATTGTGGAAAACTTGACGACATTGTTTCTTCCCTCTCTGGCAAGCAGGGATGCACGGTCGATCGCATGAAGGAATTCCTTCGTGTTAACGACAACATCTGTTTTGCTCTCAGTTGGGATTAATCTTCCTGTGTCAGGATAGTTTCCTTCAAGCAGCCTAGAGAAGAAAAGTAAATGTTTTGCTTTAAATAATACCTGATTTTCTGTAATGACGATATCCACTGATTCTGAGCTGTCATCAAGAATTTTGCTCAATTCAGTCAAACTTTTACCAGGGATGACCACATTATAGCTGCCGGTGTTCTCTGCCTCGAGCTTAGCTTTTCGCAATGCCAGCCTGTGGCTATCTGTTGCAATACAGATTAATTCATTGTTTTCGACCTTCCAGTTTACACCTGTCAAGATGGGGCGTGTTTCTGAGGTGGACACCGAAAAGACAGTTTGACGAATTAAACCTTTTAATAAGTCTGTAGGGATTTTGAATACATGCTCTTCTGAAATTTGCGGAAGATGCGGGTATTCTTCAGCATCCAGGCCGTTTAAGTTAAATTCTGATTTCCCAGACCGGATAATGGTTTGTAAATTGTGATTGACTTCGATTTCTACTGTATCTGTAGGAAGCTTTTTAACGATTTCACTAAAGAAACGCGCTTGCAAAACAATGGATCCTGGCTGTTTGATTTCAACGATCTCGTTCCCATCTTCTTCTTTAGGGATGAAAGATTCAATCGAAATATCAGAATCGCTGCCTGTAAGAGTTACTCCCTCTTCATTCGCAACAATCTTAATACCTGTCAAAATGGGAATTGTTGTTCTGCTCGTCACTGCCTTCATTACGTCTTGGACGCTTTGAAGCAATGAATCACGCTGGATAATAAATCTCATTTTTCAGCCTCCGTTTAGGAATATTTTTTTCTCTAATGCATATATTAATATGTTTTAAAAAATAGTAGAAGTACTAGTAGAGCCTGTGGATTTGTGGATAAGTGGGTTTGTTCAAAGGAAACACAGCCTATCCACATGTGGACAGACTGTGCGTAACCAATGCCGAGTTATTCACACTTTCCTAAACCCTTAATTGTTCATTTATGTCTTTCATCTGCTTTTGCAGGTTCGTATCAACTGCAACCATTTTAGATATTTTTTCATGGGCATGAATGACCGTCGTATGGTCACGGCCCCCAAATTCTTCGCCAATCTTCGGCAGCGAGAAATCTGTCAGCTCTCTTGATAAGTACATAGCGATTTGCCTAGGATACGCTACGGATTTCGTTCTTTTCTTCGCTTTAAAGTCCTCCAGCTTCACATTGAAGTGCTGTCCGACAACCCTCTGAATGTCAAGAATCGTGATGACCTTCGGCTTTGAACTCGGGATAATATCCTTTAGCGCTTCAGCTGCCAGGTCCGCATTTATATCTTTATTGATCAGTGAAGAATAAGCGACGACTCGGATCAAAGCTCCTTCAAGCTCACGGATGTTGGAGTCGATCTGATTCGCGATATAAAGCATGACCTCATTCGGGATATCCAGGCCTTCTGCTTTTGCCTTTTTACGAAGAATCGCAATCCTCGTCTCAAGGTCCGGCGGAGTGATATCAGTGATCAAGCCCCATTCAAAGCGGGATCTCAGCCTGTCTTCCAGCGTCGGGATTTCTTTTGGCGGACGGTCACTTGAGATGACAATCTGCTTGCTTTCTTCATGCAATGTATTGAATGTATGGAAGAATTCTTCCTGAGTCTGTTCTTTTCCAGCCAGGAACTGAATATCATCAATGAGCAGGACATCAACATTGCGGTATTTGTTGCGGAAATCTCCCGCTTTGTTATCCCTGATCGAGTTGATGAATTCATTCGTGAATTTTTCAGATGACAAATAAACCACTTTCGCATTCGGATTATGATCCTGGACGTAGTGCCCGATGGCATGCATCAAGTGGGTTTTACCGAGTCCTACGCCCCCATAAATGAATAATGGGTTATAGGCTTTTGCCGGCGCTTCAGCTACTGCAAGCGACGCCGCGTGGGCGAAACGGTTGCCAGAACCAATGACAAAAGTATCGAATGTATACTTCGGGTTCAGCATGCTGACAGGCAAATCAGGAATATCATCATTCTTCTTCACTCTTTTTGGAGGCAAGGGAATGTCGAGATCTTCTTCGTTTTGATTCTGGGGAATAATAAATTTTACAGAAAGCTCTTCACCAGTGATTTCATACAGTATACCGCTGATTAACTGGGAATAACGTTCCTCCAGCCAGTCACGGGCAAACTCATTCGGGGCTGTAATCGTAAGGACATCACCCTGCAAGGAATGTGCCTTTGTTGATTTAAGCCACGTATCGAAACTTGGCTTGCTGATCTTTTTCTCGATTTTAGCGAGAGCGTTGTTCCAGAGATCTGCAATGTTCTCCAACAATTATCCCTCCTTTTCTCTTCGTTTTTACGCTTTTTTCTCTATATCTGGCTGCATTTGCATTCACAATTTCACACAAATTTTCTGGCTTTCAGGACAATAGTCTGCTCGAAAAGCATAAATTCAAAGGTTATACAAACTGTACAACCCCTGAATTAATAAATATACAAAACTATTAATGTGGAAAAATATATAATAAGGAAGAAAGGAAGCTTTTCGACAATATCCACTTTCTGTGGACAAAGTTTTACAACAGACCTGAATAACCTATCCACAGCTTATCCACATTTTGTGGATAAATATATTTTCGACATCGAATTATTAAGAGTGAAAACACAAATATAATATCAGATTATCTAGCATGGCGCAACGCTTTTTAATACATTATCCACAATACACTATCACTGTGGAGATTAATTGTCCACAGGTACTTGGATTGTGTAAAAGCTGTCAGGAAGCCTTGTGGATAATAAAAAACATGTCGATTTTTGTCCACAGGCCTCTGGAAGACGTAAAATAATCAATAAAATATTTCGATTAACCTTTCTTATAACGGAGAAAAATATTCTTAGAAATTTTTTACTGATGAGTTCATTACGAAGTTTCTTTATAAAATTTTTAAAGTGACTGGTTTCTCGATTTTATGTTTCTAAATGGATCATGAAGTGTTGAAAGGGTTCCGAATGTTACTATATGGTTATGGTCCAGGTTAGAGAAAAAAATCTCTAAGGAAGGAATCTAAGAGATCATGTATTTGAAATCTGGGTAATCCCGTCGATTTCCGAATAGGCACTTGACAATTTATGCTGCACGTCTTTATAATTACAAAGACTGTCTGTAACAGCTATTCCTCAGGGAGGTGTAACATATATGAAACGCACTTATCAACCAAATAAACGTAAACACAGCAAAGTTCACGGATTCCGTGCCCGCATGAGCAGTGCAAATGGCCGTAAGGTTCTTGCTCGCCGTCGTCGCAAAGGAAGAAAAGTATTATCAGCTTAGGCCACTGAAATGTCAGTGGTCTTTTTTCTCTTTGGGCAATACTATTTTGGGAGCTCTGTATGCTGGCAAAGTGGCTTTAGGGGATTTATTTTTGTCAATACTGAACATAATAAATTCCTTGCCCGCCTTTTTAAAAGAACCCCAAAGAAAAATTCAGATCCATAGAGAATTGAAGGTGCTATAGATGAAAAAAGACTTCAGAGTTAAAAAAAATAAAGAATTCCAAGAGGCTTTTAAAAAAGGAAGATCGGTTGCGAACCGGCAATTTGTCGTCTATATTTTAAAAAAATCTGACCAGGAGAATTTCCGTATCGGTTTGTCAGTCAGCAAAAAAATAGGCAATGCCGTCATGCGGAACCAAATCAAAAGGTATATCCGGCAATCATTTCATGAACTGCAGGACCGGGTCCATAACGGGAACGATTATATCGTCATTGCCAGAAAGCCAACCGCTGAAATGGACATGCATGAAGTGAAGAAAAGCCTGGAACATGTCTTGAAGGTCGGTAAGGTTTTGAAGAAGCCAAAACGTGGAGATAATGATTGAGGCAAAAATATTTGCCGATTTGCAATTTTTAAAAGCGCTTCCCTATAAAAGATGTTAAAATACTCTTGATTGCATTGCCCTAACAAGGCTAAATGTACATAAATTTTGGGACAAACTTTTGAAAATAAATGAACGTACCGGGAAGTTAGGAGGAAATGAAGCTTGAAAAAAAGAATAGTATTGATAATGGGCTTGCTTTTAGTGATGACCGTGCTGACAGGCTGTATGGAATATGACCAGCCAATCACTGAGGAAAGCAAGGGTTTTTGGAATGAATATATCGTCTATCCATTATCCTTGTTAATCGTCAAGATGGCTGAGTGGCTTGGTGGCAGCTTTGGTTTATCGATTATTGCTGTGACGTTAATCATCCGTTTTGCAATCTTGCCGCTTATGATTAAGCAAACGAGAAGTTCGAAAGCGATGCAGGCATTGCAGCCGGAAATGGCAAAGTTAAAAGAAAAATACAGCTCCAAGGATCAGAAAACCCAGCAGAAGCTCCAGCAGGAAACAATGGCACTTTTCCAGAAGCATGGTGTCAATCCGCTTGCAGGATGTTTTCCGCTGATCGTTCAGATGCCGATTTTGATTGGTTTCTACCACGCGATTTCAAGAACGAGGGAGATCGCTGAACATAACTTCCTATGGTTCGACCTTGGTTCACCGGATCCATATTATATCCTGCCGCTAGTTGCAGGTGCTACGACTTTCATCCAGCAAAAAATGATGATGGCTGGCCAGGAAGCAAATCCGCAGATGGCAATGATGCTTTGGCTGATGCCAATCATGATCATTGTGTTCGCGATCAACTTCCCTGCAGCCCTTTCATTGTACTGGGTAGTCGGAAACTTATTTATGATTGTTCAAACTTACTTTATTAAAGAGCCGGATCTTAAAGCTGCAGCTGCCGGCAATGCGGGAGGAGCAAAAAAGTGAAACAGGTAACTGCTACAGGACAAAATGTCGACGAAGCAGTAGAATCCGCTTTAGCTCAATTAAAAACAACCAAAGACCGCACAGAAATTGAAGTAATTGATGAAGGCAAAAAGGGGATTTTCGGACTTTTCGGCGTACGTCCGGCTGTCGTAAAGGTGACAGTGAAAATCGATGCTGTTGAAGAAGCCGTAAATTATTTGAAGTCGGTTGGCTTGCAAATGGGAGCTCCGATTGAAGTTGATGTGAAAAAGGAAGGAAAAACAGTACTTTTTACGATGTCAGGCGAGAAAATCGCATTGTTGATTGGAAAAAGAGGCCAAACGCTGAATTCCCTGCAATTTTTGACACAGCTCGTGATGAATCGTTATTCTGAACAGTATTCCACTGTCTTACTTGATGCAGAGGACTATCGCCAGCGCAGACATGATACACTTATGCAATTGGCTGAACGTCTTGCGCAAAAAGCAGTCAGAACTGGCCAGACCGTCGCGCTCGAACCTATGCCTTCGTATGAACGCAAAGTGATTCATACTGCCTTGATGAAAAACAAGAAAATCAAAACCTATTCCGATGGCTCAGAACCACATAGACATATTGTGATCGCGCCGTCTAAATAAACAAATGAAACCCGGACCTGGTCAAGGTACGGGTTTTTTGTGCAATTTTATTATATGTTTTAGTGGTTTTGACACATTTTTAATAGTGTGGGTGCCATAAGTGCTTCAGATGAGTTGAATTTAGTAGTTTCATGACCGCACACTGATATTATTTTGTTCATTAATAATTTTATTGGCGGTTTTCACATTTTTATTGGCGATAATAAAAATATATAGGCGAAAATGAGTAGTTTATTGGCGATAATTCGTTTTATTGCTGAACTGGAAATTATCCTGCATTTTCCGATTTTTAAAAACCTGTCCTTCAGTCAAATCAATTCCTCTTTATCAGTTTTCCACATCCAATATAAAAATCATATTTCCTCATTTGGTTTTATTGTTATTCACATGTGGATAAGTTAAAATTAAATAAGTTTATTTTATATGTTGTGGATAATTCCAGAGTTGCGAGAATTCCTTTCTTTTTTTCACAAAAGTGATGTGGTATTCTAGTAATTTGTAGAAAACAAACTTTAATCTTTTGATATAGATACTTTTTTAGAAAAAGTGGGGTGAGCAAATGGAGTTTGATACGATTGCGGCGATTTCTACGCCGATGGGTGAAGGTGCGATTGCGATTGTCCGATTAAGCGGGGATCAAGCTTTCGAAATAGCAGATCGTCTGTTCAAAGGCGTTGGCAGCAAGAAGCTGAGTGAGGTGGCTTCGCATACAATCCATTACGGTCATCTGATTGATCCGAAAACAGGACAAGTTGCCGAAGAGGTGATGGTCTCTGTTATGAGAGGGCCAAAAACATTCACGAAAGAGGATGTAGTCGAAATCAACTGCCATGGGGGTCTAGTTTCTGTAAACCGTGTGCTCCAGCTTGTTCTGAATCAAGGAGCGAGACTGGCGGAGCCGGGGGAATTTACAAAACGGGCTTTTTTAAATGGACGGATCGACCTTTCCCAGGCGGAGGCAGTCATTGATTTGATCAGAGCGAAAACGGATCGTGCGATGAACCTGGCGCTTGGCCAGATGGAGGGACGCCTATCAAGGCTCATCCAGAAGCTGCGCCAGGAGATTCTCGAAATTCTTGCGCATGTGGAAGTGAACATTGATTATCCGGAGTATGATGATGTAGAGGAAATGACGCATAATATGCTTTTGGAAAAGGCGAAGTATGTAAAAGGTGAGTTGGAGAAGCTTTTGCAAACTTCCCAGCAGGGGAAAATTCTTCGTGAAGGACTGTCAACTGTCATTGTTGGTCGCCCGAATGTTGGAAAATCCTCTTTGCTGAACAGCCTTGTACATGAAAATAAAGCGATTGTTACCGATATACCTGGTACAACTCGAGATGTCATTGAAGAATATGTAAATGTTCGAGGTGTTCCTTTAAGACTGCTCGATACAGCAGGGATCCGTGAAACAGAGGATATCGTCGAACGAATCGGCGTCGAACGCTCTCGTCAGGTTTTGAAGGAAGCAGATTTAATCTTGCTCGTTCTGAACTATTCCGATGAGCTTTCGGAAGAGGATCGGAACATTTTCAGAGCGGTAGAAAACATGGATGTCATTGTCATCGTCAATAAAACAGACCTTCCGAAAAAAATTGATTTGGATGAAGTGAAGAAGCTTGCAAAGGATTATTCGCTGGTGACGACCTCCTTGCTTGAGGACAAGGGTGTGGATGAGCTGGAAGAAGCGATTTCGAACTTGTTCTTCTCAGGTGGTATTGAATCAGGCGACCTGACATATGTTTCGAACAGCCGGCATATTGCACTCCTCAACCAGGCTGTCCATTCGATTGAAGAAGGTATCAGCGGAGTCGAAATGGGAACACCAATCGATATTGTCCAAATAGATTTGACTCGTTCCTGGGAGCTGCTTGGCGAAGTAATAGGTGAAAGTGTGCATGAGAGCTTGATTGACCAATTATTCTCGCAGTTCTGTTTAGGGAAATAACAAATATTAAAGTTATTTTTGAAAAACTTTCTATAAGGCTACGGAAAATAGTGATAAAGCGTTTTTGAACTATAATGATTCTTTTTACTTATAGAGCTTGATTGCAGCATAAAAAGGAGGCAGCAAGATGGGTTATGAAGCCGGAATTTTTGATGTGGTTGTAGTTGGTGCCGGCCATGCGGGTGTTGAGGCGGCACTTGCGCCAGCACGCATGGGTGCGAAAACCGCAATGATTACCATCAATCTAGATATGATTGCATTTATGCCGTGCAACCCGTCAATCGGCGGACCTGCAAAGGGAATTGTTGTACGGGAAATTGACGCTTTGGGCGGCGAAATGGGCCGCAACATTGATAAAACATACATCCAGATGAGGATGTTGAATACTGGAAAGGGTCCTGCAGTACGTGCGTTGAGGGCCCAGGCCGATAAATTCGATTATCAGAATGAAATGAAAAAGGCGCTGGAAAATGAAAAGAACCTGACATTGGTGCAGGGAATGGTTGAGCGCCTGGTCATTGAGGACGGCGAATGCAAAGGGGTCATTACTCAGACTGGAGCCATTTATCGCGCGAAAACAGTCGTCATCACCACAGGTACGTATATGCGCGGGGAAATCATCCTTGGTGAATTGAAATACTCAAGCGGTCCGAACAATCAGCAGCCGTCAATCAAGCTTTCAGAGCATCTTGAAGAGCTTGGCTTTGATCTTGTGCGGTTTAAAACGGGAACTCCGCCTCGTGTGCACAGTGACACAATTGATTATTCTAAAACAGAAATCCAGCCTGGTGACGATGTCCACCGAGCATTTTCCTATGAAACGACGAAATATATCACCGACCAGCTTCCGTGCTGGCTGACGTATACGAATGAACACACACATCAGCTGATTGATGAAAATCTCCACCGTTCACCGATGTATTCCGGAATGATTAAGGGTACTGGCCCTCGCTATTGCCCGTCCATCGAGGATAAGGTCGTTCGCTTTAATGATAAGCCGCGCCATCAGATTTTCCTGGAGCCGGAAGGAAGAAATACGCAGGAAGTTTATGTACAGGGATTGTCAACGAGCTTGCCTGAAGAAGTCCAGCATAAGATTCTTCAGACAATTCCTGGCCTGGAAAAAGTCCAGATGATGCGTGCCGGCTATGCCATTGAGTATGATGCAGTTGTTCCGACTCAGCTTTGACCAACACTGGAAACGAAGTTAGTGAAAAATCTTTATACTGCAGGCCAGATCAATGGTACTTCAGGTTATGAAGAGGCTGCCGGTCAGGGTATCATGGCTGGAATCAATGCGGGCCGAAGAGCACTGGACAAAGAAGAAGTCATCCTCAGCCGAGCTGATGCCTATATCGGTGTATTGATCGATGACCTCGTGACTAAAGGAACAAATGAACCGTACCGTTTATTGACATCAAGAGCGGAATACCGCCTGCTTCTCCGTCACGATAATGCAGACCTTCGTTTGACTGAAAGAGGTCACGAAATTGGCTTGATAACAGAAGAACGTTATCAGAAGTTTTTAGCGAAAAAAGAAGCGATCGAAGGGGAGAAACAGCGCCTTCAATCGATCATCATCAAACCGACAGCTGAAGTTCAGGAACTGATCCGTTCTCTTGGCGGAAGTGAATTGAAGGATGGCATCCGTGCTTCAGACTTATTGAAGCGTCCGGAGGTTTCCTATCAGCATATTAAACAGCTGGTTCCTGCAGATGGCGAACTTGATTTTGAAATAGAAGAACAAACGGAAATTCAAATCAAATATGAGGGATATATTGAGAAATCACTTCAGCAGGTGGAAAGGCTGAAAAAGATGGAAGACAAGAAAATCCCGGAAAATATTGATTATGAGGCAATTTCTGGACTGGCAACAGAGGCTCGTCAAAAATTGAAAGAAGTACGTCCGTTGACATTGGCGCAAGCATCGAGGATCTCAGGTGTGAATCCCGCAGATATCTCCATCCTGCTCGTTTATTTGGAACAAGGGCGTATTGCGCGAATCTAACAAGATAACAAAGTATAAAATTTAACTTTAAGAATTGTCCAGCTCCAGCGCCTAGCCCCTCGAGACGTTTGTCTAGCTGCGGCTCCTAACTCCTCGAGTCGCTTCGGTCCTGTCAATGAAGTCAAAGAACGACTTCACTGTCAGGCCCTCCAGCGCTTGTCGGAGTTGGGCAGTCGCCTCCGCTTTTCGTTTTCGGTCCGCTCAGGTGAAGTCAAAAAGCGACTTCACCGGTCGGCCCTCCAACGCTTGTCGGGGCTGACCTTGGCGCTTGCGCTTTTCGAATAACGACCAGCAAGGACAGAAAGGGTTGGCTTATGAATACAGATCAATTTAAAGCATTGCTCGCCGAAAAGGGAATTGAACTTTCTCAGAAGCAAATGGAGCAATATGAAAAGTACTATAAAATGCTCGTCGAGTGGAATGAAAAAATGAATTTGACTGCGATCACAGAGAAACCAGAGGTATACCTGAAACACTTCTATGACTCCGTTTCTGCCGCATTTTATTTTGATTTTAATAAGCCGCTCAATTTGTGCGACGTTGGTGCCGGTGCCGGCTTCCCGAGTATCCCGATTAAAATTGCATTCCCGGAAATTAAGGTGACAATAGTCGATTCCTTAAATAAGCGAATCACATTTTTGGAGCAGCTTTCAAAAGAATTGGGGCTTGAAGGAACAACATTCATTCATGATCGTGCTGAGACATTCGGACAAAATCCGTCCCATCGTGAAAAATATGAAGTTGTCATGGCAAGGGCTGTTGCCAGGATGTCTGTATTAAGCGAACTTTGCCTTCCGTTAGTGAAAGTTGGCGGGACATTCATCGCCATGAAGGGCAACCAGGCAGGAGAGGAATTGCAGGTTGGCGAAAAAGCGATCAGTGTTCTTGGGGGCAAGCTTGAATCTGCCCATTCATTCACACTGCCTGTGGAAGAGAGTGAACGGAATATATTAATCATCAACAAACTAAAGCCAACACCTAAGAAGTACCCAAGAAAACCGGGAACTCCGAATAAGACTCCTATTGAATAGAGTTTCCTGATCCCTTTCAGCTTAGGACTGAGCTTTAGAGCGGTCCGGGCATGATTGGGTGTGCTTGCGCTTTTTGTTCTATTTGGAAAAATGAATTTAGTTTATAATAGAGTCTATAGGCAGGAACTTGTCATTTTTATAGAGAATATGTAATAGGGAGTTCATAAAGGTGGTGTAGGGTGATGAAGCCTTCTCTTTCGCGCTTTTTTGGCCTTGGGGAAAAGGAAAAAGATCAGAACCAGGTGGAAGAACAGAATCAAGTGGAAGAACAGACAGTTGAGGATATTGACAACATAGAAAATGAAGAAATAAAGAAAATTCCGATTAACCATATTATTCCTAATAGATACCAGCCAAGAACTGTTTTTGATGATGAAAAAATTGAAGAATTGGACCGTACCATTCACATACATGGAGTAATCCAGCCAATTGTCGTCCGTGAATTCGATCAGGATCAATTTGAAATCATTGCAGGTGAACGCCGCTGGAGAGCGATGAAAAAGCTTGAGTGGGAAGAAGTTCCTGCAATCGTTAAAAATTTATCTGACTCCGAAACCGCATCTGTTGCTTTGATCGAGAACCTCCAGCGTGAGGAGCTTTCACCGATTGAAGAAGCGATGGCTTATGGAAAGTTACTGGAAATTCATAACCTGACCCAGGAAGCTTTGGCGCAAAGACTGGGAAAAGGTCAATCAACAGTTGCGAATAAGCTGCGATTGCTGAAACTTCCACAGGAAGTGCAGGATGCGCTTTTGAATAAGCAAATTACAGAGCGGCATGCCCGTTCATTAATCCCGTTGAAAAATCCTCAGCTTCAGGTACAGGTTTTGGCAGAGGTTGTGGAGAAATCTCTTAATGTCAAACAAACAGAAGAACGCGTCGTCAAGCTTCTGAGTCAAAATGAAGAGAAACCAAAGCCAAAGCGGAAGGCATTCAGCAAGGATATGAGAATTGCGGTCAATACCATCCGCCAGTCGCTGACGATGGTTTCCGATAGCGGCATCAATCTCGATTCGGAAGAAGAAGAGTTTGAAGAGTTCTATCAATTCACGATTCGCATACCAAAAAAGAAATAATAGAATGCTAGTGGGGGACATGCTGTCTCCCGCTTTTTTGTTGGCGAAATTTAAGCCAATCATCACCCACGTAACAGTTCCTTTTGTATATTAGACTGCGATATTACTATATTATTTCTTTTGAATAAAAATTCTATCAACTGTGTTGATTCATGATAAAATATAATACATGATTGCTTTTTTAGGATTTTCTTGATTCAGTGGGGATTCATAATCTCCCATTGGATTTTTATGTTTTCTATTTCGATGAGGGTCTAGCTCCAGCGCTTTTCGGTGCTGAGCGAGGCGCTTGCGCTTTTTGTTCACAGATAAGAAAGTATAAATTCACTTCGAGAAATGGCCAGCTCCAGCGCCTAGCCCCTCGAGTCGCTTGTCTAGCTGCGGCTCCTAACTCCTCGAGACGTTTCGGTCCTGCCAATGAAGTCAAAGAGCGACTTCACTGTCAGGCCCTCCAACGCTTGTCGGAGTTGAGCAGTCGCCTCCGCTTTTCGAATTGTCTAGTGTCGCCTCCTAGAAACTCAGAAACTTCAACTCCGCCGGCAGAAGCAAAAAGCGCTTCTTTGTCGGAGTCTCCAGTTTCTACGTTTCTGGTCAGTCGGCTATACATTTCGACTTCGGTCCTGCCAATGAAGTCAAAGGACGACTTCACCGTCAGGCCCTCCAGCGCTTGTCGGGGCTGACCAAGGCGCTTGCGCTTTTCTTATTATTTTACGGGTTTGAAAGAAGGTGACAATGTGGGAAAAATCATCGCGATTGCGAATCAAAAAGGTGGAGTTGGCAAGACGACTACCTCAGTGAACCTCGGTGCGTGCCTGGCCTACATAGGAAAAAAAGTGCTGCTTGTCGACACAGATCCTCAAGGAAACGCTACGAGTGGTGTGGGAATTGAAAAAGCGGATGTTGAGCAATGCATATATGATGTTCTTGTTGATGATGTTGAAGCCAAAAATGTAATCCAGCCAACAGCGGTCGAAAATCTATATACCATACCAGCGACCATCCAGCTTGCTGGAGCGGAAATAGAGCTTGTGCCCACAATCTCAAGGGAGGTTCGCTTAAAGCGGGCTCTTGAGGAAGTGAAGGATCGTTTTGATTATATTATTATAGACTGTCCGCCGTCACTCGGTTTATTGACACTGAATGCATTGACGGCTTCAGATGCCGTCATAATCCCTGTCCAATGCGAGTATTATGCACTTGAAGGGCTAAGTCAGCTCCTGAATACTGTCCGGCTCGTTCAGAAGCATTTGAATCAGGATCTGAAGATTGAAGGTGTCCTGCTAACTATGCTGGATGCGCGTACGAATCTTGGTCTTCAAGTCATCGAAGAAGTGAAGAAGTACTTCCAAGATAAGGTTTACAAGACTGTCATTCCAAGGAATGTCCGTCTCAGTGAAGCTCCAAGCCATGGAGAGCCAATTATCATTTATGATCCAAAGTCCCGCGGGGCAGAGGTTTATTTAGATCTTGCAAAGGAAGTGGTTGCAAATGGCTAAAGGCTTAGGTAAAGGTTTGAATGCTTTCTTTAACATGGAAGCTGAAAAAGAAGAGAAGGTTCAGGAAATAAGCCTAAAGGAAATAAGTCCCAATCCTTATCAACCACGGAAAGTTTTCCAGCCAGAAGCGATTGAGGAATTGAAGCGATCGATCCAGGAACATGGAATCCTTCAGCCAATCATCGTCAGGAAAACAATAAAAGGCTTCGAAATCGTAGTTGGGGAAAGGCGTTTCCGGGCAGCAAAAGAAGCAAAGCTGGAAACAGTGCCGGCCGTCGTTCGTGAGCTGAATGAACAGCAAATGATGGAGCTTGCCGTACTGGAGAATCTCCAGCGTGAAGACCTGAATCCAATTGAAGAGGGAATCGCCTACCAAACTTTAATCGAGAAGCTGAAACTCACGCAGGAAGAGTTAGCGAAAAGGCTGGGCAAAAGCAGACCGCATCTGGCCAACCATATCCGCTTGCTGTCGCTTCCTCCGAAAATCCAGCAGCTTATTTCAGATGGCAAGATTTCCATGGGGCATGGACGCGCGCTCCTGGGGTTAAGGAAGAAAGATAAGCTTCCGGTCCTGGTGGATAAAATCCTTAAAGAAGGAATGAATGTCCGCCAGCTTGAACAGCTGATCCAGCAGATGAACGAAGTTGTTCCACGTGAAACGAAAAAAGAGAAAACAACAAAAGATGTTTTCATTCGTGAACGTGAGACAACCCTTCGCGAACGTTTCGGGACGACCGTTAATATCAAACAATCCAAAAATAAAGGGAAAATTGAGATAGAGTTTTTCTCAAAAGATGATTTGGAACGGATTCTCGAACTTTTAGATAAGCAAAATTCCTAAGCTATCAATTTGATGGCTTCTTTTTTTACCAGGTTCTTTTTTTCGGAAACTTTATTGCTTTCCCAATCCAAAAGCAATCCTAATTAAGAAGTCTCCTCGAAAAGAGTTCCGACATCCTTTCTAGCGTGGATACTAGAACATGTACGAAAACCAGCAAATAATGTGAATACCTCCATTCATATCCGTATTCATATACAAAATCTGAAGATAGGTGAATAATATGTTTTTACTTGGCACCATTGTAAATGGATTATTGATTATCATAGGAACCTTGCTGGGCAGGCTTCTGACGAGAATCCCTGAAAATATGAAAGCCACAGTCATGCATGGCATCGGGCTTGCGGTAATGGTGCTGGGACTGCAAATGGGCTTTAAAAGTGCCAACTTCCTGATTGTTATCTTGAGTCTTGTAATTGGTGCAGTCCTTGGTGAAGCCTGGAAGCTGGAGGATAAGTTGAATTCAGCCGGTGATTGGCTTGAAAGAAGACTTGGGTCAAATGGAGAAGGCAGTATTTCACAAGGGTTTGTGACAGCGACACTGATTTTTGTCATTGGAGCGATGGCTATTATCGGCGCACTCGACAGCGGAATTCGCGGGGACCATGATGTCCTTTATACAAAAGCAATTATTGACGGTTTCACGGCATTAATTCTTACTACAACACTTGGTATCGGGGTGTTATTTTCTGCGATTCCCGTCATGCTGTACCAGGGAATGATTGCTTTGTTTGCAACGCAAATAGATAAGTTTATACCGCAGGCATTGATGGACAGCTTTATCCTTGAGCTGACTGCAACCGGCGGTGTTATGATTTTCGCCATCGGCCTAAACCTGATTGGATTGACAAAAATCAGGGTTGCGAATCTGTTGCCAGGTATTCTTGTAACCGGTGTTCTGGTCACAATCTCACACTATATGATCGGGATTTAGAGTTAAGATCGTCGAGTAAGAGTTTTACTCCAGTCTATTTTTTAGACATAGCATTTCGATTTGTATCTATAAAAATTAAAGATAATTATGAAAAAAGAGCTAGCACACTAAATACCGAACTTCAACTGGCTTATTGTCCCGTTAAAATCGGCTTTAGGATTTTAACAGCAATCTTTACTAAAACGTCTTATTACACTCTTTGTTTCAATAAGGATTGATTGACAGTCAAAAAGAATAAAGAAATGCCTGGATACCCTCCAGGCATTTTTAGACTTGTTATTCGGCTACAGTAGGCTGTTCAGCTTCAAGATCCCAATTCAACTTTGACCACTCCTGTTTATTCGGCAGTTGGCGGCTGCTCTCAAAAATACCGTTTGCGATCGTTTTCGCCATTTTTAAAACAAGGTTCAATCTGGTGTTTTGTAATACAAAAAATTCCATGAACCCGCTGACATTGACGATGCCGGTAATGTGCATGTTTCCAACTTCAGGCAGTTCCTTATTCACTCCGGCACCTGGTTTGACGGGCCCATTGCCTACCTGGATAGAGCCGACGCTTTTTAAGCGTCCAAGGCAAGCGTCTATGCCAATAATAAAAGGATTGAAGTGTTTTTGTTTGATTTCATCCAGTTTCGCATCCATATTTACAGCGTGGATCGGGTCATCAAGTGTTCCATATACATGGTAGGGCGCAATTTCTTTTTCCTGCAGCAGCGTTCCGATTAGCGGACCCAATGAATCCCCGGTAGAGCGGTCGGTTCCAATACAGACAAAAACAATTGGGCGTGTGCTGAAATTAGGCAAATGGTCCAGGATTTCAGAAGCCAGCTTTTCGGCAGCCAGATCATCTTCATGGTTAATTTTTGCCACATTGTTTTTCCGCTCGAAAAAATGGTTTTTGAGATTCATTGGATCAACTCCTTAAAATTCGTACTATCAGTATACGGCCTTTTTTTGTAATCTATACATACCTGTAAACAGAAAGATTTAAACACGGTCTTTTGGAATGGTGAACCATTTATAGAGGAATAATGACTTATTTTTTAAAAAGGCTTTATAATGGTTTAGACTCTAACAGAAAATAATAATATTATATTAGTATAATATTACACGAGGATGACAACATGCTTTTGAGAGTAAGTATTCCGCTATGGCATCAACTTACAGAAACAGACTTCTTTCACTACATTATAAAACTTGATAAAATAATTGTGTTTGTATGAAACTTACTAGTTTGTTACATAACGTTTAATGATGTATTAAACAAGGAGTGTTCATAATCCATGTCAAGTGATAATAGAGTCACTAATATAATCATGAATTTTGCAGGCGGGTGAGAATATGAGTAAAACAGAAGAAAGTGTGACCAAGACACAGGCATTTTTTAATAAAATGAGTCAAAAGCTGATGGATGAAAACCTCTGGTTCACGATTGGGGAAAGTGTTTTGAAAATCATTGCGATCCTGATTATCACAGGCTTGTTCATCCGAGTTGGAAAGATTGCGATCCGCAATTTCTTCAAGGTCAGGACGAGAAGCCCGCTGCGGATTACGGAGCGACGTGAAGCTACCTTGATGAAATTGCTCGAAAATGTGTTAACGTACGTGGTCTACTTTATTGCGATCATGTCCATTCTTGCGGCAATGGCAATCGATGTTAAAGCAATGCTAGCCGGAGCTGGTATTGTCGGTTTGGCGGTTGGCTTTGGTGCGCAAAGTCTCGTAAAGGACATCATTACCGGTTTCTTCATTATTTTTGAAGATCAATTTTCAGTAGGTGATTATGTCCGAATTGGACAATTTGAGGGAACTGTGGAGGAAATCGGACTGCGGACGACGAAAATAAAAAGCTTTACAGGGGAAATCAATATTCTCCCTAACGGCAGCATCGTAGAAGTCACCAATTTCTCTGTTTACAACAGTGTGGCGGTCCTTGATATAGGGATTGCTTATGAAGGGGATATTGAATACGCGGAAAAAGTACTGCAGGAGTACCTGGAAACAACAACTGAAAAGCATCCTGAACTTGTTAAAACTCCTGAGCTTTTAGGCGTCCAGCAATTTGGCGCTTCAGAGGTTGTCATGCGAATTGTTGCCGAAACTTTGCCGATGAAACATTGGTATATCGGAAGACAGCTTCGCAAGGACATCAAGCTTCTCCTCGATCAGCACGGAATTGAGATTCCATTCCCAAGAATGGTGATGTACTCTCGCCAGGAAGGCACAGAGCAGAAAGAATTTGGTAAATAAACAAGGAGGTTTTAAAATTGGACCA
This sequence comes from Mesobacillus subterraneus, assembly GCF_020524355.2. Lineage (NCBI taxonomy): Bacteria > Bacillati > Bacillota > Bacilli > Caryophanales > Bacillaceae > Mesobacillus > Mesobacillus subterraneus. Next base: position 4,426,783 of record NZ_CP129019.1, read on the forward strand.
CGAGTTTCAACTTAATGATGTTGTTGAAATGAAAAAACCACATCCTTGCGGCACCAACAAGTGGAAGATCATTCGTCTTGGCATGGATATCCGAATCAAGTGTGAAGGCTGCGAGCACAGTGTCTTGATTCCCCGAAAAGAGTTCACAAGAAAAGTGAAGAAGGTTTTATCGAAGCAGGGAGAGTGATATGCTCCCCTTTAGGTAGACAGATTAAAAAATAAAAATCTGTCTACCTAAAGGGGAGTATTTATTATGTCAAAAAGGACATATTCATTCCAAGATAAAATCAAGATTGTAGAGGCGTTAAAAAAGGGTAGCCATTCTATTTCAGAGCTGAAGTTTATATACAAAGTAAATGATCATGCAATTTATGATTGGGTCTACAGGTATGAAAAATACGGAGCAGAAGGATTAAAGAAGTCTTCTACCTGGAAGAGGTATTCTAAGGAACTTAAGCTGGCGGCTGTACAGGACTATCTTAGTGGGGACTACTCTCAAAATGATGTTATCAGAAAGTATGAAATCTCATGTAGACGCGTCCTCCAGAAATGGATTAACAAGTATAATAGTCATAGAGAATTAAAGGACACTTCCAAAGGAAGGACAAACACTATGACTAGAAGAAACACTACCATAAATGAACGAAAAGAGATTGTGCTCTATTGCCTTGAGAACGGCAAGGATTATCAGAAGGCAGCTGAGACCTTTAAGGTCTCTTACCAACAAGCATATCAATGGGTTAAAAAGTATGAGGATGGCGGCGAAGAAGCCCTTCGGGATAAGCGAGGGAGGAAAAAGGAAGAAGTTGAACTCTCCCCAGAACAGAAGATGAAATTGGAGATGAAGAGGCTTGCGAGCGAAAATGAGCGATTACGCGCAGAGAACTTATTCCTAAAAAAGTTAGAGGAGATCGAAAGGAGGCGAAGATAAGCCAGATACGCCTTGAGGAGAAATATATCGCTATCAAGGAACTACACGAAGAAGAAGGATTCTCTTTCGTTATGCTTTGTGAAATTGCGGGGTTGGCCAGGTCTGCATATTATAAATGGCTGAAGCGAACACCTTCCAAGCGTGAATGTCAAAATGTGATGCTTGTAGAAGAAATGAAGGCTCTCCATGAGGAGGTTAAAGGAATCTACGGCTACCGCAGGATTACGATGACTTTGAATAGAAGGTTGAACAAGAGCTTCAATGAAAAGCGAATCTATAGGCTGATGAAGATTGTCGGCATTCAAAGCGTTATTCGGAAAAAGAAAAATCGCTATAAAAAGTCAACCCCTCAACACGTCGCAGAAAACGTGTTAGACCGTAATTTCCAAGCCGAAAGTCCAAATGAGAAATGGGTAACTGATGTGACTGAGTTCAAGTATGGAGAAGCAAAAAAGGCTTATTTGAGTGCAATTAAAGACTTACATGATGGAGCCATCGTTAGTTACGTATTTGGACATTCCAACAACAATAAACTGGTATTTGATACGCTGGATCAGCGCCACGGCCCTACTGAATGGTGACCGCCCACTTATACATAGCGACAGGGGCTTTCAGTATACCCATTTTGGATTTAAACAAAGAATAGATCAAGCACAGATGACTCAAAGTATGTCCCGAGTCGGAAGATGTATTGACAATGGTCCAATGGAATCCTTTTGGGGATCACTGAAAAGCGAGAAATATTACATGGAGAAATATAAGACCTTTGAAGAGCTTTCTGCGGCGATTGATGAGTACATATACTTTTATAATCATGAACGTTACCAAAAAAGATTAAACGGCCTTAGCCCCCTAGAATTCAGGGCTAAAGCCGCTTAGGCTGTTTTTATTATTTCCACTGTCTACTTGACGGGGAGCAGTTCAGAGTGATCCTGCTTCTTTTTTTGACCTTCTTGTATTATTCTTATAGATAAAATTAACGAAACATACAGAGAAAACGTTGGGAGATGAGGAAGTGGCGACAGTATATCATTCAGCATGTCCATTGAACTGCTGGGACAGCTGCGGATTCCTTGTTACCGTAGAAGACGGAAAGGTAACGAAGGTTGAAGGCAATCCGGAGCACCCAATCACTCAGGGGAAAATTTGCGGCCGAGGCCGGATGCTTGAGCACAGGGCGAACTCAGAAGGTCGCTTGCTTTATCCACTGAAAAAAGTGCAGGGCAGCTTCCAGCAGATTACCTGGGAGCAGGCGCTCGATGAGATTGCTGAAAAACTCACATATTATAAAGAAAGCTTCGGAACCACTTCCGTTTTGCATAGCCATGATTACTCCAACGGTGGTTTGCTCACCAATCTTGACAGTCGCTTTTTCAACTTATATGGCGGTGTGACTGAGTTGACCGGCTCAATTTGCTGGGGAGCAGGGATTGAAGCACAGAACTGGGATTTTGGGGATGCCTACAGCCATGCACCAGGAGATTTGGAGAACAGTAAGCATGTCGTCATTTGGGGCAGGAACATAGCACGTACGAATATGCATCTTTTTCAAAACCTGCAGTCTGTGAAAAAGAAAGGCACAAAAATTTATGTGATTGATCCGATTTTTAACGCAACTGCGAAGATTGCGAATGAATATATCTCTATCAAGCCAGGTTTTGATGGACTTTTAGCGGCTGGCATTATAAAAGAATTATTTAGGATGGAACTGCATGATGTGGAGTTTTTGGCGAATCATACAGTCGGGTTTGGGGATTTGAAAGCCTTGCTGGATAGCGTAACATTGGACTATATCAGCGAAGTTACAGAGGTACCAGCCGACATCATCAGTCATCTTGCCGAGGTTTATGCTGACCGTCCTGTTTCCACGATCATGGGGCTTGGGATGCAGCGTTATGAAAATGGAGGCAATACGATCAGGCTGTTGGACGCGCTCGTTGCTGTCAGCGGCAATATCGGCATTCCCGGCGGAGGAGCCAACTATGCGAACAAGCAGGTAGGACAGAGTTTCGACTACGAGAATATGTCGATGGCTGAGCGAAAAAGTTCTTCACGCACATTTACAATGATGAGGCAGGCAGAGGAGATCCTGTCAGCTATTGATCCTCAGATAAAAATGGGAATCGTCACGTGCGGCAATCCGCTGACACAGGTACCAGATACGAATAGAGTCAAAGAAGCATTTGAGTCATTGGAAACGCTGGTAGTCATCGACCAGTACATGACGGATACAGCAGTGCTTGCGGATTATGTATTGCCAGCTGCCACAGCCTTTGAGGTAGAAGATGTTTACTATTCATCGATGTACCATCATTATGTGAATCACGGTCCGAAGCTGGTAGAGCCACCGGGACAAGCGAGGGCCGGACGCATGGATTTGGGCTGAACTGGCGGCCAGATTAGGCTTTGGTGACGAGTTTGATTTTACAAGAGAAGAATTCCTGGAAATGGGGCTCGTTTCATTGTTGAAGAAGGGAATTTCGCTAGAAAAAATTCGTGATGATAAATTTGCCGAACTGCCAGTGGAGGAGATTCCATGGGCTGACCGAAAATTCAAAACACCAAGCGGCAAATATGAATTCACATCATCTGCAGCCACGGACGGCCGGATCAAATTGTCACTGCCAACCGAAACAAAATGGACCAATCCCGAACTGGCAGAAAAATTCCCTTACACATTGCTGACGATCCATCCGCTGCGTTCCAACCATTCTCAGCATTTCCACCTATTCCAGCCAGAGCCTTATGTGAAAGTGGAGATTGCTAGCAGTGTGGCAGCTGAAAAAGATTTGAAAGACCAGGATTATGTCCGTGTGTGGAATGACAGAGGCGAACTGAAAGGGACAGTTTCGATTTTAAAAATGGCCCATCCCGGAACGGTGAATATTGATGAGGGATTGAGCGAGAGGTTCGGCGGCTCCGTCAACCAGCTGACATCAAGCAGAGAATCAGACAACGGACTCGGAAGCACACTTTACGATTGCCTTGTCAATATCGAAAAAATCGAAAAAGAATGATGATTGTTTTGCCGCACTTTCATTGGGAGAGTGCGGCTTCTTTGAGATTTAAAGGTGATTGATACCCGTAAAATGGTAATATATTACATCGATAATGTACATGATTGCGTTCCCGATTCCCCCTCCAAAGCGGTACCGTAAAAGTAGAACGATACCCTTATACAAGCAATTCCCCCTCCATAAGGGTACCAAGGCAAAAGATCCCCTTAAGGGCTGACCGAGGCGTTTGCGCTTTTCTTATTGTCTAGCTCCAGCGCCTAGCCCCTCGAGACGTTTCGGTCCGCGCAGGTGAAGTCAAAGAACGACTTCACTGGGCGACCCTCCAACGCTTATCGGGGCTGAGCAAGACGCTTGCGCTTTTCTTACAAGCTTGTCTTTTCCTTTCGTAATCTCTATAATTGTGAGAGGAAAAAACTCGTTTAGGTGATTCTTGCTTGAATTGATACATTTTTAAATAGAGGAGTGACAAGGATGGCTTTAACAGCAGGTATTGTTGGACTTCCTAACGTTGGAAAATCAACATTGTTTAATGCGATCACACAGGCTGGTGCTGAATCAGCCAATTATCCGTTCTGTACAATTGATCCGAATGTCGGAATCGTTGAGGTTCCTGACCATCGTTTAACTAAATTGACTGAGCTTGTACAGCCTAAAAAGACTGTACCGACAGCTTTTGAATTCACTGACATCGCTGGAATTGTAAAAGGTGCGAGTAAAGGTGAAGGACTCGGAAACAAATTCCTTTCCCATATTCGCCAGGTGGATGCGATTTGTCAGGTAGTCCGTTGTTTTGCAGATGACAATATTACACACGTTTCAGGTAAAGTAGATCCAATATCGGATATAGAGGTTATCAACCTTGAGTTGATTCTTGCAGACCTTGAATCAGTTGAGAAAAGAATCGGCCGTGTTGAAAAGCTAGCTAAGCAAAAAGATAAGGAAGCGGCTATTGAGTTTCCAATTCTGGCTCGCCTGCGCGATGCATTTGAAGCTGAACAACCAGCACGAGCGGTTGAATTTGCTGAAGAAGAAATGAAAATCGTTAAGCAGCTTCATTTGCTTACAATTAAGCCGATGCTTTATGTCGCTAACGTAGGTGAAGAGGATCTCGCTGATCCAAGCAGCAACGAATACGTCCAGAAAGTTCGCGAATTCGCACAAAAAGACAATGCGGAAGTAATCGTCATCAGTGCAAGGATCGAAGAAGAAATCGCTGAGCTTGAAGGTGAAGAAAAGCAAATGTTCCTAGAAGAACTAGGCATTGAAGAATCTGGTTTGGATCAGTTGATCCGTGCGGCTTACAGTCTGCTTGGACTGGCAACATATTTCACAGCTGGCGTCCAGGAAGTCCGTGCATGGACATTCCGTCATGGCATGAAAGCACCTCAATGTGCAGGTGTCATTCACTCTGATTTCGAGCGTGGATTCATCCGTGCAGAAACAGTACATTATGATGATCTTCTTGCAGCAGGATCAATGACTGCTGCCAAAGAAGCCGGCAAAGTACGGCTTGAAGGAAAAGAATATGAAGTAAAAGACGGAGACATCATCCACTTCCGTTTCAATGTATAATCCAATTCGCCCTGCTTAATTCAGGGCGAATTTTTATTTCTAGAAAAAAATAGCTTGAACAAAAACACGAACATATGTTAGTATTTCATTAAAGAAATTAATAGCCCAGAATATGAAAAGTAGAATTGCTATCCATAGCGTTGCCTTTGAATCTATTCTGTGATATAATTTCATCTTGTGAGTAATTAAACAATTACTCCTTGCCCTGTAATGGGGCCGTTTAGACCAAAAGGAGGTGACAGTGATGAGAAAGTACGAAATTATGTACATCATCCGCCCAAACATTGAAGAGGAAGCTAAAAAGGCTCTTACAGAGCGTTTCAGCTCAATCCTTACAGAAAACGGTGCGGAAGTTGCAGAAGCTAAGGAATGGGGCAAACGCCGCCTAGCTTATGAAATCAATGATTTCCGTGATGGCTACTACCAGCTTGTTAAGGTAAACGCTTCTCCGGCAGCAGTTGAGGAATTCTCTCGTCTTGCTAAGATCAGCGAAGATATCATTCGCCACATCGTTATTAAAGAAGAAGAATAATTAATGATATAAATATAAACTTTCAGCGTCAGATGTTTCACATGGAACATTCATGCTGAGGGGAAGGAGTTGATTCTGATGATGAATCGTGTCATTCTTGTCGGTCGTTTGACCAAGGATCCTGAATTACGTTTCACACCGAATGGAGTTGCGGTGGCTACTTTCACTCTTGCGGTAAATCGTTCATTTACCAACCAGCAGGGGGAAAGAGAAGCTGACTTCATCAACTGTGTGGTATGGCGTCGTCCAGCCGAAAACGTTGCTAACTTCTTGAAGAAGGGCAGTCTTGCAGGTGTTGATGGACGAGTTCAAACTCGCAGCTACGAAGGACAAGATGGTAAGCGTGTATACGTTACAGAAGTTCTTGCTGAAAGTGTTCAGTTCCTTGAGCCCAAAGGACAGTCTTCAGACAGAGGGGATAGCGGTTATTCCCGTCAAAATGATCAAGGTTCCCCATTCGGGAATCAGAATCAGAACCAGAATCAACGCCAGAATCAAGGTTATACAAAAGTTGATGAAGATCCATTTGCAGGTGGCGGCCAGATCGACATTTCAGATGATGATCTTCCATTCTAATATAACTCGGACTTGAAATAGAATAAACAAGGAGGGAAATGACCATGGCAATGGGTGGACGCAGAGGCGGACGTGCAAAACGCCGTAAGGTTTGCTACTTCACAGCAAACGGAATCACTAAAATTGATTACAAAGACACAGATCTTTTGAAAAAATTCATCTCTGAGCGCGGTAAGATTTTACCACGCCGTGTAACTGGAACAAGCGCTAAATATCAGCGTAAATTGACAGTTGCAATCAAACGTTCTCGTCAAATGGCATTACTGCCATACGTTTCAGGCGAATAATGATCGGATTTTAAAAGGCAGCGGGGCATCCCGCTGCCTTTTATATTAGTTTTTATGACACTTCGTTTGCTTGTCATTGTTCTAGAAGCTAAAATAGTTCTTATCGGTTATTTAAAAATGGCTGCTACTTGGTTCAGGATAATGTTGTAAAATCCAGCATGAACCTTATAGTAACCAAGGCGCTTACGCATTTCTGTGTCTAGCTTCAGCGTCAAGCCCCTCGAGACGCTTCAATCCGCCCAATGAAGTCAAAGAACGACTTCACTGGTCGGCTTTCCAGCGCTTGTCGGGTCTGACCAAGGCGCTTACGCATTTCAGGTGAGGTGGATTATGAGAAATACATACAAGCTGACGGAAGGTGCCATCCTGTTAGCAATTTTTGCAGTTTTATTGTTGATTACTTTTTATATACCTGGTCTGGGGTTAGTAGTGAATCTGTTTCTTTCTTTGCCGTTCTTATTTTTCGGAGCTAAATATGACGGGAAAAGTACGGCTGTGTTTACTCTTGCAGCTGTTTTATTATCGATGATATTGGGGTCACTTCTTGCAATTCCACTTGCATTGGCTTATGGGACAACTGGTGCTGTGATGGGTTACATGGTCAAGAAAGCTAAAAGCAGGTTTGCCGCATACATAGCAGGCTCACTCGTGTTTCTTTTGAATTTAGTGGCACAATATGCATTGTCGGTCGTTTTATTTAAAATTAATATAATCGATGAATTAATGGAGGCCTTTCGTGTCTCAACCGACCAGGCAATCAAAATGCTGGAACAAATGGGGCAGGCTCCCTGATGAGAAACTCATCAAGCAATTTGAAGCAATGATTGATATGATGGAAGTGCTTATGCCAAGTATGTTCGTCATGGCCTCATTTTTGATTGTGTTCTTGCTTCAGCTTGTCTCGTTCCCATTCTTGAAACGATTCGGAATCCAGGTACCAACCTGGGGGCCCTTCAGAGATTTGAACCTGCCTAAGAGCATATTATGGTATTACCTCATTGCGATGATTGCAGCATTGATCATGCAGCCGGAAAAAGGGACTTACTGGTTCTGGGCAATTTCCAACCTTACTTTCATATTGCAGATGCTGATGGTTCTCCAAGGACTATCATTCGTGTTTTATGTTACACATATAAAACGGTATCCTAAAGCTGTTCCAATCATCATCATTATCGTGACTTTCCTCCTGCCATTTGTTCTTTATATTGTCAGGATATTAGGTATAATTGATTTAGGGTTTGACTTAAGAAAACGTCTTGGGGAGAAGAAGTAATCAGAAACTAACGCTTTAGGAGCTGAGCACATGCCTTCTTATTTAGAGAGGCGGCAAATACGTTATCCATTGTATGGATTGATGGCCGTAACACTGGTGCTAATCGGATTTCTGTCATACTATAACTGGATTATAGGAGCGGCAGGGTTCATTTTCACTGGCCTGTTGATATATCTCATTTTTCAAGTAAACCATAAGATTAGGCAGGAGACGGAAGAGTATATCTCCACGCTGTCTTATCGGGTAAAAAAAGTCGGCGAGGAAGCACTGATGGAAATGCCCATTGGGATTATGCTGATCAATGACGACTATTATATTGAGTGGACGAATCCTTTCATTGCTGCTAGTTTCAATGAAGACTCGCTTGTCGGCAAATCACTGTATGATGTAGCAGATGCGGTCATTCCATTGATTAAGCAAGAGGTGGAAACAGAAATCATTACTCTTCATGACCGGAAGTTCAGGGTCATCCATAAACCTGAAGAACGCCTGCTCTACTTTTTCGATGTGACCGAACAGGCTGAAATTGAAAAGATGTACAAGGATGAGCGCACGGTTATTTCGATTATTTATCTTGATAATTATGAGGAACTGACCCAGGGAATGGATGACCAGACGAAAAGCAGCTTGAACAGTCTTGTGACTTCCATCCTAAATAAATGGGCTACTAATAATGGGGGGTATTCCTCAAGAGAGTATCTTCTGAGCGGTTCATTGCTGTTTTTAGCGAACATATCCTTTTGCTGCTTGAAAAAGGGAAATTCTCGATTCTCGATGAAGTAAGGGAAACGTCTTCGAAGCAAAATGTCCCGTTAACATTGAGCATCGGTGTTGGCACAGGATATTCATCGCTTCCTGAGCTCGGTACTCAGGCACAATCCAGCCTTGACTTGGCCTTGGGGCGCGGTGGTGACCAGGTTGCGATCAAGCAGCCTAATGGCAAAGTGAAGTTTTATGGCGGCAAGACGAATCCAGTTGAAAAACGCACAAGGGTAAGGGCTCGAGTTATCTCTCATGCCTTGAAAGAACTGGTAATCGAGAGTGACAAGGTCTTGATTATGGGACACAAAAACCCTGACATGGACGCAATCGGTTCGGCGATTGGGATTCTCAAAGTAGCACAGATGAATAAGCGCGAAGGTTTTATTGTCTATAATAAAAATGAGATTGATACAGGTGTCCAACGCCTGATGGATGAAATTAAGGAAAACGAATCGCTCTATTCTAGATTCATTTCGCCTGAGCAGGCATATGAAATTGCATCGGATGACACATTGCTTGTCGTTGTAGATACGCATAAACCATCACTAGTGATTGATGAGAGACTTTTGAACCGGATTGAGAACATCATCGTGATTGACCATCATCGCCGGGGTGAGGAATTCATTAAGAATCCTCTGCTCGTCTACATGGAGCCTTATGCTTCATCAACTGCTGAGCTAGTAACGGAATTGCTAGAATATCAACCGAAGAATGGAAAAATCCAGATGCTAGAGGCTACTGCTTTATTGGCGGGGATTATCGTCGACACTAAAAGCTTTACCTTACGGACAGGCGCCCGTACTTTTGATGCGGCATCATATCTGAGAAGCCACGGTGCGGACACCATTCTTGTCCAGAAGTTTTTAAAAGAAGATATTAATACGTATATCAGAAGAGCTAAAATCATAGAGAATGTTTATTTTTACCGAGATGGCATTGTCATTTCAAAAAGCGCGGATGATGTATATTGCGATCATGTCTTGATAGCACAGGCTGCAGATACTCTGTTGACGATGGATGAAGTATCAGCGTCATTTGTCATCTCAAAAAGATCTGAGGATACCATTGGTATCAGTGCAAGGTCGCTTGGCGAAATCAATGTTCAGGTGATCATGGAAAACCTCGAAGGCGGCGGGCATTTAACCAATGCTGCGACCCAGATGTATGACATAACTACTGATGAGGCAGAAACACTTTTACAAAATGCAATAGATGATTATCTAGAAGGGGGACAAAAAGAATGAAAGTAATCTTTTTGAAGGACGTTAAAGGAAAAGGCAAAAAAGGCGAAATCAAAAATGTGGCAGATGGCTACGCACACAATTTCCTGATCAAACAAGGTCTAGCTGTTGAAGCAAATCAAGCTGCTATGAGTTCCCTGAGCGCACAACAAAAGAAAGAAGAGAAAATGACACAGCAGGAGCTTGAAGATGCGAAAGCTTTGAAGGAAAAACTGGAAAAAGTTACAGTAGAATTATCCGCTAAATCTGGCGAAGATGACCGTCTTTTCGGCTCAATCACAAGCAAGCAGATTGCTGATGAGCTGCAAAAAGCCCATGGCATCAAGCTTGATAAGCGTAAGATTGAGCTTTCGGATGCTATTCGTACACTTGGATATACGAAGGTTCCAGTAAAGCTACATAAAGATGTTCAGGCAACGTTAAATGTTCATGTAAAAGAAGGAAAATAATTTACAGTTCCATTAACCCATAAACATGATAAAATAATATAGTTACAGAAATAGGTGATCGGTTCTGCTGATCACTTTTTTCAATTCGCAGAGAAAGTCAATTCTGTAAGGGGGCAGGCAGATGAGTGAATTATTCGCGGATCGACTTCCGCCGCAAAACATGGAAGCGGAACAAGCCGTAATTGGCGCAATATTTTTAGAGCCATCAGCTTTAACTCTTGCTTCAGAAGTTTTAGTACCAGAAGACTTTTACCGTGTTGCGCACCAGAAAATCTTCAACGTTATGCTCGATCTAAATGATAAAGGAAAAGCCATCGACCTGGTGACCGTCACTGAGGAATTGGCGTCGTCCAAGCTGATTGAAGATGTTGGAGGCGTCAGTTATTTAAGTGAATTGGCCGCATCGGTTCCGACGGCTGCTAATATAGAGTATTATGCTAGAATCGTAGAGGAAAAGTCATTGCTGAGAAGGCTCATTCGGACAGCATCAGGCATCGCAGAAGATGGCTATATGCGTGAGGATGAAGTCGAGGCATTACTTGCAGAAGCAGAAAAGAATATCATGGAGGTTGCCCAGCGCAAAGGCGGAGGAGCCTTCCATAATATAAAAGATGTCCTTGTCAGGACATACGATAACATTGAAGAAATGCATAACCGTCAAGGAGATATCACTGGCCTTGAGACTGGATTTACTGAGCTTGACCGCATAACTGCAGGTTTTCAGCGAAACGATTTGATCATTGTCGGCGCCCGTCCATCTGTCGGTAAAACAGCATTCGCCCTGAATATCGCCCAGAACGTTGCGAAAAAGACAGGAGAGAATGTCGCGATCTTCAGTTTGGAGATGGGCGCAGAGCAGCTTGTCATGCGTGTTCTTTGTGCTGAAGGCAATATTGATGCCCAAAGGCTGCGTACAGGTTCCCTGACGGATGAAGACTGGGGCAAATTGACGATGGCAATGGGAAGCCTATCGAATACAGGGATCTTCATTGATGATACCCCTGGTGTAAAAATTACCGATATCAGGTCAAAATGCCGCCGATTAAAGCAGGAACATGGACTGGGCATGATTATGATTGACTACCTCCAGCTGATCCTTGGGAGCGGGCGTGCCGGCGAAAACCGCCAGCAGGAAGTATCAGAGATTTCCCGTTCACTTAAACAACTTGCGCGTGAATTGCAAGTGCCTGTAATTGCGCTGTCTCAGCTTTCCCGTGGTGTGGAACAGCGACAGGACAAGCGCCCGATGATGTCCGATATTCGTGAATCAGGTTCGATCGAGCAGGATGCCGATATCGTTGCCTTCCTTTACCGTGATGACTATTATGATAAGGAATCAGAAGATAAGAATATCATTGAAATCATCATTGCCAAGCAGCGTAACGGCCCGGTAGGAACCGTGAAGCTGGCATTCGTAAAAGAATATAATAAATTCGTCAATATTGAAAATAGATACGACGAATCGTACGCTCCACCAGGGGCATAATGAGAATTAATCCTTAAGGATTGATTCTCTTTTTTTGCAGTAAATTTATTAAGACAATAGAAGATGTGATTTTTACGAACGAAATAATTATAATATAAATTTAATGTTCGTGTTTGGTTGACTTTGTACTATTTTTATTGGTAAACTTTATATGTTTGAAACGGAAATAATAACCGTATACCTTTGGAGGTGCTTTTTATATGTCATCCGTAGTAGTAGTTGGTACACAATGGGGAGACGAAGGAAAAGGGAAGATTACTGACTTCCTTTCAGAGAATGCTGAAGTGATTGCCCGTTATCAGGGAGGGAACAATGCCGGACATACAATAAAATTCAATGGTGAAACATATAAATTGCATTTGATTCCATCAGGAATTTTTTATAATGATAAAATCAGTGTCATCGGTAACGGCATGGTTGTCGATCCGAAAGCGCTCGTGAAGGAACTTGCTTATCTTCACGATAAAGATGTTAAGACAGACAACTTGCGAATCAGCAACCGTGCGCATGTCATCCTTCCCTATCACCTGAAACTTGATGAAGTGGAAGAAGCGAGCAAGGGTGCTAATAAAATCGGAACGACCAAAAAGGGAATCGGTCCTGCATACATGGACAAGGCTGCGAGAACGGGTATCAGAATCGCCGACCTTCTTGACAGGGAAGTCTTCGAGGAGAAGCTAACACGGAATCTCGAGGAAAAGAACCGCCTGTTAGAGCGCATCTATGAAACTGAAGGATTTAAGCTTGAGGATATTTTAGATGAGTATTATGAGTATGGACAACAAATCAAGGATTATGTCGTCGATACATCCGTTGTTTTGAACAATGCTTTGGATGAAGGACGCCGTGTTCTATTTGAAGGTGCACAGGGCGTCATGCTCGACATCGACCAGGGAACATATCCATTCGTTACATCATCCAATCCAGTAGCTGGCGGTGTTACAATCGGTTCTGGTGTAGGTCCAACGAAAATCACCCATATTGTGGGAGTTTCTAAGGCTTATACGACTCGTGTAGGCGATGGACCATTCCCTACAGAGTTAGATAACGAAATCGGCCACCATATCCGTGAGGTAGGACGCGAATACGGCACGACAACAGGTCGCCCACGCCGTGTCGGCTGGTTCGACAGCGTCGTTGTCCGCCATGCACGCCGTGTTAGCGGAATCACTGATCTATCGTTGAATTCTATCGATGTGTTAACTGGCATTGAATCCCTTAAAATCTGTGTAGCATATCGCTACAAGGGTGAGCTAATCGAAGAATTCCCTGCAAGCCTTAAGACACTTGCTGAATGCGAGCCAGTCTACGAGGAGCTGCCAGGCTGGACAGAAGATATCACTGGAGTGAAATCACTAGACCAACTCCCTGAAAACGCAAGACACTATCTTGAGCGCATCTCACAACTGACAGGCATCCCATTGTCCATCTTCTCAGTCGACCCGGACCGCACGCAGACAAATGTCGTCCGCAGCCCTTGGAGATCATAATAATTATTGAACAAGCCCCCGGATGACTAAGGTCGGGGGCTTGTTTTTATTGATGGGAGTCCTAGCTGTTTACAGTTCACGGGATTACGGCTTGAATTTGCGGAAACGGCATCTCGTTTCACGTAAATACATCCCAACTTCGCAGAATTAACCTAATTTAGCAAATTTCTAATGATAAATGGAACAAATTTAGGGGAAAAAGAGTGAACGACGAAGAAAAATACAATAAAGCAAAAAAATATTTCAAAAAGATATATACAAACAATAAAATGCTATGGTAATATAAACAACGTTGTCACTGATTCGACAAAAAGCGATAAAGTTTGATAGGAGCCATTAGCTCAGTCGGTAGAGCATCTGACTTTTAATCAGAGGGTCGAAGGTTCGAGTCCTTCATGGCTCACCAAGATTTTTTCGCGGTAGCGAAAAATTATCCTCCTTAACTTTACATCAGTGAAAAAGGATCAACTAAATATGGCCCCTTGGTCAAGCGGTTAAGACACCGCCCTTTCACGGCGGTAACACGGGTTCGAATCCCGTAGGGGTCACCAAGATTTTTCGCGACAGCGAAAATAAATTACATATTATTTTGGCTCAATAGCTCAGTCAGTTGCTTGCTTCTCCGAATAAGCATCTATGGCAACTTGCGAGAAAAACCGAGAGGTCATTCAAGCAAAGGACTTAAACGAACTAAAGTTTAGGAAACTACATATCATCTTGGCTCAGTAGCTCAGTCGGTAGAGCAAAGGACTGAATCCTTGTGTCGGCGGTTCGATTCCGTCCTGAGCCATTAAAAAAGGGAGCGTGTCATATGACATGCTCTCTTTTTTTTTGTTAAGGAAGATAACTTCATCTTGTTTTCATAATCTATCTCCAGCGCCTAGCCCCTGGATTCGCTTTTTGTTCTGTAACATTAATGTAATATAACGATAATCTTCCTATTTTTAACATGTTTGTATTGCTATTAATAACATTATTCAATAATAATCCTCCAAAAGCAGGAGAATATCCTAATATTACTAGGTTTTTTGATTATTTTAAATATGTTGGATAGGTAAATGTTCCGATATCTAATTCCATTTAACTGACAAAAATCGTAATAAAATGTCAGCTATTATACATTTTTGTTACATAATGAAGACTAGCCTTTCCACCGATACATTATATGGTAAAGTATAAAGGTACGATTATCAAAAATAGTTATTTAGAACTAGACTAATAGTTTTTGACCGTTGTAGGAGGATCAGGATGAATAATTTAAAACATAAGCTGTCCAATCTCGCCGGCAAAACATCTAGAGAGATGAAGCCAGCAATAAAAAAGTCAATCATGGCAGCACTAACTGTTGCAGCGTTGTCTTTTAGTGCAGGAAATGCTGCACTTGCGGCGGAGTCTGACTTAACAACAATGTATCATGTTTATGTGAATGATAGATTTGTGGGAACTGTAGCCGATAAAGCACAAATAGAACAACTGGTAGAAGATAAGTTAGCAGCGGTCCAGGAAGAATACGCGAATCTTGGTGTTGAGCTGGGAGTAGACGTATCTTTTGTTCCTGAGCAAATGTTCAGCTCTGCAGCAAATGAGAAGACCAGTGAAGTATTAGATGATATTAAAAATGAATTGACTGTTCAGGCTGAAGTATCTGCCCTTGTCATCGACAATAAGACAGTTGCTTATGTAAAAGATCAAGAAGCAGCGAATGAAGTTCTTAAGACATTAATGCTTGAATACATTACTGAAGAAGAATTTGCAGAGTTGGAGAATAAAAAGAAATCTCCTAATCTACCTTTACCCGAAGTAAAAGTAAATGAAACTCATATATTAGACGCTAAATTGACAAAAGAAGTTTCACAATCAGAAGAGAAAGTTGATCCAGAAGAAGTGCTTTCAGTCCTGGAAGCTGTCCAGCTCTTGAAAAAAGGTACTCTGGAGGAACAGAAGTACCAGGTTAAAGAAGGGGATGTATTGGGGAGCATCGCAAATGATCACGATTTAACGCTTGCTCAATTACTTTCTTTAAATGCAGGATTTGATGAGAATACTGTCCTTAAGCCGGGCCAAGAGCTAAATGTGACTGTATTGAAGCCATTCGTGGAAGTCGTGGTCGATCGCCAGGTTTATGAACAAAAAGAAGTGGCTTATGAAAAAGAAGTCAAAGAAGATTCTTCTATGTTCAAGGGCGACACAAAGACAGTGCAAAAAGGCCAGGTTGGTATGATGGGTATCACCTCAACGCTGACTGAACAGAATGGCAGGGTTATTAAAAAGGAAGTCACACAGGAATCTGTACTTAAAGAGCCTGTGAAGGAAATTATCGTCAAAGGAACAAAGGTTGTTCCTTCACGCGGAGACGGAACTTTCGTTTGGCCGACTAATGGCGGATATGTATCCAGTCGCCAGGGGTACCGCTGGAGCAGGATGCACAAAGGAATTGATATCGCAAGGCCAAGCGACTACACAATCAAGTCTGCGGATAATGGGACAGTCGTATATGCTGGTAACAAAGGTGATGGATATGGAAACAAAATCATCATCGATCACAACAACGGCTACCGCACAATGTACGCACATCTTGCATCCATCTCCGTAAACGTAGGCCAGACAGTTTCCCGAGGGTCGAAGATTGGTATCATGGGAAGGACAGGAAACTCCACAGGTATCCATCTTCATTTTGAAGTATATCAAAACGGCAGGATTATAGATCCAATGTCAAAATTAAAATAAACCTATAAAAAAAGTCTCTAGCTAACTAGAGACTTTTTTTATTAACACTTGTGTTATTAGTGATATGTCTTAAAATCTTTATAAGCCTGTCAGTTTATTGTGATGGACAGTATTGGTACAATTGGGAAGAGAAGAATAGAGGTAATATAACAGAAAAATTCAGTTTTTCACTGATTTACAGTAAAATAGATAAGATAGCATGTTAACACAGAAAAAAATTCATTAATATACGATTGTTAATTTGGCTTAAAAAGGAGAATTGGTATGGAGAAAAAAATTCTGGTAGTAGACGATGAAAAACCAATTGCAGATATTCTGCAGTTCAATCTAAAAAAAGAGGGTTACGATGTTTACTGTGCATATGATGGAAACCAGGCAGTTGAAATGGTGGAGGAAATTCAACCTGATTTAATCTTGCTGGATATTATGCTGCCGATGCGTGATGGCATGGAAGTTTGCCGTGAAGTCCGTAAAAAACACGAGATGCCTATAATCATGCTGACTGCTAAGGACTCTGAAATTGATAAGGTGCTCGGACTTGAGCTTGGGGCAGATGACTATGTCACGAAGCCATTCAGCACAAGGGAATTGATTGCCAGGGTAAAAGCAAACCTGCGTCGCCATCAGCAGAATGCGATCAGAGAAGATGAACAAGAGGAATCAAATGAAATTACGGTTGGTTCCTTGACGATCCATCCTGATCCTTACGTTGTCTCCAAAAGAGGAGAGACGATTGAATTGACGCACCGTGAATTCGAGCTTCTTCACTACCTTGCCAAGCATATCGGACAAGTCATGACGAGGGAGCACCTGCTGCAAACAGTTTGGGGCTATGATTACTATGGAGATGTCCGTACAGTAGACGTAACTGTAAGGCGTTTGCGTGAAAAGATCGAAGACAACCCAAGCCACCCGACATGGATCGTGACAAGACGTGGAGTAGGCTACTATTTAAGAAACTCTGAGCAGGAGTAAATATAGGAATGAAAAAGGTTGGTTTTTTTCGCTCCATACACCTTAAATTTGTGATTATATATGTCCTGCTTATTCTCGTTGCCATGCAAATCATTGGGGTTTATTTTGTCCGAAAACTCGAGACAACCTTGATGACGAATTACCAGGAATCTGTAAAATCCCGCGTGGATTTGCTGGTTTATGATATACAGGAAGAGCTGGTGAAGGAGCGCGGGAAGGAAGACCCGACGAAAGAGGAAGCAATTAGGCAGATTTTAATGGACTATAAGCCCAATGATATTTCTGAAATCCGGGTAGTTGACGGGAGCAGTTTTAAAATACTCGGGACATCAAGCCTTAGCAATCAGGGGATGGTGGGTCAGAGGACTCCTGACGTCAAGATTAAGCGTTCGATCATCACTGAACAAGATGAAGACGTCATCCAGTTAAAAGCGAACGAAAGAGTTTGGGTTCTTTCAACACCTATCATGCATAACGGTGAAGCAATAGGCGCTGTCTATCTAGTGGCGAATATTGATGATATTTTTGACCAGATGAATGATATCAATACAATTCTGGCAACCGGAACAGCCATTGCCCTGATTTTCACAGCCATTTTGGGAGTCTTACTTGCACAGACGATTACGAGGCCAATATCAGATATGCGTAAACAGGCACTGGCTATGACTCGCGGCAATTTTTCCAGGAAGGTTAAGGTCTATGGGTACGATGAAATCGGTCAACTTGCGATCACCTTTAACAATCTGACGAAAAAACTGCAGGAAGCACAGGCCACAACAGAAGGAGAGAAAAGGAAACTTTCCTCTGTCATTTCCTATATGACCGACGGTGTCATATCGACTGACCGGAAAGGACGCATCATCCTGATCAACGAACCAGCTGCACAGATGCTTGGTGTTCCACGTGAAACAGTGTTGTCGCAGCCGTTAGTTTCTGTACTTGGACTGGATGAGAATTATACTTTTGATGATTTACTTCAGGAGAAAGACTCAATCGTCCTGGATTACAGTACAAAAAGCAAGCCATTCATCCTTCGGGCAAACTTTTCGGTCATACAAAAGGAAAGTGGCTTTGTAAATGGATTGATTGCTGTTCTTTATGATATTACTGAACAGGAAAAAATCGATATGGAGAGACGGGAATTCGTTGCGAATGTTTCCCATGAATTGCGGACTCCGCTAACAACGATGCGCAGCTATCTGGAGGCGCTGGCTGAAGGAGCGTGGAGGGATGAGGAAATCGCTCCGAACTTCCTTGAGACAACCAGAGGTGAAACAGAGCGGATGATCCGGCTTGTTAACGATTTGCTGCAGCTATCAAAACTTGACAGTGTGGATTATCGTCTATCAAAGGAATGGGTCAATTTCCCGGTCTTTTTTAACAGGATTATTGACCGATTCGAAATGACGAAGGAACAAAACGTTTCTTTCAAAAGGGAAATCACGGATGATGCGATTTTCGTAGAAATAGATGAAGATAAGATAACCCAAGTACTAGATAACATCATTTCTAATGCCATGAAATATTCACCAGAGGGCGGTACGATTACCTTCAAAGTGAAAGAACTGGATGATCAGATTGTTGCAAGCATTTCTGATGAAGGCGTTGGCATCCCGAAAGATAACCTGGATAAAATTTTCGATCGTTTCTACCGTGTCGACAAAGCCAGGACCCGCAAACTAGGTGGTACAGGGTTAGGGCTTGCCATTGCCAGGGAAATGGTCAATGCCCATGGGGGAAGAATCTGGGCAGAAAGTGTGGAAGGAAGAGGTACCACTGTTCAATTTACACTTCCTTATGACCGAAGTGCAGAGGATGATTGGTCATGACATATGAAAATATTAAAACAGTTATTTTAACATTTCTCGTGATTCTAAGCGGGATTTTAACCTGGAATATCTGGACGTATCAGCCGGACTATGAAATTGTAAACAATCAAAAGACTGTTGAAGAAGTTAGTATTGCCACGCAGAAGGAACTAAAAAAAATCGTCAAGCCACATCAGATAATATATCATGTGGACCGTAAACAGTTTGGTTCGGTAGACAATGGCAATATCGATAATATAATCGGAGTTATTTCAAAATGGAAGTATTTTGATATCGAAAAGTACCCTGGGCGAATCAGTGAATTTAATGAGAAAATTGCTCAGGGGGATAATACTGAAGTTATTTTCCCAGATGAGGTGCCGATTGAACTTTATAAAAGGGTTCTGAATATCGATGAAAAAGATATGCCGAAGTTTGATTTCGACCGGATCATCATTAATTCAGAGACCCAGCAAAAGCAGGAAGGCATTGTATATTTCTATTCGCAGAAAAATCAGGAAGCCTATGTCAGCAATGTGAGTCCTTCCTATATCAATGATTTTACGAATCAATTTTATGATTCTGCAAAAAGGCTGACGCCGTATTTCCTTCATACCGTTTCCGATATCAAGAAGATTTACCTGCCAACTGAAAAAGTGAAGATGGTGCTGCACACTTACTATCAGAATCCTCTTGAATCTGAACAATTCAAGGAAGCTTTGTTTACAGACCCAAGCTTTGTACAGCGCAGTATAGTCGATGGAATTGAGGAATATACGGATGATGCCAGTAAGATGATCGTTGACACCGATACAAATATGATTAACTACGTGAATCCTGTCAGGAGTGGCGATTCAGTCATCGGCACCAACAACGTTCTCCAGAAGAGTATCGAGTTTGTTAATAACCATGGTGGCTGGACGGAACCTTATCGTTATGTTTATAAAGATGATTTTAACCAGAATGTTCTTTTTCGTCTTTACAGCAAGGAAGGTTATCCTGTTTTCAATCAAACAGGGATGTCGGAGATCTATCAGCAGTGGCGACATTCGGAAATTAGCAGGTATGTACGCCCGGGGTTCCACCTCGAGCTGCCATTGAATCCGGACGTTGTCACCAAGACATTGCCGTCTGGATATGAAGCGCTAGAATACCTGCAAAGCAAGAAAGACTTTAAGCCTGAGCTGCTGCAAAATGTTATGCCTGGCTATTATATGACCCAGGGACCAGAAAATTCATTAATCCTGTTGGAACCAGGCTGGTTTTATTTATACGACCAGGAGTGGCGCCAGCTCATATGGGAGGAGGAATTGAATAATGGATTGGAGTAGAATCAAGACAATCTTTATTCTCACATTCCTCGTCCTGGATATATATCTCGTGTACCAGTTTATGAATACCAGGGATGCGACACAGTATGAAATTCTTAAAGAAGCGACCCTTGAGGAAAAGCTGAGAAATGACGATATCACGTATGGGGAACTCCCTGACACAAAAAAGAAAGAACAGTATCTTAGTGTAAGAGCCAAGGTATTCACCTTCGAGGAAACGGAGAAGGTCAAGGGACAATCCGTCAGTCTGGGAGACGGCACGTCGATTGAAGTCAAGCTTGAAAAGCCGTTCAAACTGACGAGCAAGTTCCAGCCGGCTGAACTGTCTGATTTCATAAAAGCAAATATTTTTGCCGGTGAACAGTATAAGTTCTGGAGCAAAAATAATGAGACAGGGACCATTACGTATTATCAAGAGCATGATAGTAAAAAGTTCTACTATAACAGCAATGCAAAACTGACTTTCTTTTTCAATGAGGATAATGAGGTGACTTCGTATAAGCAAACGTATTTGGAAATCATCGATGAACTGTCGGATGCAGAAGAGTTGCTGCCGCCATTAAGGGCGCTGGAAACTCTTTATAAAAAAGGTTTGCTCAAGCCGAAGAGTAAAATCACCGATTTTGAATTGGGCTATTCTACTCTTGTTTCATTGACATCATCGCTTGTAGTGACACCAACGTGGAGGATAGAAGTCAATGGCAAGGAAAACCTTTTTGTACATGCAATTGAAGGTCGGGTCATCCCGTTGTCTGACGGAGAAAATAAAATGACGGAGTGAAGAGATATGAGTTTGCATTTTAGTGTTCTCGCGAGCGGGAGTACGGGAAATGCGATCTATGTGGAGACGGAGGGCCAATCCTTTTTAGTGGATGCTGGATTGAGCGGCAAACAAATGGAAGCTTTATTTAAGCAAATTGGCCGAGAAATGAAAGACCTCTCTGGAATATTTGTGACGCATGAACATAGCGATCATATAAAAGGCATAGGAATCGTTGCCCGGAAGTATAAGCTGCCAATCTATGCGAATGAAAAGACATGGAAAGCGATGGACGGATTGATTGGGGAAGTCCCGCTTGACCAGAAGTTCAGCTTTGACATGGAGACCGTTAAAACTTTTGGAGGATTGGATATAGAATCCTTTGGTGTATCACATGACGCAGCTGAGCCAATGTTCTATGTGTTCCATAAGGAAGGCAAAAAATTGGTGCTCATCACAGACACAGGCTATGTCAGCGACCGGATGAAAGGAATCATTTCTAATGCGGACGCTTATGTTTTCGAAAGCAATCATGATGTGCAGATGCTGAGAATGGGAAGATATCCTTGGAGTGTCAAACGCCGCATCCTTAGCGATTATGGTCATGTCTCGAATGAGGATGCCGCTGTCGCAATGAGCGAAGTCGCAGGGGATAATACAAAACGGATTTATCTGGCTCATTTAAGCACAGATAACAACATGAAGGATCTCGCCAGGATGTCAGTCACCCAAACCCTGGAAGACAAAGGCATCTTAGTAGGGGAGCAGTTCGATTTGCTTGATACAGATCCGAAGACTCCCACACCTTTGACATTAATATAACTTGTTTATGGCAATGAATGAATAGGTAAAGGAGTAAAGGCATCAGAAATGGGTGCTTTTGCTCCCTTTTTATTTTCAGGTAATAGAGGGCCTTATGATTTAGAAATTTACGCCACTGATAGTATAATAATCTGTATAAGAATAACTAACGTATCTATTGGTCAATGAAAGGATTGGTGGACATTGGGTTACTATGATCAGGATTATCAAAGCCGGTATAAACCGCAAAACGGCAGAAAAGGCGGCTTTTTCTGGGCCAGTCTGGCAGGTGCGATCATTGGTGCAGTATTGGTGATCTTCTCGATTCCTTTATTGTCTAAGTTGGATGTGCTGCCATATAAAATTGAACCTCATAATCAAACAGCGGCAACAGACGAAGAGCCTTCTGAAGAGACAGAAGAAGGCGATACCACTAAAAAAAATCTATCCATTGACGTTTATTCGCAAATCACCGAAGCAGTCGACAAGGCTGGAGATGCGGTAGTTGGCATCACGAATATCCAGGGGAGCACGAGTTTCTGGGGCGAATCCCAGGAATCAGGAGGAACAGGATCCGGCGTTGTTTATAAGAAGGAAGGGGACAAAGCCTATATTGTCACAAACCATCATGTTGTGGCGGAAGCATCCGAACTTGAAGTCAGCCTTATAGACGGAACAAAAATTCCTGCGAAGCTTTTGGGAAGCGATATCTGGACTGACCTGGCAGTATTGGAGGTTCCTGCTGACCAAATTAAGGTCGTTGCGGAATTTGGCAACTCTGATAAGTTGAAACCCGGTGAGCCGGTCATCGCCATCGGGAATCCGCTGGGACTTACTTTTTCAGGATCAGTCACACAGGGAATTATCTCTGGATTAGAACGGGCTATTCCAGTCGATATCAATCAGGATGGAACTCCAGATTGGCAGGCAGAAGTTTTACAGACGGATGCAGCGATTAACCCCGGGAATAGTGGTGGGGCTCTAATTAATATCAGTGGCCAGGTGGTTGGCATTAATTCTATGAAAATTGCCCAGAGTGCTGTGGAAGGTATTGGACTTTCTATTCCAATTAATTATGCCGTACCAATTATTGAAGACTTGGAGAAGACTGGGGAAGTTAAGCGGCCATTCATGGGTGTAGAATTAGCTTCCGTAAATGAAATCTCAGCGTACCACCAGGAAAACACGTTGAAACTGCCTAAGGAAGTTAACTATGGTGTCGCAGTTAGAGGCGTTCAGCCAGATTCACCGGCAGCCCAGGCAGGACTGAAAGAATATGACGTCATTGTTGAAATGGATGGCGAGGAAATCCGGGATGTGGTTGATCTGCGCAAGCACCTTTACAATAAAAAGAAGGTCGGCGACGACATGCAGGTCAAGTATTATCGAAATGGCCAGCTGGAAGAAACAACAATGAAGTTAGGCGGAGAAACATTATAGTGATTGTGGATAATAACAGGAGGCGAAATGCTTCCTGTTTTTTGTGTTAAAATGGTCTCTGTGGATAAATTTAAAAGTGAATTTAAGCAAATGATAACTATAAAAAGAGAAGCTGAAAGGATGAGTATTATGAAGTATTGCTGTAGTGAGCATGTAGAATTAGCGCTGGATGAAGCGGTTGATGAATTTGAGGTAGCACCACAATTAACAAAGTTGGAGTCTGTTGATAAGTCCGAGTTTATCTGTGGATACTGTGGACAACCTGCTGTATATATTGTGGCGAACGAATGATCGCCTACTAAATGTGGATATCGATGTGAATATGTGGATAACTATTGTGGATATCGTGTTTGTAAACTGTTTGTAATCTGTTTGTAAAGTGGGGATGACTGTGAATATCTCGATCGTAACGGTTGGAAAATTGAAAGAAAAATACCTGAAACAGGGGATTGAGGAGTACTTAAAGCGACTAGGAAGCTATGCAAAAGTAGAAGTTATAGAAGTACCTGATGAAAAAGCACCAGAAGAACTAAGTGAAACGGAAATGGTCCAGGTAAAGCAAAAAGAAGGTGAGAGGATTCTTTCTAAAATCGGTATGGATACTTATGTCATCGCGCTTGCCATCAATGGCAAGCTTAAATCCTCCGAAGAACTCGCAGACACCCTCGATAAACTCGCAACATACGGCAAAAGCAAAATTGCCTTTGTCATCGGCGGATCACTCGGTTTAAGCGAGGAAGTATTGAAAAGATCCGATGAACAACTATCCTTCTCCAAAATGACATTCCCTCACCAATTAATGCGATTGATCCTAGTTGAGCAGATTTATCGAGCCTACAGGATAAACCGTGGTGAACCGTACCATAAGTAAGTGAGGTTTCAAAGCCGTTTCAATTATTATATTGAATCTGCTTTTTAAGATTATTGACAAGATGTTTGAACAGGGAGAAATTGAACTTTGAAGAAGTACATGAAGCATTAAATAAATCAAAGCTTTAATAAACTACATCTCGTGAGACAATCATAAGGTGTAGCATATTAAAGCTTTTTTATGAAACCACATTAGGAATTTTACACGTAATTGAAAATGTTTGCTTCTCTGCTATAAATTCTAAATATCCGTTATGCTGCTCTATAATTTGCCGAATAATTGAAGTACCTAAACCATTATGATTTGGCTTTGTTGTAACACCAGTCTTGGCAAACAATTGGTCAGCAATTTCCTTCGGCAAGGGGATTGTATTGTTTGAACAAGTTAATATATAGAGACCGCTTTTTTTGCGAAGGCTTAATTCAATAAAAGCTTGTTTGTTATACTTCGTTTGCCATTCAATGCTTGCATCAATCGAATTTTCTAATATATTGCCTATTAGCCGAACGATTTCATCAGATGGAAGTGATAAATTTGATACAGGTATTTCAAGCAAATAATTAATAGCAATATTGTGGCTTCGTGCCTTTTCGTAATTCGTATATAATACTGCTGCTACTGCCCCCTGCTCTCCCTTTATCGACAAGTTCGTCTGTTCATATCGCTTTACTAACCCTTGCATATAGGTTTTCGCTTCACCAACCTGATTTTTTTCCAGTAAATAAGCAATTGCTGATACATGCTTTAAGTAATCGTGACGTTCTTTACGTACCTCTTGAAATGTACGATTAAATTCTACTAGCTTTTCATTTACTTCTAACTGTACTATTGAAGTCTTAAATAGCGCTTTCTGCTTTTGTGAACTATAAATAACCACAAGCAATGCGCCATAAAGTAAGAGTAGATTTTGGACACTCTTACCATTTAATACATAAACCCCATACATACATAAATGGATTATTACACTCCAATCAAGCTTTAACGTAAATCTTTTCATAGCTACTAATGCTAAAATGATGCTTATTGGAATGCTTATGTAGAAGGAAAAAAAGCCTACTGTTGCGAGGGCAAAATGGGTACAACAAATGATGAAAAAATATAGTTTATGCTTCATATTGCCACCTCAAAAGTAATTTTTTTGTATAATATCTAAGTTTTCCTTTGTGATAACTGCTTTTTCTTCAATTCCTTCAAAGGACACTAAATAGGAATTCTTCGCGTATAACGAAAAATTTAATATGTATTGAATATTGATAATAAATGAGCGATGAGCTCTTATAAACAAACGGTCCCTTAGCTCTCCCTCTAATTCATTTAAGGTTTGATAGGTTTTTACAGGACCATTTTTTGTATAGATCGTTGTAGCACGACCTGAACGTTCAATAAATATAATGTCCTTTTTTTGTACGATATGAATATCAGATTTTTGCTTAATAAAAATTCGGACCGATAACTCGGCTTTTTGTTGCTTCGCTAACAATCTTTCAACAGAAGATACAAGTCTTTCTTTCGTATAGGGCTTCATTATGTAATCATGTACGTTCAATTCAAAAGCATGAACAGCGTACCCACTATTGCCTGTTACAAAGATAACCATAATTTGTAAGGCATGTGTATAAATGATATCAGCTAATTCGTAACCCGATAATTCTGGCATTTCTATATCCGCAATAAGTAAATCAATCGATTGCTTTTTTATTTCCTCATAGGCTTGCTGTGCACTTGTAGTAGCAAATACAATATTAATTTCTTCGATTGGCTCTATAATTGCTTTTAATTTATCTAAATCAATCGCTCGGTCATCTACTAATCCTACTCTCATGTTATACACCTCGTAATAAATATACACTATACGTAATTTTTTACAGTTCTACAATTAATTCTCCCTTTTCACGACATAATAAGGCGTTTTTGCGACAACATCGCAGACATCTCTTGTATTTATTTGTACGATGAAAACATCAAATAAACGAGGTGACGGAAATGATTGAAATTACAGAAGTAACAAAACAATTTCAAAACAAGAAACAATATATAACTGCCTTAAAGCAAGTCTCCTTAAAAGTTCATGAGGGTGAGGTACTTGGGCTCCTAGGTGAAAATGGTGCTGGGAAAACAACCTTACTACGAACAATCGCTACTCTAATTGAACCGTCTTCAGGTAGCGTTGAAGTAGCAGGTTTTCATACTGTAAAACAATCTGATGAAGTAAAAAACCGTATCGGTGTGCTGTTTGGTAGTGAAACAGGACTTTATGAGCGACTAACAACACGTGAAAACTTAGAGTATTTTGGTTCACTTTATGGCTTAGGTAAGCATGAAACAAAAGTACGTATTGAAAAATTAGCGAAAATGTTTGGCATGCGAGACTATTTAGATCGAAAAGTTGGTGGGTTTTCAAAAGGGATGCGTCAAAAAGTGGCTATTGCAAGAACATTATTACATGATCCAGATATTGTACTCTTTGATGAACCAACGACAGGGCTAGATATTACATCATCTAATACTTTCCGTCAACTTGTGCACCAACTGAAACGTGAAGGGAAAACCATTATTTTCTCTAGTCATATTGTAGAGGAAGTAACGATGCTATGTGACCGAGTAGCAATGATTCATAAAGGTGAGCTTGTCTATGATGGCACTCTTGAACAGCTTTATGCTGAAGAAGGATCAAGCGATTTAAACTATATTTTCATGAGTAAATTAGTACGTGGAGGAAATGAAGATGCTTAATATATTCAAAAAAGAGTTAAAGGATACATTTCGAGATAAACGCACATTACTTTTAACTGTATTTTTACCATTAATGTTAATGTCAGCATTAGTATTTTTCTATGAAAAAATGATGGCGCCAGACGAGGATATCCAGCTTCATGTCGTGACAGAAAAAGAGCAGCAAGAATTTGTAAAAGGTTTACTAGATGGAAAAGAAAATTTAGAGCTTCGTGCTGTTGATGATGTAGAAGTTACTATTCAAGAAGGTGAAGCAGTAGCGGGACTTGTTCTTACTGGAGACTTTGAACAGCAAATCGCTGCTGGAAATGCGCCAACAGTTCAAATTTTAGGCGATGAATATAGTGAAAATAGCTATATTGCCATGTCAGCAATCGAAATGGCATTAACACAATACAGTCAGGCAATTGTTTCAGAACGTTTAGGACAACAAAATGTAGAAACGTCAATTTTAACACCTTTTACTGTTAATAAAGTACAAGTAATCGAAGGTGATCAATCTGTACAAATGATGAGCTTCCTTATCCCAATGATGCTAGTTATTGCAGTAGGTATAGGTATTTCATCTTCAGCAGCAGATTTTATTGCAGGGGAAAAAGAACGCCGTACGATGGAAGCTTTATTAATGACTCCTGTTAATCGCAGTTCATTTTTATTAGGCAAATGGTTAACACTTGTAATTCTAGCTACTGTTACAGGTATTTTAACGTTAGGAATTGTATTTATTGAAATCTACTTCTTTACAGAACAGTTAAAAGCTGGCTTAATAATGAAAGGAAATGTTTGGTTAATTGGTACGGTCGCTCTTTTAATTATAATCAGTTTCGCTGCATTAATGGCTTCAGCGTTATTGCTGACAAGTATTTTTGGTAAGACGGTAAAAGAAGCACAAAGCTACGGAACACCCATAATTATGGTTGGAATTTTACCAGCTTTATTCATCACAAGTGTCGGGCTAAATGAATTATCTACTACACATTTTTTAGTGCCAATCTTAAATGTGTTTGCTATATTTAAAGAATTATTTGTTGGAGTCATTGATATCGAGCATGTATTTCTTACACTAGGAGTTAACATAGCGTTAGCGTTAGTAATTCTAGCACTAGGCCGTATTTTATTTACGAAAGATAAATGGGTGTTGTAATAAAATAAATAATACCAAATCCCTTGTGGTTACATGGAAGGGATTTATTTTTTATTAAGTTCATTTTGTCTATCGAAATTACAGCTATTCTACTTTTTGTTTTAGATGATCCGATTGAAGATTAAACAGCACTTAGCCATATTACGAAGAACCGTACCATAAGTAAGTGAGGTTTCTCTAGTTATTAATATTTAAATTTTTTCACTCAGTTAAATAAACTTGGAAAGTGGAGCAATCTAGCTTCACTTTTTTATATTTTCTTAATGACAGACCATAAGAGCAAGAATGAGGACGAATCGGGCGTGTATTACTTGTTAAAATGGGTCAAATACCATTAGGAGGAAATAAAATGAACAAGGT
The DNA here is from genome assembly GCF_020524355.2 of Mesobacillus subterraneus. Lineage (NCBI taxonomy): Bacteria > Bacillati > Bacillota > Bacilli > Caryophanales > Bacillaceae > Mesobacillus > Mesobacillus subterraneus. Next base: position 4,455,349 of record NZ_CP129019.1, read on the forward strand.
TCAGAAATTTAATGAGATTCACTCTTCAGAGGAAATATTATTTCTAGGAAACGCTTGGGATTTACTTTCTGTCTTAACGTTAGAAAAAGCACTTATTTGCAAATGCAAAAACGCTATTAGAAACAATTGAAAGAGCAAAATTATTTGTTGAGAGTGGAGCTAGCGGGATTTTTGTTCTAGGTTTAATAGTGAAGGTGAGTTAAAGAAATAACGTTGAATGCTAGGGCTCCACTAAATGTGTTGTCTTTACCTGGACTAACGAATTGCACTAAACTTAAAGAGTTAGGAATGAGACGCTTTAGTTTTGGAAATGCCCTATCTGATAAAGTGATTGCTTATCTAGAAAAGAATGCTCGTGATTTAGTAGGGTTTATGGATACTTCCTATTTGTATGTGGACTAGTACAGAAAGGATCGTGGAGTGTTATGGCTAATATCAAGCTTTCATTCGAAGAGATGTGGGAGAAAATCATCGCTTGTGACCGAAAATATGAGGGTCAATTTTTTACAGCAGTTAAAACAACGAAAATATACTGCCGTCCTTCCTGCAGATCAAGAAAGCCGAAAAAAATGAATGTAGATTTTTACTATAATATCACTGAAGTTGAAAAAGCAGGTTTTCGTGCTTGTAAAAGATGTCAGCCAGAAGTCGAGCACTCCCCGCATATAGAGGTTGTCAGAAATGTAATCAAATTCCTAATCAATCGTTATAAGCAAAATTTGATATTAAAAGATATTGCAGATCAAGTTGGTTTGAGTCCCTATTATTTAGAACGCTTGTTTAAACAAGAAACCTCAGAGACTCCACGGACTTATTTAGAAAAAATACGCATTGATAAAGCTGTTCACCTTCTGAAAAGCACAAACTTGACGAACCTTGAGATTTGCTATGAGGTGGGATTTCAGAGTCCTTCCAATTTTTATAAAGTGTTCCGAAACATAAAACACTGTTCACCAAGTGAATATCGAAAGGACTACCTAAATGAATTGGATTGACCATGAATCTTATATCGAAATTTATCCTCCTAAGGAATATAACTTTGAAGAGTGTTTAATTTTTTTAGACAGGTCTAAACTGGAAGTCCTTCATCAAATTAATGAGGGAGCAGTTTATAAACTAATAAAAGTCAAAGAATCTTTGGTTTTATGTAAGATTGGATTCATCAAAGATGTCATAAAAGTTGAATTTCCAATAGGTCCGCCATCCATCCACTTTCGCAAAAAAGCAGCGGAGTTTATTTGGGAATGGTTTGATTTGGACCAGGATTTAGGAGAATTCTATCAACTGGCTGATCAAGATAAAGTTTTAAAGACACTCGTCCATAAATATTATGGACTAAGGATTATAAGCATCCCTGATTTATTTGAAGCGCTCGTATGGGCAATTATGGGACAGCAAATTAATTTAACTTTTGCTTATACATTAAAGAAGCGCTTCGTAGAACAGTATGGAGAAAGCCTGATTTTCAGAGGAGAAACGTATTGGTTATTCCCCTCATTTGAAAAAATAGCTACTATAACAGTCGAAGATTTAAGGAAACTACAAATTACTAATAGGAAGGCTGAATATATCATTGGTATCGCTAGAGCGATGGCAAATGGAGAATTATCCAAGGAATTATTACTTCAGAAGATGGATTATCAGCAAATACGAAAATCATTAATGATGATAAGAGGTATCGGAGCATGGACGGCAGATTATGTACTGATGAAATGTCTACACTATACCTCCTCTTTTCCAGTTGCAGATGTTGGCCTTCATAATGCCTTAAAGAATCTATTAGATTTGGAAAGAAAACCGACTATGGAAGAACTACAAGATTATGCAGCTAATTGGGAAGGCTGGCAGGCATATGCTACCTTTTATCTTTGGAGGTCTTTATATGACTAAAATATATAAATTGGATTATGAATCACCAATTGGCGTAATCGAAATTATCAGCACTGATGAAGCCATTAGCTCAATTTTATTTTCTGAAAAGGAAAGAATGGAGAACTATTTACAGCCCGGAACTCCTTCTGTTTTAGCAGAATGTTATACCCAACTTGACGAATATTTTAAAGGTAATCGTCGTGACTTTTCATTCCCGTACCAATTTCATGGGACATATTTTCAAAAAACAGTATGGGAAGCCTTAAAAGAAATCCCCTATGCGGAAACGGGATCTTATAAGGATATTGCCATTTCCATTGGGAATGAAAAAGCTACCAGAGCTGTAGGGAGTGCGAATGGGAAAAACAAGTTAAGCATTGTCCTTCCTTGTCACAGAGTTATCGGTTCAAATGGGAAATTAACAGGTTATGCAGGCAGCCTGTGGAGAAAAGAATGGCTGCTTCAACATGAGAAATCTTTTAAAAAGGATTATTAGCAGTTTGTAAGAACAAAACTCTAAATATCACGTACAGGAAAACAAATATTTGTTTTCCTGTTTTATTTCCAAGAGAAATGACGAGATTTCCGCGTAAAAAAACTAAGTTCCATTTTTCGTTGCTTTAATCCAGATTCTCTTTGGATTTCTCTTGATGCTTTCTGGTTTATTTAAGCATATGATCGTCCAATCCGTTCCATTGATGGAATGATGAAGAAAGAATTACAGCGTAAGATACATCAGGTTGGTAAATCAGCATTTTTTTCAAGCCACTGATAAACCCAATGTTTAAAGATGAGTAATAAATGGATACACAAGGAATGGAGGGATGAAGATGAAAATACTTATTATTGGCGGGGATGCAGCGGGCATGAGTGCTGCGATGCAAATGGTACGAAACAGCTCTGGACATGAAATCACTGTGTTGGAAAAAGGAGGCGTCTATTCGTACGGTCAATGCGGCCTTCCTTATGTGATCAGTGGGAAGATTGAGTCCACAGATGACTTAATCGCTCGCACTCAGTCGACTTTTAAAGAGAAATATGGCATTGATGCTCGGGTATTTCATGAGGTCCAAAAGGTAGACACAGAAAATAAAATGGTCAGCGGAATCAACCATAGCAATGGTGAAACGTTTAGCCTTCCATATGACCGCCTTCTGATTGCTACTGGTGTAAGCTCGGTCATTCCAAAGTGGGAAGGTGTGACACTTCCTGGTATTTTCTCATTAAAGACCATCCCTGATGCAAAGGCAATCATGGATTATCTAGAGAAAGATATAAATCATGTGACGGTGATTGGCGGCGGCTACATTGGGCTTGAAATGGCCGAGAGTTTTGCGGAGCTCGGCAAGAAGGTAACGATCATTGAAAGAAATGAGCAATTAGCCAAAATATTTGATACAGACATGGCGGAACTGATTCATGAAGAAGCAGTAAAGCAAAACTTTGTGTTGAAAATGGGTGAATCCGTGGAGGCATTCGGCGGAAGGGACCATGTGGAATCCGTGAAAACCGATAAAGGAGAGTATGAAACCGATTTGGTGCTAGTTGCTGTAGGTGTGAAGCCCAATACTTCCTTTTTAGAAGGAACAGGAATCAAAACAATTGAAAATGGTGCAATCCAGGTCAATGCCTATATGCAAACCAGTTTGGAGGATATCTATGCGGCGGGAGATTGTGCCACACAATATCACCGAGTAAAAGAAAAGGATGATCATGTCCCGCTGGGAACACATGCCAATAAGCAAGGGCAAATCGCGGGATTGAACATGGTTGATGTACATAAAACGTTTAAAGGAATTGTAGGCACTTCGATTATTAAGTTTTTCAGGTTAACCCTTGGGAGAACAGGGCTATCAGAAAAAGAGGCAAATAGGCTAAATATTCCTTGTGGCTCTGTAACTATCACAGCAACTGATATCGCTGGGTATTATCCAGATGATAAAAAGATGAAATTAAAACTTGTCTATCACAAAGAGACACATAAAGTTCTTGGCGGGCAAATCATTGGGGAAAATGGGGTCGATAAACGAATTGATGTCCTGGCGACGGCCATATTTCATTCGATGACGACCGATGAACTGCTCGACTTAGATTTGGCGTATGCTCCCCCCATATAATGGCGTATGGGATCCTATTCAGCAGGCAGCTAGGAGAGTGGAGTAGCTGGTAACAACATAGATCAATACTGTCGGCAAGCTCGGTTCTCATCGAGTTTGGCCGACAGTGATTAAAATCCGTCTCCATTTTAATCATAGTAAAAATATTCATTCTCATATCGTATGTTGTTTTTTGACAAAGTGACTAATTAATTTATTTACTTCAGCAGCTGCTTTGCAACAAATGTTAGCGTAGGAGGATGGATAAAAACGAGCGGAATACCTTCACCCTTGACTGTAAAATATATATTCGTTCCATCTATATCTAACATCGGCATACGGATATCACCTCAAGTCTTAAAAAACATCCCTGAATTTCCGTATTACTCTTTTTCCTTTCCCACTTGCTGTAAATATTGCTTATCATTCATAAATAATCGCCAAAAGTAGAAGAAGCCAGGAAACAGGATTGCAAATCCTACAATGTAAGTAGTAAACACGGCTCTGAATGAATTTGGATCTGTAAAGGCCTCCTGAATGGTTATATCAGGGTATATGATATATGGCAAATGTGCTTTCCCATACACATAACTAGCAACTAAATATTGAAAGACAGTAGCTACAACAGCAAGCCGGGGCATTCCGCGAACACCCTTATCCGTAAACGATGGCAGAAATAAACCCAATCCAGCAATCAAAAAGAATCCGATAGATAACCATAGCAAGGGTAAATCCGTGATCATTCGATCGTATAACCAGGGAGCCTCATTTCTTAATGTGAGCATAATGAAAAATGCCATAATTAAGGAAACAGGACCAAAAATCTGTCCGTCCTTAAGATAAACTTTGTATGCATGCATCTCTCTAGATACCTTCGAATAGTCAGCTAATAGTAAGGAAGATAAAAAGAGTGTACTGCTAATGGCAAAACCAATGAATGCATAGGTGTTGGGACTTGTGAAAAGGGTGGTCAGGTTTAAATTGGCTGTTCCATTTACATAGTCAATAGCTTGACCATGTGTAATTGGTAATACGGCAATTAAAATTCCCGGAATAATAATTCCGGTAATGCCTGATATATACGTGAGAGGCTTTCGATAGTCAGTTGCAATATTAGAAAAAACCAAGAAAGCACTACGGAGTGCCAATAACAGTAAAATAGCACTTCCTGGTATGATGAGAATGGTCCCCAATGTATAGGTTGCTTTTGGAAAAAGGCTATACAAAGCAATGACTAAAGCAACGATAAAGGTGTTCGTCACTTCCCATGTTGGTGATAAATAACGATTGGCTACATTGGTAGCTTTTGTTTTGTCTCGATTGATATAGATCATTGACCAAAAACCGGCACCAAAATCCATCGTTGCCATTACTGCGTAAATAAATACAAACCCCCAAAGTACTGTGATCGCTAAAAGTGCATCTGTCATTGTGTTTCCTCCTAAGAATTTGAACCGTAAAGAGGGATCCCCTTATTCTCCGCTCTTTCAAAGTCATCCATTACCGTATTCTTTCTAAAGTAGTACAGAAGCACAGAAACAACGGCAATTCCTAAAATGATATAGACACTAAAAAACAAGAGGGAAAGAACTCCTAAATTTGTTGCCGAGGTCGCAGCATCAGCGGTTTTTAACACGCGATAAATCACCCATGGCTGACGGTCTGTGCAAGCAAAGATCCAGCCGCACTCAATGGCAATGATGGCTAAAGGACCTGAAAAAACCAGTATCCAAAGGAAAAATTTCGGAAATTGTTCCTTCTTTAAAAACCATTTCCAGGCTATTCCAAGTAAAGCGAGTAAGATGAGAAAAGAGCCTATTAAAACCATTACATTAAAAAGGGTATGAATGAATAAAGGTGGCTAAAGCTCTTCAGGAAAGTCATTCAAACCCACAACGACAGTGTCAAAGCTGTTTCCTGCCAGGAAGCTTAATGCCCAGGGAACTTCTATTCCCCACTTAACCTCTTCGGTTTCTCTATCCGTAAATCCGCCTATAGCCAGGGGAGCATGTGACTGGGTCTCAAATAATCCTTCTGCAGCTGCAAGTTTTTCCGGCTGGTATTCATGTAAATATTGTGCAGCAGCATGCCCGTTAATCGCTGTCAGGAAAGAAAAGATTCCTCCCACTACAAGGCTGATCATCAGGGCTTTCTGATGGAATCGATAGAGTCGTGATCCATATTCGTTTCGCAGCATTTTAAAAGCTGAAACAGAGGCAACGACAAATGCTCCTACAACATAAGCAGAAACGGCCACATGCAAGGCTGTAACCGCAAAACCAGGGTTGAAAAAGGCTGCCCACGGGTCAATATCTACAATTTGCCCGTTTTCATAACGGAAACCAGCTGGAGTTCCCTGAAAGGCATGCACATTGGTGATTAATACGGCAGAAGCCAATGCACCTAAAGCGACTAACGTTAGGCTTAAAACTCTCAACCAAGGAGAAATCCTTTCAGCTGCATAAACATAAATAGACATAAAAAGTGCTTCAACGAAGAAAGCATATATTTCAATCTGAAAAGGCAGTGGCATAACTCGTCCTATTACTTCCATGAATCCCGGCCACAATAGGGATAATTGAACACCAGCTATCGTACCTGTTGGTATACCTACACCAAGCAGAACAGCAAAAGCTTTCGTCCAACGTTTGACCATCACAACATATTCATAGTTCTTTGTCTTCTGGTAGATTAATTCTGCTGTAAGAATCATTAATGGCAAGCCAACACCAATCGTTGCAAATATGATGTGGAATGCCATCGTGGTGCCAAATAAGGAGCGTGCAATTAAAACGTTGTCCATAATGTTTAGTCCCTTCAAAGAATTTATCCTCATTTATTATTTTCACCTTGAAGGAATCTATGTATAAAAAAAGGAAAAAAACGGTTCGATTAGTTAAATATAGTTTATTAAATCACTTTAAGTTGCACTTTTCGAATGCTTCCATAATCAATGAATGGCTAAAACTTCGATCCTTTATTTTCCATTATTGTCCAAACCAATAGTTTACGGAATAAGCCTTAAAAAATATGTATTAACTTAAGTAGCGATTAGGTTAAGATAAGGGGAGTCACTTACTTGGAGGATACAGATGATAAAAATTATGGCTGATTCAACTTGTGATTTATCGAAGGAAGTTCTTGAATTATATGACATTAGTTTAGCACCACTGACAATAAATATTGAGGGCAAGCTATATAAAGATCGAGTGGATATTGAGCCGAATGATTTCTTTGGGATGTTGGAAGGGTTAAATGAGCATCCAACAACAGGGATGCCAAGTCCGGAAGAATACCTTAAGATCATAAAGGAAGCCGTGAATGATGGATGCACGGAAATTTTATGTGTATGTATGTCCAGCGGGACAAGCGGTGCGTATCAATCAGCTGTGTTAGCTAAAGATTATTTTTATGAAGAATCACCTGAGTCGACCGTTAACATCCATATAGTCGATTCTAAATGCATGAGCCATGGCAGCGGCTGGTTAATCATGAAAAGTGCGATGATGCGAGAGCAGGGAGCATCGTTTGATGAAATCATCCAATTTAATGAAACATACAAAACAAAAGTGAAACACTTCCTATCTGTTGATGACCTAAATCATTTAATCAAGAGTGGCAGACTCACGAATGCAAGTGCATTTATCGGCAAGATTCTTATGCTCAAGCCAATCATGACGATGAAGCAAGGAAAAGGAGCAATCGTTGCAAAGGAAAGAGGCCGTAATAGAGTACTGAGGCATTATGTACAAGAGTTCATTAAACGAAACGACAAGGAAATGACAGAATTTATTCTCATTGGATATACATCGGATAAGACCGTTGCTGAAACGCTAAAACAAAAGATCCTGGAAGAAGCAGGATTTTCAGGTGCTATTTATATCATGCAAATGGGAGTTTCTGTTGGAACCCATGTAGGTCCGGGAGCCATATCAATGTTTTTTGTAGAGAATTAAGATAATAGAGTTTTTCAGTTCTGATGCTTGCTTTTCAGTAGATTTAGCTTTCTTCTAAACCTTGTGGAGAGACTTCTCACTTTTTTACTATGGAAAAATAGTTTATAATAATCAGTAAATAGTAGATATTTTAAAGTATAAGTTATTATAATAGATTATGTTATGGTTTTAACATGGATGGAAAAGGTGTGCTATCAGGTGAGAGCGAAACAGCGCACCTACTATAATATAAGGGATAAGGAAGGGTATAATGAGCAACATACAGAAAGCAACAGACGTTATCTTAATTGGTGCCGGAGTCATGAGTGCGACGTTGGGATCCTTACTGAAAGAGTTAGCACCAGACTGGGACATTAAAGTGTTTGAAAAACTAGCTTCTGCTGGTGAAGAGAGCTCCAATGAATGGAATAATGCGGGTACTGGGCATGCTGCTCTGTGTGAGTTGAATTATACACCTGAAAAACCCGACGGTTCGATAGATATTAGCAAGGCAATTAACGTAAATGAGCAATTTCAAATTTCAAGACAATTTTGGTCTTATCTGGTGAAGAGCAATTTGATTCGTAATCCGCAGGACTTTATCAGGGCGCTGCCACATATGAGTCTAGTAGAAGGCGAAAAAAATGTTGAGTTTTTGAAAAAACGATTTAAAGCGCTTTCAGATATTCCTATGTTTCAGGGGATGGAATACTCTGAAGACACTGAAAAACTGAAAGAATGGATTCCGTTAGTCATGGAAGGCCGTACCACGAATGATCCGATTGCGGCAACTAAAATTGACTCAGGAACGGATGTTAACTTTGGTGCGTTAACTCGCATGTTGTTTGAGCATTTGGAGAGTAAAAATGTCGAGATTAACTATCACCATAGTGTTAAAGATATCAATCGTACAAGTGATGGCTTATGGGAACTAAAAGTGCAAAACCTTGAAAGCGGTAAAACGGAATATCATACTGCGAAATTCATTTTTATCGGCGGCGGAGGCGGAAGTCTGCCATTACTGCAAAAGACAGGTATTCCTGAATCAAAACGTATTGGCGGATTCCCTGTTAGTGGACTGTTCATGGTCTGCAACAACCCAGAAGTCGTAGAGCAGCACCATGCTAAAGTTTACGGAAAAGCAAAGGTTGGCGCTCCTCCGATGTCTGTTCCGCACCTTGATACAAGGTTTATCGATAACAAGAAGAGCTTGCTGTTTGGGCCGTATGCCGGTTTCTCACCAAAGTTCTTAAAAACAGGCTCTAATCTTGATTTAATCAGTACTGTAAAACCGAATAACGTGATTACAATGTTGGCAGCAGGCATGAAAGAAATGGCATTGACTAAGTATTTGATCGAGCAAGTGATGCTCTCTCATGAAAAAAGGATGGAAGAACTCCGTGAGTTTATTCCTAATGCTAAGAGCGAGGATTGGAGTATCGTAGTAGCAGGACAGCGGGTACAGGTTATCAAAGATACCGAAACTGGCAAAGGGACACTACAGTTCGGTACAGAGGTTGTAAGTGCCGCTGATGGGTCAGTAGCCGCATTGCTAGGTGCATCACCTGGTGCATCTACTGCCGTAAACGTCATGCTGGAAGTGTTGGAAAAATGCTTCCCTGAGCAGATGTTTGGTTGGAAAGATAAAATAAAGGAAATGGTCCCTACCTATGGCGTGTCATTAGTGGATAATCCGCAGCTGTTCCATGAGATTCATGAAACTACAGCGACGACACTGGGCTTAAATGAAAAAGAGAGAGTGTATAGCTGATTTGCTAGATGACTAGAACCTTTGATCCAAGTTGGATTGAAGGTTTTTTGTTAGGTGGAGAGTAAATTTAATACTAGGGTTATATTACTTTCTGCAGGTATGGTCCTCGTTATTTAGACGCTTTTAACGGGTAGGTCCAGGGCTAGGGCTACGGCCACGGCCACGGCTATCTAGAGTACGTTGTTATTAAGACAGCTTTTAAGGAAAAGAGGGCAAAGCTGTCAAGAAAGAGCTGTTATTGTGACAGGTTTCAGCTGAAAGAGGCCAAAGCTGTCAAGAAAGAGCTGATATTGTGACAGGTTTCAGGTGAAAGAGGGCAAAGCTGTCAAGAAAGAGCTGTTATTGTGACAGGTTTCAGGTGAAAGAGGGCAAAGCTGTCAAGAAAGAGCTGTTATTGTGACAGGTTTCAGGTGAAAGAGGGCAAAGCTGTCAAGAAAGAGCTGTTATTGTGACAGGTATCAGGTGAAAGAGGGCAAAGCTGTCAAGAAAAGTCCGTTATTGTGACAGGTTTCAGGGAAAGAGCCCAAAGCTGTCAAGAAAAGCCGGTTATTGTGACAGGTTTGAGGTGTAAGAGCCCAAAGCTGTCAAGAAAGAGCTGTTATTGTGACAGGTTTCAGCTGAAAGAGGGCAAAGCTGTCAAGAAAGAGCTGTTATTGTGACAGGTTTCAGGTGAAAGAGGGCAAAGCTGTCAAGAAAGAGCTGTTATTGTGACAGGTTTCAGGTGAAAGAGGGCAAAGCTGTCAAGAAAGAGCTGTTATTGTGACAGGTTTCAGGTGAAAGAGCCCAAAGCTGTCAAGAAAAGTCCGTTATTGTGACAGGTTTCAGGTGAAAGAGCCCAAAGCTGTCAAGAAAGAGCTGTTATTGTGACAGGTATCAGGTGAAAGAGGGCAAAGCTGTCAAGAAAGAGCTGTTATTGTGACAGGTATCAGGTGAAAGAGCCCAAAGCTGTCAAGAAAAGGCCGTTATTGTGACAGGTTTCAGGTGAAAGAGGTTAAAGCTGTCAAGAAAAGATCGTTATTTAGTTAGGTAGGGCGTGTTGACGTAAATAATCTATCTAATTCAAACAACAAAAAAACCGCTCGACTGCCATTCCGGCAGCAAAGCGGTTTTATCTTTAGTTCCGAATCAAGTAATCAAAAGCACCCAATGATGCGGTTGCACCTGATCCCATGGAGATGATGATTTGCTTGTATGCACTGTCCGTGCAATCGCCTGCAGCAAAGACACCAGGAAGGTCTGTAGCGCCATGCTTGTTCACGACGATCTCACCGAAGCGAGTGCGCTCAAGCGTGTCTCCCAGCCATTCTGTGTTCGGTACAAGGCCAATCTGGACGAATACACCCTGTAATTCAACGTGGTGTTCTTCACCTGTATCACGGTCAATGTATGAAATCCCGTTTACTTTGTCAGTTCCCGTGATTTCTTTTGTTTGTGCGTTCTTGACGACTGTTACGTTAGGAAGGCTGTTTAGGCGCTCCTGCAGGACAGCATCGGCTTTTAATTCTGGCATGAATTCCAGCACTGTCACATGTTTAACGATACCCGCTAGGTCGATGGCTGCTTCAACACCAGAGTTTCCTCCGCCGATGACAGCAACATCTTTTCCTTCAAACAATGGTCCGTCACAGTGAGGGCAGTAGGCAACGCCTTTGTTCTTGAACTCTGCTTCTCCTGGAACGTTGACATTACGCCAGCGGGCACCAGTGGAAATGATCACGGTCTTGCTCTTCAAAACAGCACCATTTTCAAGTTCTACCTCGATAAGTTCTTTCTTCTCAAGGCGTGTGGCACGCTGCAGGTTCATGATATCAACGCCATACTCTTTAACGTGCTCCTCAAGGCTTGCAACAAGCTTTGGACCTTCAGTATGCTTCACGCTGATGAAGTTCTCAATCCCCAAAGTATCCATTACCTGTCCGCCGAAGCGTTCAGCGACAATACCTGTACGGATGCCTTTACGAGCAGCATAGATAGCCGCGCTTGATCCAGCAGGTCCTCCGCCGATAACAAGAACATCGTAAGGGTCTTTGTCATTGAGCTCTGATGCATCAGGACCAGAACCCATTTTAGCAAGGATTTCTTCCAGTGACATACGTCCGCTTCCGAATGGCTCGCCATTCAGCATTACTGTTGGCACAGCCATGATCTGTTTAGTTTCAACTTCATCTTTAAAAGCTGCACCGTCAATCATCGTATGGGAGATATCAGGATTTAAAACACTCATTACATTTAAAGCCTGAACCACATCAGGGCAGTTATGGCAGCTCAGGCTGACATAAGTTTCAAAACGATATTCCTCTTTGATCGCTTTTACCTGATCGATGACTTTCTGGTCTACCTTAGGAGCTCTTCCGCTAACTTGCAGCAGAGCAAGGACTAATGAAGTGAATTCATGTCCTAAAGGGATGCCCGCAAAAGTCACGCCAGTGTCTTCACCAGGACGGTTGACACTGAAGCTAGGTGTTCTTTCTAATTCGGCATGCTCCACTTTGATGTGGGATGACATTGTTGCCAATTCATCGACTAAAGCCAGCATATCTCGTGATACATCATCCGATCCTGCGCTAACTTTAAGCAGCACATCGCCCTCCATCATTTGAAGATATTGGGCTAATTGTGCTTTTATATCTGCATCTAATAACATGGGTGAGTACCCCTTAAATCTTTCCTACAAGATCAAGGCTTGGCTTAAGAGTTTCTCCGCCTTCTTGCCATTTAGCAGGGCAAACTTCGCCTGGGTTGTTGCGTACATATTGTGCAGCTTTTAGCTTGCTTACAACCTGGCTAGCGTCACGGCCGATTCCGCCTGCATTGATTTCAACAGTTTGGATAACGCCGTCTGGATCGATGATGAATGTTCCGCGCTCTGCAAGACCATCTTCTTCGTTCAATACATCGAAGTTGCGAGAAATCTTCTGTGAAGGGTCTCCGATCATGATGTACTCGATTTTGCCAATCGCTTCAGAGTGGTCATGCCATGCTTTGTGAGTGAAGTGAGTATCAGTAGATACAGAGTATACTTCAGCTCCCATTTCTTTTAATGTAGCATATTCGTTTTGCATGTCTTCAAGCTCAGTAGGGCATACGAATGTGAAGTCTGCTGGATAGAAGACAACTACGCTCCACTTACCTTTAAGGTTTTCTTCAGTAACAGTGATGAATTCACCCTTTTGGAATGCGTTTGCTGTGAATGGTAAAACTTGAGTGCCGATTAATGCCATGATTAATTTCCTCCTTGAATGGTTGGATTATTTTTGAAATAGTTTTACTGATGTGTTCAGTTAACTATTTGGTAAACTAGAATAATTCTAATACAGTAACGATTATTATATAAAACTTATTAAGTGTCAAGTAATAAACACCACATAGAGTTCTTAATAATTATTTCAAAAAAAACATGCATTTATACGGGTTATAAAAATGTAGCCATAATAAGAGCGCAATTGCTTGTACTGAGTGACTAGTCCACTTTTTCCTGTGAATTCATCTGAAAACTTCTGTATAGTATTAAGTAAATGAAAAATTCTGAAAAGGAGTGATTGAATGAACTCCACTGAAAAAAATCTATCTTTTCCTTATCCTTTTAGCGATCGTGATGTATATAGATATTCTAACAATGCCATTCCATTAAATCCACCAATTGCCATTGAATTGACGGAATATTATTTGGATGAAATTCATTTAAAAAGAAAATTGTTATCCAACCATCCGGAACGCTGTTATTATGCTTCTCCTTTTACAATGGAGTCCCAGTGGGAAGTGCTGGATCTAATCCTTCATCACCTTGCCATTTGCTATCCTGAAAAATTCAAACTGGCAGAGAAAAGTAATCAGTGGGTGTTTACTAACCTTCTTACAGGCGAGGAGGAAACATTCATATTTGGTGATCAAACGACTTTGCAATTAGATCCTCTGGATTTTGTCGGCAGGCATGTTCAGGAAGACCTTATTTTAATGATGCAGAGGGATGGTGATCTGTTCCTGGATGCAGGGCAGCTCTGTTTTCCTGCAAATTGGTCACTATTTTTTGATGCGGGGATGTCATTCAAAGAAATACATAAGCCCATTCCAGGATTTCAATCAGATTCTCTTGATGATCGCATCCTCCAGTTCTTGATGAGACTCGAGGCAGGAAGCCCATGGTGGAGAAAAAACTGGTCACTAATGGCAGGTAATCGTCTGGATACATCGCTTGAAACCTTTGCGGAATGGGGGCAGGATCGAAAAAAAGTGACGAAAGAAAATGTTGGCGAGTTTGTGCATATACGGGTGGAGGTCCAAAAATTATTCCGCCTGCCAAAAAACAATGGAATCTTATTTACGATCCACTCCCATATGCTTCCGCTTGAAAAATTCATTCAGCACACACCGTGGCTGGAGCAATTTTCAGCAATTCTACATGAACTGCCGTCGTTCATTGCTGACTACAAAGGGATCTCTCTTTACCGGGACGTTGTTTTGGAGTATTTAGAAGATGAACTGGAAAAAAGGTGATTCCAGATATGTTTTCATATGCCAAAGGTAAAAGAAAGCTTTTATTTTGTACCGATTCAGAAGGAAATCAAAACTTACATATTCTCGTTCAGCAGGCATTGAATGAGAATGTACCATTTGAGTTTCATATTTTACAAGAAGAAAGTGACGAAGAAATTGTCAATCAATGGTTCGTAAAGCAGAAAATGGGTACGTATTTATACATTTCGGGGACATTTGATTTTGTAAAAAGGATACAAGGAGTAGCGATGAAGGCAGGCTTTTCCCAACATGACATGCAATCACAAGCTATCGGACCTGTCAGTAAGAAACTGGTTTGCTGCACTTGCCATGGCAAAAATGAAGTATCGAATCAGTCGTATATCGTTTGCGGGCACTGCGGACAGGAGCTGGAAATGTCGGATCACTATTCAAGCCGTTTGGATGCGTTTTTGGGTTATATAACGATCAAATAGAATAGGAGGAGCTTTTGATTGCATAAGAAATCTACCCATGAAGTACGTGTAAAATCAATAATAAAAGAAACGGCAACAATCAAAAGATTCACCCTTCAGGCGCTGAATGGATCGAAGCTGCCGGCATTCAGCGGGGGATCACATATCACTGCTTATTTGCCGAAAGCTTCGGGGACATTGGAAAGGTCATATTCAATTTTTAATCTATCAGAGCCTGGGTTGCTCGAAATAGCAGTTCGACTTGCAGAGCCTTCAACTGGAGGGTCAGAGTACTGGCATCATCATGTCTCTGAAGGGGATATTGTAAAAGTCAGCTATCCGAAGAACCATTTTCCATTGAGTTTTCAGGCTAAGCATCATGTTTTTTATGCAGCTGGTATCGGGATTACACCATTTTTATCAATGATGTCTGACCTTAGCGAAAATAACCAATCCTTTGAGCTTCATTATGCAGCAAAGTCAAAACAGCAATGCGCCTTTCGGGATTTCCTGAACGAGACTTACCCTGGTAAGTGCCATTTTTATTTTTCTGAAGGAGAGAATCGGCAGCGTTTGTCAGCAGAGCTGCTTATGGAACACCAAATCGGCACACATGTTTATTTTTGCGGTCCCGAAAAAATGATCCAGGAATTCAAGAGTGCAGCAAAAAGCTATGGCTATCCTGCATTCAATATCCATTTTGAACTGTTTGCACCACCTGTGAAAAGGGACACGGTCCCGTTTAGAATAACATTGAATCAGAGCGGCAAACATCTTGAAGTGCCTGCAGAACGGTCAATGCTGGATGTCCTCCGTGAAAGTGGAATTGATGTGCCGTATTCCTGCAAAGTTGGAGGGTGTGGAACATGTGAGGTGAAGGTAGCCGAGGGGGAGATTGACCACTACGATTCCTTCCTGACAGATGAACAGCGGCGCTCCAATGAAACGATGCTGAGCTGTATTTCACGGGGGAAGGGAAATGTGCTGATTGACTTATAATTGCATAGTGAAGACCGCATCTAAAAGCTGATGCGGTCTCTTTGTCTCTATTGACCAGCCATTTCGGCTTTCTTTTCAGATTGATCAACTACTGCTGCACCAACGACGTCTCCTACGACATTCGATGCTGTTCCGGCCATGCCGATGATCGCATCGACGCCAGCAATCAGAGCAACGACCTCAAGCGGCAGATCAAACATCGTCAGCACGACTGACAGGGTCACAAGCCCGGCCGCAGGAATGCCTGCTGTGCCAATCGAAAGGAGAGTCCCAATCAGGACGATGGTAATGAAATCAGTC
The DNA here is from genome assembly GCF_020524355.2 of Mesobacillus subterraneus. Taxonomy (NCBI): domain Bacteria; kingdom Bacillati; phylum Bacillota; class Bacilli; order Caryophanales; family Bacillaceae; genus Mesobacillus; species Mesobacillus subterraneus. Next base: position 4,471,250 of record NZ_CP129019.1, read on the forward strand.
AGTGAGAAGCTCACACCTGTTACATTGGCAGCAAAGACGATCGATGCTCCCATCCGGAGCGCTCCCCCATCAGAATTGAACACAGCTCCTAAAGGTAAACTGAAATTCACCATTCTCTCGCTGATGCCTGCCTTTTTTGCACTTTCAATCGCCACTGGCAAAGAGGCAATGCTGCTGGAAGTAAAAAATGCTGTCGTATAGGCATCCTTCGTGTTAACAAAGAAGCTTTTGACCGGAATCTTGAAGAGTTTCAATGTTCCGCTGTAAACAAAGACCCAAAGAATAATAACTCCAATATAAAATACTGCTGTAAATTCCAATAGGGAAATTAATGTGTCCCAACCCTGTGTGCCAAATGTGGAAGCACTTATCGCGAAAATACCAATAGGCGCGTATAGGAGGATGCCCTTCAATATCCTGAAGAACACCTCATTTGCCGCTTCTAAAAATGTTTGCAGCTGAGCTCCGTAGTTTTGGATTTTCTCATCAGCCGCGAATCTCATCCCTGAAATCGTAAAACCAATAATGATTGCAAGGAACAAGATGGCTATTAAGTTGCCTGATGTAAAAGCCGAGAAGAAATTATCCGGGACAATATTGAAAATCACGTCAGAAATGGAAGGTGTCGCAGGCTTCTCTACCTCCGCATTAGGAAGGGTAAGGGAGCTCCCTGGGTTGATCCACAATGCAAGGCTGAGTCCAATTAAGACAGCAGCAGCCGTTGTCGCTCCATAATAAAGAACCAGCTTTCCGCCTGTCCTGCCTAATTGCGCAGGAATCATTTGATTGACTGCGAGCACAACCGTCAGGAAAACAACGGGTGTAGCGATGAGATTAAGCAATTTTATTAACAGTGTTCCAAAAGGTTTGAAAATCTCGTCCTCCGCCCCAAATAGAACGCCAGCTAAAATACCTAAAACGAAGCCGACTGTCATTTTTAAAATAAAAGATGAGTTTTTGTATGAATGCCAAATGTTCACTTTCTAGAACCGCCTCTTTTTTTATGAATTGTTATGCACTGTTTTGATAGTACTAACTATTAAATTATACTTGTTTCGAAAAGCAGACAATAGGATTAGTTATAAAAGATAGGATAAATTCTAAGTATTAAGTGCAAAAACTAAAAAAAGGACTATCTGAACCCGTTTAGCGGTTTTTATAGCCCTTCATCATTAGGATATATCTTTACCACATATCCATACTACGCAATTCATACCTTCCGATCAAAAGCCTGCGGCGGCTGTTCTAGCCATTTTTCGGTGATTGACAGAAGAAGGCCTTTTCCATAAAACTTCTTCATTTGCGTGGAAATCATCGTGAATTTGGTGACGATATCCGTCCTCAAACTGGAGGTCAGAGCTTGATTGATCATGATAAAGCAGAACATTCCCAGGCAAGTATTCACGAAAAACAGCATCAGTTTATCGGAAAAGGGTGAATACTTCACATCGAAAGTATTATAGTCACCTGAAGCTGAATAGGGGATATTTTCTTTCTCAAAAACATCTCCCAGCGATTCGAGGACTTTTTCAAGCGCATCTCTTCCTTTGCTGAAATGCTGTTTTACTTCCTTGTGGGAAGCCAGTTTACTGAAGGTGACCAAAACCATTTTTGAAAAGCGGGCACGATGGATAACCCTTGAGAGGTTTGCAATTTCTGCCGCGTTTACTGACCTTGATCCACCGAATAAGCCGTTCAGATAATCCATGTTACCAACTAAATCTACCGTATGGTCCATGGCAACCTGAGGCGATTTTAAAAATACACCTAGTGAGAGCATCAAATCTGTAATTTCATTTTGAATACGCAGGGTGAATTCAATAGCATTCTGGAAATAATCCCTGACATCCTTCCTGGTGCAATCAGGAAAAGCGCTTGGGTATGTACTCAACGACAGCATCGTTATATCATGGCAAATATACAAGATAAAGGTGTCAGAAAATACCTTATCTGCTTCAAGCCTGACATCCTTTTCAGTGAAGCCCAAAGGAACCGTCATGTTCTCTTTTATGAAGATGGCTTTAAGGTCATTGAGACTCTTCTGTGAAAACTCCACCAATTTTCCAACTGTATTTTTGACCTCGGAATCCTCTGAAGTTGCATAGAAATATTGAAAGAACCTTAGCTCCATACTGCTTTTCAAGTAGGAAGACCAGATATTCGATATCTCTGTTGAAGTCAGCTCTACGTTTGTTCCACTCATGCGACTAGTCACTCCTTTGTTATTATTGTTCGGCTAATATTGAAATTTATTACAATAAATATAATTATTATCAAGATATGACACTTCGGTTTCATCTCTTTTTAGATAGGCGTCCAAATTAAGAAATGAGCTTACATAGAAAAATAAAGCAAAGGAAAAACTTCAACAAAAGGAGGATTGTTTAATGAAAAAGCTATTGTTGATGTTTTTATTGGCCATCTCCATGTTCACAGTGACAGGCTGCGGCAATGACGCACCACCTGAGGAAGGGGAACAGCTGGAAGATGTCGAGGAAGAAGATGAAATACGTGACGGCGAAATAGATGATGAATAAGAAAAGCGCAAGCGCCTTGGTCAGCCCCGACAAGCGCTGGAGGGCAGGCCAGTGAAGTCGTTCTTTGACTTCAATGGACGGACCGAAGCGACTCGAGGGGCTAGGCGCAGGAGCTAGACAATAAGAAAAGCGCAAGCGCCTTGGTCAGCCCCGACAAGCGCTGGAGAGGGGCAGTACCAGTGAAGTCGTTCTTTGACTTCAATGGACGGACCGAAGCGACTCGAGGGGCTAGGCGCAGGAGCTAGACAATAAGAAAAGCGCAAGCGCCTTGGTCAGCCCCGACAAGCGCTGGAGGGCAGGCCAGTGAAGTCGTTCTTTGACTTCAATGGACGGACCGAAGCGACTCGAGGGGCTAGGCGCAGGAGCTAGACAATTACCGAAGTGAATTTTGTACATTCTTATATTGTAAAAAGACGAAATCCGCTTCTTTATGAGGCGGTTTTTTTTATGCTTTTTATTGTAACTTCTGTACATCTACAATTGACAAATGACCAGTCAGTCAGTAACATTATGATGGTTAATAAAGTCATTTTTAGGTAGGTGCAGTAGTGAAGAATTTAGTCAATTTTGTACTTGGAAATAAACTGGCCGTATGGCTGCTTACGATTATCATCACTGTATCAGGAATTTACTCTGGCACACGGATGAACATGGAGACGATCCCTAATATTTCTATCCCATACCTAATGGTTATGGATGTATATCCTGGGGCGACTCCTGAAAAAGTAATGGAGGATGTGTCGATTCCGATAGAAAAAGCGGTGGAGGGACTGGAAGACGTTAAATATGTCTATTCGAATTCCTACTCCAATATGTCGAGTATCCAGGTGGAGTACGAGTATGGCATCGATATGGATGAAGCCAAGCGTGCTTTGCAGTCTGCATTGGATATGGTGAAGCTGCCGGAAGGGGCACAGGAACCAACAATCACAGCGATCAGCATGAACATGATGCCGGTTGCTGCGTTGAGTGTCAGCAGCACAAATGAGGACATTGTGGAACTGACATCCACTGTTGAGGAAATCCTTCTTCCGAAAATCGATAAAATCGATGGAGTTGCTTCTGTCACTATGACTGGTCAGCACATCGAAGAAGTTAATTTAACGTACGATGAAGCAAAACTTGCGAAATTTGGATTAACGGAAACGAATGTAGAGGAAATGATTCAAGCCAGCAATCTTGGCGTTTCATTAGGTCTCTTTGAGTTCAAAGAAGGAGAGCAGGCCGTTGCTGTCGATGGCAAATTCACGACGACAGATGAATTGAAAAACATGCTGATTCCTGTCACGCCTTCTGCTGAAAATCCATCACCTTTCGTAAAACTTAGCGAATTTGCCGAGATTGAACTGGTGGGTAAAGTTCAATCCATTTCCCGCACAAATGGCAAAGACGCGATAGCCTTGCAAATTGTAAAAGAGCAGCAGGCAAACACTGTTGACGTAGTTAATGCAGTGAAAGATATCGTGAAAGAAGAAGAATCCAAAATCGACGGGTTAATCATTGAAGTATCACTTGATCAGGGAAAGCCAATTGAAGAATCGGTTTTTACAATGATTGAAAAAGCTTTATTTGGCGGATTAATTGCGATTCTTGTTATCCTGCTTTTCTTGCGAGACTTCAAATCTACGATTATATCAATTGTCTCGATTCCAGTTTCGATTTTTATGGCATTGCTGCTATTGAACTGGATGGATATTACGCTTAATATCATGACACTTGGCGCGATTACTGTAGCGATTGGCCGTGTCATTGATGACTCAATTGTCGTCGTGGAAAATATATATCGCCGCCTGCATCTGAAAGAAGAGAGATTGACAGGCCGGGCACTTGTACGTGAAGCGACAATTGAAATGTTCAAGCCGATTTTGTCATCGACTCTTGTTACGGTTGCAGTATTCGCACCGTTGATTTTTGTAGGCGGCATGGTAGGGGAACTATTCGCACCATTTGCCCTGACGATGACATTTGCACTGGGTGCTTCACTAATAGTTGCGATTACGATTGTACCAGCTTTATCACACTTTTTATTCAAGAAGAAGTTATATGGTGAAAAGTCTGAAAGCAGCCATAAGGAAGGTGGGAAACTGTCCAATTGGTACAAGGGTGTATTGAATAAGTCGCTTAACCATAAGATCATTACTTCACTGATTGCGGTTATCCTACTTATCGGAAGTCTTGCTTTGACCCCTATCATCGGCTTCAGCTTCATGGGCAGTGAAGAAGATAAGGTCATGTATCTGACATATACTCCTAAAGCAGGCGAGCTTAAGGAAGAAACAATCGAGAATGTGGCAGAAGTAGAAGAAGAAATGCTTAAACGCGATGACATAGATATTGTACAGGTATCGATTAACGACGAGGCCGATCAGATGACGGCCATGATGGGCGGAGGTGCAAGCGGAGCATTGATGTACCTCATCTTTGACCCTGAATTGGATAACTTCTCTGAAGTAAGGGATGAACTTGAGGACTATGTCTTTAACATTGGCCAAAGCGGCGAATGGAAGAGCCAGAACTTTGGCGGAATGTCGATGCCTGAGAATGAGATCAGCTATACCTTGTATAGTGAGGATTTAGACAAATTAACAAGCACTGTCAAAATGGTAGAAGAAGAAATGAAAACTGTAGACGGCTTGAAGGACGTAACTTCCAGTGCAGAAGATGCTTATGTAGAATACACCTTTAAGGTTGAACAGGATGAATTGCTGCAATATGGACTGACAGCAGGACAAATCATCATGATGCTCAATCCGAACAAATCGAAAGAAATCTTGACGACTGTTGAAAAAGATGGAGAGTCACTGGATGTCATTGTTCAGCAAGAGCAAGCTGAACAGCCAGAATCAATCGATGACATCCTTGCCACTGAAGTACAACAGCGCTCGGAACAACCATGCCGCTGTCTGAATTAGTAAGTGTTGAAGAAGGTACAACGATGAATACTTTGGCTCGCAGCAAAGGCCAGTATTATGCTTCTGTATCAGGGACTGTCATTAGCAAGGATATTTCAAAGGCAGGTGCTGACGCTGAAAAAGCAATCGATGAATTAGACCTACCTAAAGGCGTGGAAGTCGGAGTGGCCGGTGTCCAGGCAGATATGACGGAAACATTCACACAGCTTGGCGCCGCGATGCTTGCTGCGATTGCAATCGTCTACTTCATCTTGGTTGTTACCTTCCGTGAGGGTGTCGCACCATTTGCAATACTATTCTCACTTCCATTTGCAGTCATTGGATCGTTTGTAGGGCTGCTTATCGGAGGAGAAACCATCTCCGTCTCTGTCATGATGGGTCTGTTGATGCTGATTGGTATCGTCGTAACTAACGCCATCGTGCTTGTAGACCGAATCATTCACATGGAACGCGAAGGGCTCACAATGCGTGATGCAGTCCTTGAGGCAGGTGCTACACGTTTAAGACCAATCCTGATGACAGCGATCGCTACAGTGGGCGCCTTGATTCCATTAGCGATAGGATCAGGCGGAGGCGGACTGATCTCCAAGGGGCTGGCGATTACCGTAATTGGCGGATTGACCAGTTCAACATTATTAACGCTGATTATAGTACCGATTGTATATGAAGTTTTATCAAGATTGTTTAAGAAAAATCGTAAGGAAATTGTAGAAAACTAATAATAGAGCCCTGGTGGATGACTGGTCGTCCTGCCGGGGCTCTTTTTGGATATGATTTTAATATATATGAACTGACATTTGTAATAGATAACGATTGTAAAACAGTCCTGGAAATTCTTTTTGGATGCTCATACACGTTTAAGAACCTTGATACAAAGCTTATTCATTTCATTACTAATACCATAGGAATGTCCCTGAAACTTGGCTATAATTAAGGTTATTAAAAGAGGAATATGGAGGCTTCACACATGTCTAATTTGCCCAATTGCCCAAAATGCGGTTCAGAATATACTTATGAGGATGGCACCCTGCTCGTTTGCCCGGAATGCGCCCATGAATGGGACCCTGCTGCAGATGCTGCCAATGGAGAAGACAATAAAGTGATCAGAGATGCGAACGGCAATGTGCTGAACGATGGAGACACCGTCTCTGTCATCAAGGACCTTAAAGTAAAAGGTACCTCTTCCGTGATTAAAATCGGGACAAAGGCTAAAAATATCCGTCTAGTAGATGGCGACCATGATATTGAGTGTAAACTCGAGGGATTTGGAGCAATGAAGCTCAAATCTGAATTTGTAAAGAAAATATAGAATATTTTTGGCCAGGCGTTTGTCTGGCTTTTGTTTACTCTTCTTCCTCTTTCGCCAGGTTTCGACTGTATTCCACCCAAACCACCAGACAGGGGAGGGGATATTTATTTAGCTTAATGAGCGTTGGTTTTCTTGGCGGACGACCTCACCAAGAAAATGTGATTCTTTTGATTCTAAGTTCATGTGCATATCTCCTCATGCTTTCTATAGAAACATAAAATTCATATTCCCTCTATCAATTACTCAATTCCTTTCAACATTCCCGCTACTGCTACTATTTAAAATTGTTCATTCCTACCTATTTTTTTTGTTTCCTAACTATTTACAGGATTTTTCATTCGCACGACTCTCTCTTTTGTTGATAGTGAAAATAAACTAGTTCGTAAGGTAGGTAGGGGAGGGGAGACAGGGCGGAATAAATGGCAAATAATTGAAAATAAAAGAGATTAGATCTTATGTATACGAATTTGTAAACAAGTATACATAATGTAAACAATATGTATACAATTGCGTTTACATGTATACAAATATGTAAACAACGCGTCAAATCAATATGTATACAATATTGTATACAACTGGAGTAAGGTTTACAACTTGTTTACATGTTTACATTTATATTTCTTTTTAATCGATTTTCTTGCAGTATCTATTATTTACCTTTACCTTTAAAATAGTAAGGGAGTATACATAAACTTAGATTAATGAAAAGGACTGATAGAAATGACGAAATCTAGAATTGCAGCTGTTGATGTTGGTAACGATTCTATTAAAGCTATTCTTGGAGAATTTGATAATGAGTTGAACATCCCTAATATCGTTGCAAGGGACACAGAAGACCGTCCGGTAATCGGTATTGAGGAGCTTGATACGAAGGATCCTCTCGATGGAATTCATATTCGTGTCCACTCCCCTGCCCTGAAAGATAATAATGCTATCTATCGTGTCGGCAACCTTGCGACGAAAAGTGATAATGCAACTGAACTTGATCCTGGAAGCAGCAAGTCCGAGGAAGATCAGACTTTGATTATGTTGTTCGCTACGCTTGCATTAGATGCTGTCAATGAAGATAATGCTAAGCTTTTTCCAAAAAACAAGAATGTCATTGATGCGAATTATACACTAGGCACTGGCCTTCCGCTTCGTGAAGTTAAGGAAGGAAAAGATGCTGGCTACCGTTCTAAGCTGGTAGGATCTGTACACCAGGTAGAATTCCTTGTTACCCCTAAATACCAGGGTCTGAAAGTAAATATCAAATTTGATGAAGTAAAGGTATATCCTGAAGGCTTCGCGGCTTATATCAATCTAGTAATGGACAATAGCCTGAAAATCATTAACAAAGATCTTATCGATAGGAGAATTCTTATTCAGGATATCGGCGGTTTATCAACAGATATCGCAGTCATCAAGAACCGTAATGTTGATGATGATAAGGCACAGGGCTTCAACCTTGGTGTTTCTGAGGCATTGGAACAAATTAGGGAAGAAATCCGCAGCAAGCATGGCGTGGAGTTAGACAGCCGAACGGATGTTGTAGAAATCATCACGCGCAAGAATGACCGCAACCATATCATGGTTAAAGGAAGCCGGACAAGCGTCCATGATATCACAGACCGCATCCTTCTCGAACTGGCTAAAAAGCAATACCGCCTGCTTCGCAATGTCTGGGCTAAGAATTCACAAACTGAAATCTGCTATTTTGTCGGCGGCGGCGCGACAGTTTTAAAAGACTATATTAAAACATTGAATAATAATCTTGATGGCTATAACATTGAATTCTTCGAGGATGAAAAAGAAAGCATCTGGATGATGACCAATGCTTACTATAAGCTCATTATGGATTATGTGAAGAAATCAGAGAAGAGCAGCAAAGCCGGTTCTGAACCTGTAAAAAGCTAAAATAAGGTGATTTCATGAAAAAAACCAACCCAAATGAGATTAAAAGGGGACAGGCACTATCGTTCCGGATCCCATCTGATACACCAGACCATATCTTGAGGCATCTTCAAAAATTAAAAGAAACCGAGAGAAGAAATTTCTCTGGCAAGATTGCTGATTTTGTCTTGCAGGGTGTAGGGAGTTCATATTCCAGGGAACGCGAAACGATTACCATCCCTCTCCCACGCAATCTCAGCAAATCACAACGGGATTGGATCAAGCATGAGCATTCAGAAGCTTTGCTGGGCAATATCGTGTATCACCTGCTGACAGACCCCATACGGGCAACGTCACTGCTGGCATCATTGAACAGTAAGTCTACAGAAATCGATGAAGCCCTGTACCTTCAGGAAGATGAAATAGATCTTCCATCAGTGATTGCCGCTGAGGATTCACCGGTAATAGAGGAGACTGCTTCAACGGCTGAAAACGATTCAATGGATGATGATCTTGATTCATTTGTCTGGGAATCAATTGAGCAAGCTGACAAACCAGAAGGGGAAACCGAAGAGAAGGAAGAGGATTTGGACGATCTTCTTGGAGATTTCCTTTCTAAAATGAATAAATAAACAGAAAGAACCCATGGGTGCAACACAGTAAACCATTCTGTTTTAGGGTGCATATCATTTAAATGACAATAAAAATGGCGTGTAAACTGACTTCAGTTTTGACACGCCATTTTTCTAATTGAATTTATTTTCGGATCCAAAATATAATGGTTCTTATTCAACAAAGCACCTGTTTATTCCACACCAAAAAGAAAGGACCCTGGTGAGGTGGTCACCAGTGGCTGATAAATAAGCGGAGAAACTTCCCTTATTTAGAAAATGGCATGGAAAACAGCTTAAATAGACGGAAGATTTCCGTCTATTTACTTGAAAAACATAAAAAATTGGCATTCGCACTTGCTTAACCGGAAAACCTCCGCTTATTTACCCCTTACCGAGCTATACATACAGTTTAACCGGATATTCTCCGCTTATTTCTAGGATTGTTTGTTACTCAATTAAGGTTAAATCTTCCCTTGTTCTAGAAAAAATCAATCTTCCGCTAACTGCTCCCTTCGGTGAGAAAAAAATAAAGTAAAATTCCATATTCATCGTTATACTGGCTATACTTGAATGCAATGTTCGTAGAATGGCACCCTTAAATTGACTTCCGAACCGGCCATAAAATTGACAGTGTTAATGACCGTCATTATTCCTTGTACAACAAACATTGTCAATGGCATTTACTATCATTTTGCAGGTGTTAATTTGTAATGAAATGGCTTATAAATGCTGGCACAATAGGAAAAATGGCGTGGACAATTTCCACGCCATTTACTGTGCCATTTTCGCCATATACACCTCAAAACGGAACGGTTTAGCAACACAGCCCATGGGTTCTTTAATTTATTGATAAGATTGCTCTAATTCGTCAATCAATGAGCCTACATATGAAACAGCTTTTCGAACTGGTTCCGGTGTCGACATATCCAATCCGGCATGCTTCAGCAACTCAAGCGGCTTCATGGTGCCGCCCGCACGGAGCACCTCAAGCCAGCGGTCTACAGCAGGCTGGCCTTCTTCCTGGATCAGCTGTGATACGGCTGTCGATGCGGTCAAACCTGCAGAGTAGGTGTATGGATACAAGCCCATGTAGTAGTGAGGCTGGCGCATCCAAGTCAAGCCGGCTCCTTCATCGATTTCCACTGTATCGCCCCAGAAGCCTTTAAGGACTTCAGTTTTGATCTCAGTAAGTGTTTTTGCTGTCAGGGCTTTGCCGGCTTCAGCATGCGTGTATACACGGCGCTGGTACTCTGCCTCAAGCAGGTGCGTGACAAAGTTATGATAGTACGTTCCCAGAAGCTGCAGAATGACCCAGCGGCTCATTTGCGCATCATCTTTATTTTTTTTCGAGAAGATGCTGTGCAAGAAGCATTTCATTCATCGTAGATGGAGCCTCGATGAAATACATGGAAGGGCGGACGTTCATGATGCGCTGGTTTTGGTTCGCCAGGAAAAAATGTCCGGCATGGCCGAACTCATGGGCAAGCGTGAAGCAGCCGCGCATATTGTCTGCCCATGTAATCAGGATATATGGATGTGATCCATATGGGCTTGAGCAGAATGCTCCTGTTGATTTGCCGACATTATCTGCAAGGTCCACCCATCTCTCTTCAAAGCCTTTTTCAATCATGGCTGTATAATCAGGGGCCCATTACTTTTAAAGATTCTGTAATGACCACGCGAGCCTCATCATAAGTGATTTCCGGGTCAAATTCCGGGTCAAATGGAGCCTTCAAGTCACAGAACATCATTTTGTCGAGGCCTAATACCTTTTTCTTTAATTCAGCAAAGCGTCGCATATGCGGTGCCAGTTCTTTATAGATGATATCGATTTGGTTGTGGTACATCTCCGGTGTTACCTGCTGTGATTCAAGAAGCATATGTGTAACTGATTCATAATTTCGCAGCTTTGCAAGAGTAACCTGTTTTTTAACCTCAGTTGCATAGGTTGCTGCGATCGTATTTTGATATTGTTTTAGTGTCGAGACAAAGGATCCATATGCTTTTCTGCGCACATATGTGTCTGGAGAAAATTCATAGCGGCTCTCGAATAATGCGAAAGAGACTGGGAGTTCATTTCCCTCTTCATCCTGTATTGAAGAAAACTGCATGTCGGCAAGCTTAGCCATTCCATAAACATTGTAAGGAGCAGAATGGACTTCTCCAAGCGCAGCTAGTACTTCTTCTGTTTCAGGCGATAACTTATGCTCCTTCGTTTCCAGAAGCTCTGTTAGGCTCTTTCTGAAGGGTTCAAGGCGAGGCTCTTCCTGAAGGAACTCTTCGACTTTTCCATCCTCCAAATCCAGTATTTCAGATGAAATAAATGATAGAGCAGACAAAGCTCGAGTACCACTGGCTGCTATCTTAGCTGAATTTGCCTGATTCACTGGGTCGGTACCATCAGCAGATTGCTTCAAGCTTGCGTATGTACGGACTTTGACCAACTTTTTTGTTAAATCTTCCTGCGCGGTAAGGCATTCCAGCAATGTCTTTGAATCTTTATGCAGGCTACCTTTAAAGTCTGTGAACTTTTTGACGTCATCATCAATCTCGTTCAATGCCGCCTCCCATTTCTCTTCGGATTGGAATAAATCATCCAGATTCCATGTCAGATCAACAGGGACTTCAGAACGGACAAGGCGCTTTTCAATCGTTTTAGTCAAATTTATCTCCTCCTTTTATAAGTTCATATTACTACGATATTCGAAATAATTTAAGTTAAAGTTTAATTATTTTAAAAATTTTAAAAATAATAAAGGGTTAATTGTTTTAAATACTATGGAAAAGGTGTTTTCTCTGGTTTATGATAATTAATAAATTGCAATTTTTTTAGGTGGGAGCCAGTTGATTCTAATAGATTACATCATAAACCTCTCTATGCTTTCTTTATTGGTCAGTACTCCTTTAGTCATCCGTTCTTATTTGAATCTTAAGCCACTCAAGCAGCTGCGGATTTGGGCAGGATTATATGCGGGGATTGTTTCCTCCGTGCTCGTTAGCTTATCTTTCCAGAATCAAGGATATTCATATGATATCCGTTATTCGGTTATCATTTTGGTCTTTGCTTATCTTGGGCCAGGTCCAGGCATGATTACCAGCAGCTTTGCGTTGGCTTCCAGGTTAATGGTGTCTGAAAACTGGTATCCGGCAATCGTTGGCTGGTTAATAGTCATGGCTGTTTTAATTGTAATTCAAAAATTCACTGGACATTTTAAACCAGTGAGGCGATACATCATTTTCCTGTGTTCTTACATAGTCACTTATATTATTACTGTACCGATCGTTTTAAATGTAATTAGAGACAATCCAGTTTTTCATCTCCAATATTTACTGTTTGTTTCAATAGGAGTTTTTTTTGGCGGATTATTAATAGAATCATATGAAAAGTTATATAGAATCATCCAGGAGCGAAAGCGGATGGAGCAGACGCTTGAGGAAAGTGAATCAAAGTATCGTCTCATAGCTGAGAATACATCAGATCTCATCATGGTAATGGATAAAGAGCACTCAATCAGTTACTTCTCTCCTTCTCATGAGCTGGCGTTGGGATACAAGGTCCCAGAGCTTGAAAAAATAGAAATATGTCAGTTAATTCATCCAGATGATGTAGTGAATTTCACGGAAACAATAGCAAAGATCATAAAAAATAAAGAATCACTGCCAGTAGAGTTCCGCTTCCAGCATATTAATGGAAAATGGATTGATTTTGAATCCCGCTGCATGCCTGTTATGGATGAGTCTCAAACAATCGAGCATATTGTGATAATTAGCAGGGATATTTCTGAGCGGAAAAAAGCGGAAGAGATTCTTTTGCAATCCGAAAAGCTATCGATCGTGGGGGAATTGACCGCAGGTGTAGCCCATGAAATACGGAATCCTCTTACGACAATAAAGGGATTTGTCCAACTGTATCGACAAGATAACAGTTCGAATGAAATTAACAACCTGCTTCTAAGCGAACTAGAGAGAATTGAAACGATCACAACTGAAATGCTTTATTTAGGAAAGCCGCAGGCTATACAGCTTAACCGGGCCAACTTGTGCGATTTGATCGATCATACAGTCGAATTCTTATCCCCGCAAGCCAATATGAAAAATATACAATTCACCCGAAGTTATCTGGGAACAGATTTCTTCATAACTTGTGAGAAAAACCAGATTAAGCAAGTGATCCTGAATATTTTCAAGAATGCTATGGAGGCCATGCCAAAGGGCGGAAATATTGATATTAAACTGCAAAAAGGGATAGATGGTGATTGTATTTTTTCTGTTCAAGATGAAGGATGTGGAATTCCGGAAGAATTACTTCCTCGATTAGGAGAGCCATTTTACACATTGAAGGAGAAAGGAACGGGGCTTGGGTTGATGATTTGCCATAAAATCATCAAACAGCACAATGGGACTATTTCCTATCATAGCAAGCTAAACATTGGTACATTAGTTGAAATAAAATTACCCTTAACGAGTTAAGAAGGTAGAACGACTTTAAATGAAAGGAGGATGGTGAATAAACCATCCCCTTTTTGCTATTTTAAAAAAGAATAAATTTTTGTATTAAGATTAGTGTCCAGCTCCAGCGCTTGTCGGGGCTGATCAAGGCGCTTGCGCTTTTCATTGTCCAGCTCCAGCGCCTAGCCCCTCGAGTCGGTTCGGTCCGTCCAATGAAGTCAAAGAACGACTTCACTGGTCGGTCCTCCAGCGCTTGTCGGGGCTGATCAAGGCGCTTGCACTTTTCATTGTCCAGCTCCAGCGCCTAGCCCCTCGAGTCGCTTCGGTCCGTCCAATGAAGTCAAAGAACGACTTCACTGGTCGGTCCTCCAGCGCTTGTCGGGGCTGATCAAGGCGCTTGCGCTTTTCTTGTTATTGGTCTAACGAATGGGAAGTTTTTGTTCTTGTTTGATAGAATTGATATAAAATCAGGGCTACCATTGAAAGGACAATCCCAGAAATATAAGGCATCCCAATGGCAATCGAGAATAGCCATCCGCCTAATGGGGGGCCGATAATCCTGCCGAGTGAATCAAAGGATGAAAGCAATCCCGTCGTCCCTCCGTGACCGGTTGTCGATTTCTTTGTCAGTAATGACGATACACTTGGGCGAATCAAACCATTTCCTATACCAAATATGGTAAGGAAAAGTGCGGCCGTACCAAACCCTTCAGTTAGGAGAATTAATCCAAACCCCGCGGCAGAAATGATGATACCGAGCTGAATGACCATACCCTCGCCAAGCTTCTTAGTCAATCTGCCGACTAATCCGCCTTGTACGATGGCACCAGCAAGTCCCATGATCATGAAAATATAACCTAATTCCACTGAGCCCAGCCCCGCTTTTTCAGCAGCAAAATAAGCAAATGTTGCTTCCAGTCCGGCCAAAGAAAGTGAAACAAACAATTGAAGTAAGAACAGCATGGAAAGTGGTCCATTTAATGCTTTCAGTAATGAATTTTTCTCCTTCTCCTGACTGCTGCGCTGTTCAGCTGAAAGCGATTCTTTCAATACAAAAGTCACGAATAAGAACGTAACCAGTGATGTCGCTCCAGCAAGATAAAAAGGTGTACTCAGGCTTGATTGTGAGAAAACACCGCCGATTGCCGGACCGAAAATGAATCCAAGTCCAACTGACGCGCCGATGATGCCCATGCCTTTACTGCGGTCTTCTTCGGATGTGATATCTGCAACATAGGCTATGACAGTTGGCATATTAGCCGATGACAAAAAACCTCCGATAATCCTTGCTGCAAACAGCATCCAAAGCTCTGTGGAAAGTGCCATCAAGAAGAAGGATAGGGACAGTCCCAGTATACCGATCATGATGACAGGCTTCCTGCCAATTTTGTCGGAGATACGGCCCCACATTGGAGCGAATAAAAATTGCATCAAGGAATAGACCGCCATCAATAAACCTAATTGTGTTGGTGTTGCACCGATTTCTTCTGCGTAAAATGGGATGACGGGAATGATGATTCCAAAGCCGACCATCACGAGAAACATAACTAAAAATAAAATAGGCAAAGCCTTTTTAGTGTCCATCTTTATCTTCACTCCATTATTTCAACAGTATCATTGCTGTTTGTACACAATAATAAAAATTATATCAGAAACCCCTAAGGTATAGCGAAAATAACTTTTCGATAGTGGAAAGTTTCTTTCCAACAATCTACGGGCTTAGCATTTGGCTTTTTGAGTCATATAATACAAAAGTTCGATTATTGCAGGAAGATTATTTAATTCCTTCAAGGCTTAAGCAAAGAATTCAACTAAAACCTCTACTACAGTGTTATGTCTATTAAAGTATGAATAAGAGGAAACTAGCAATGGGGTTTACCTTTCTTTGAGTCTGTCGATAAACTTCTGTAAAATGAAATTAAGAATCTTTTATGAAAAGGTGTAATGATGAAAAAATATGTAGTCATTGGGGCAGGAATACTAGGGGCCTCCACTGCTTATCACTTAGCGAAGGAAGGAAAATGTGTAACGGTCATTGACCGTGAAGAACCAGGACAAGCGACGGATGCTGCAGCTGGAATCATTTGTCCCTGGCTGACTCAGCGCAGGAATAAGGCATGGTATTTCCTCGCAAAGAATGGGGCGGCTTTTTACCCGTCACTGATTAAGCAACTTGAAGAGGACGGCGAGAAGGAAACAGGTTATCAGCGTGTAGGAGCCATCAGCCTCCATCATGATCAGGGAAAATTGTTAAAAATGGAAGAAAGAGCGACTGTGAGGCGTGAAGATGCTCCGGAAATCGGAGCCATCAGCCAGTTGAATCAGCGCGAAACAAATGAACTTTTCCCGCCATTATCAGAAGAGTATGCCTCTGTGCATGTAAGCGGTGGTGCACGGGTAAATGGACGCTTGCTGCGATTGGCTCTTCTGAATGCAGCGCAAAAACAAGGAGCTTCACTGGTTAACGGAAATGCCCAATTAGAGTGCGCTGGCGGAAAAGTAACAGGTGTTAAAGTAGGAGATATAAGTTATGAAGCTGACAGCACGATCATAACCGCAGGGGCATGGGCACCTGAGTTGCTGAAACCGCTTGGAATGCAACTCAGCATCTCCCCCTCAAAAAGCGCAAATCATCCATCTGGAGCTTGAGAATACAGAGACTGGCAGCTGGCCAGTCGTCATGCCGCCCAACAACCAGTACATTCTTGCGTTCGATGGAGGAAAAGTTGTCATCGGAGCAACACATGAGGATGAGAAGGGGTTTGACTCCCGCCCAACTCTTGGGGGCATGCATGAAATCATCGATAAAGGTTTATCGGTAGCACCAGGACTGGCCAATGCAACCTACATCGAAACAAAAGTGGGATTCCGACCGGTAGCACCGAACTTCCTCCCAATTATTGGTACCGTTCCAGGTTTTGATAACCTATACATGGCAAATGGATTGGGCTCATCGGGTCTCACAGTCGGACCATATCTTGGGACCCAGCTCGCCAAACTGGCAGCAGGCGAAGACATCGAACTAGACCTCGACCAGTACGATGTCTCAGGAGCCATCAGCGATTATATTTCCTAGGCAATGAGAAAAGCAAGCAGAAGAACCTTTGAAAGAAGGTGCTTTGCTTGCTTTTTGTGTATAGGAGTGACTTTGCAAAAAATATTCATAGACAGGCAAATAAATCGCTTCATAGCGGGTATAACACTAAGGACATCCATTATTGATTGTTAACAGTGTTTAATATATAGCAGGAAGGAGCAAACATGATGCAGTGGAAAGGCAGACGAGCGAGCAGCAATGTGGAAGATAGAAGAGGGATGGGTGGCGGAGGCATTCTCATGGGCGGCGGCCTTGGCGGCATCATCCTATTAGTGATCATGACATTCCTTGGCGGAGGCGATATGGGAGACGTCGTCAATAATATGACAAATGGCGGCAACCAGTCGCCTGCACCTTATGAGCAGTCAGCCGAGGAAGAGGAACTTGCCCAATTTGTTTCAGTGGTCCTTGCTGATACAGAGGAAGTATGGTCCAAGGTATTTGCAGAGGAAGGATTGGAGTATCAAGAGCCTACTCTTGTTTTATACTCTGGAAGCGTACAGTCTGCGTGTGGAATGGCAGGCTCGCAGGTAGGCCCGTTTTATTGCCCGGGTGACCAAAAGCTTTATATTGACCTCAGCTTTTATGATGAACTTCAAACAAAGTTCCAGGCACCTGGTGATTTTGCGATGGCTTATGTTGTAGCCCATGAGGTTGGTCACCATGTCCAGACATTACTGGGAACGACCGATAAATTGAATTCTCTTAGAGGCCGTTTGGATCAGACAGAATTCAATAAGTATCAAGTTCGTTTTGAGCTTCAAGCCGATTATCTAGCAGGCGTGTGGGCTCACCATGCACAGGGAATGGGCGTCGTGGAAGAAGGGGACCTTGAGGAAGCGTTGAATGCTGCAAGTGCGGTCGGGGATGACACCATCCAGAAGCGGTCTCAGGGCTATGTCGTTCCAGAAAGTTTCACACACGGCACGTCAGAACAGAGGAAAAGCTGGTTCAAAAAAGGCTATAAAGCTGGCAACCTGAAACAAGGCGATACGTTTAACACTAGAGATTTTTAGGTAGAGATAAGCATAGACCTTTTTTGGTCGATGCCATCAAGTGAAAAGTTGTGGGTGGCACTTAACTTTTAGAAGTACATTGCTCAGTTGAGTAACGAACCTGATAAAAGAAAGGAGCGGATTCCACAATGGAAACGCAAGTAAGATCATTTTTTGCACAGGACACAGGTGACATCCCCAATAACCCGACTTTGCCGGTCATTGTCTATCAAGGTGTTTTTGACGATAACTTAAGCATGGAGGAACAATTCGAGCAGCATAATTGGACAGGCACATGGACTGGAGATATTTACGATTATCATCATTACCATACAAACACCCATGAAGTCCTTGGTGTTAAGTCCGGCAGCGCAACCGTGCAAATTGGCGGAGATGCCGGAGAACGTCTGGAGCTTAAAGCAGGGGATGTTGTAGTCCTGCCGGCAGGAACCGGCCACAAGAAAATCGACAGCAGCCAGGATTTCCGAGTTGTAGGAGCATATCCCAATGGCCGAAATCCGGATTTGAAGGAAGAAGATCCTGGTGTCAGGGCCCAAGCATTATCTCAAATCAAGAACGTTCCTATTCCGGAAACGGATCCGGTGTATGGGGAGACAGGTCCACTTCTTCATAAGTGGGTAAAATAATAGAATGGCACGCAGCAGCTTGTGGAAAACACCAATTTGCTGCGTGTTTTTTTTATTTTTATATATACCCTTATAGGTATATAATAGGAATTAAGATTCATTGTCGCTAATCTTACGGACAAAATAAATAGATAAACAGAATGAAGGAAGGGAAGGAAGTCATATGGCTAAGAAGAAATTTGTTTACTTCGTTTCATTGAGCTCGAATGTCCCTTATGTTTTGAAAAAAGCACTGAAAAACGTTGAGGAAGAGAACGAGGTTTCTATTTTCTTTGATTTGGATGGAGCACGAGTCTTGGATAAACGATACTTAAAGATTATGGAGAGAACCCATAATATTGATTTGCAAAAAATGATGCAGCAGGCTTTAGATAAAGGAATAAAATTTTTCGGCTGCCAGATGAATGTACTGATTGCTGATGGACTTGAGCTGGTTGAGGGTGCAGAGTTATCAGGAGTTGCTACCTTTTTAGAGACCGCTTATCAAGCGGATGCAGTACTAACCTACTAAGAGGAGGGTGAGCTTATGGAAAAGAAAAAAGTAGTGGTTATGGCACTTCACGATCAACTGGAATCTGCGTACCCACCTTTGAATGTGGCTGTGGGGGCTGCATCATCTGGGGCAGAAGTAATCCTGGCATTTTCCCGCAGGGGAGTCAATATTCTGGATCAGCGATATGTATCCGTCCCGTCAGAGGACCTGGAGTACCTATCCAATGCATTGAGCGACTTTGGAGTATCTTCCGTTCATGACCTTCTTGGAATCGCCGTAGAGATGGGAGTCCAGCTCTATGTCGTAGATCTGGATGTAAATGATCAAGTTGATTTCATCCATCCCGCAGAACAGGTACCAATCAAATGGTTGCTGAACGAAGCAGCATCCGCGGATTTATTTATGCATTTTTAAAATCAGTTTTAGTTTGCAGGCTTGGTTCTGAAGGATTTCGACAGGTTGGGGGCGCATATTAGAAAAGCTGTCAAGAAAAGCTCGTAATTGTGACAGGTTTGGGTGGCAAAGCAGAAAAGCTGTCAAGAAACCCCTGTAATCATGACAGGTTTGGGTGGCAAGGCAGGAAAGTTGTCAAGAAAATCCCGTAATTATGACAGGTTTGGGGTGCAAAGTAGAAAAGCTGTCAAGAACCCCCTGTAATTGTGACAAGTTTGGGGTGTAAAACAGAAAAGCTGTCAAGAAAAGCTCGTAATTATGACAGGTTGGGGGTGTAAAGCAGAAAAGCTGTCAAGAACCCCCTGTAATTATGACAGGTTTGGGTGGCAAAGCAGAAAAGCTGTCAAGAAAAGCTCGTAATTATGACAGGTTGGGGGTGCAAAGCAGAAAAGCTGTCAAGAAACCCCTGTATTCATGACAGGTTTGGGTGGCAAGGCAGGAAAGTTGTCAAGAAAATCCCGTAATTATGACAGGTTTGGGGTGTAAGGCAGAAAAGCTGTCAAGAAACCCCTGTAATCATGACAGGTTTGGGTGGCAAAGCAGAAAAGCTGTCAAGAAAAGCTCGTAATTATGACAGGTTGGGGGTGCAAAGCAGAAAAGCTGTCAAGAAACCCCTGTAATCATGACAGGTTTGGGTGGCAAGGCAGGAAAGTTGTCAAGAAAATCCCGTAATTATGACAGGTTTGGGGTGCAAAGTAGAAAAGCTGTCAAGAACCCCCTGTAATTGTGACAAGTTTGGGGTGTAAAACAGAAAAGCTGTCAAGAAAATCTCGTAATTATGACAGGTTGGGGGTGTAAGGCAGAAAAGCTGTCAAGAAACCCCTGTAATCATGACAGGTTTGGGTGGCAAAGCAGAAAAGCTGTCAAGAAAAGCTCGTAATTATGACAGGTTTGGGGTGTAAAACAGAAAAGCTGTCAAGAACCCCCTGTAATCATGACAGGTTTGGGTGGCAAAGCAGAAAAGCTGTCAAGAAAAGCTCGTAATTATGACAAGTTTGGGGTGTAAAACAGAAAAGCTGTCAAGAACCCCCTGTAATTGTGACAGGTTTGGGTGGCAAAACAGAAAAGCTGTCAAGAACCCCCCGTAATTATGACAGGTTTGGGGTGCAAAGCAGGAAAGCTGTCAAGAACTCCCCGTAATCATGACAGGTTGAGCAGCAAAAGGAGAAGAGCTGTCAAAATAACATGCCTCTAAACTGCCCGAGACCAAAAAAAGACAGAGAATCCGTCTCTCTGTCTTTTTACATGGCATTGACCGGGACATTTCGGGAAAGCTCGTCCTTAAAGGTAACTTTGTTTTTGCCAAGTTCCTTCGATTGCAGCAAGAGCTGGTCAGCAAAAATATACCCTTTTTCCATTGAAGTGTACTGATTGACTTTAAAATAATACAAGCCAAAGGAAGAGGTTATTGAAACAGCGTGCTTTTCGGATTGATAATCAACCTCGACTGAACTTAGTTCAACCCCTTGGCGAATCTTTTCCACAAGGTCAATATTCTCGCTGAAGGATTTATTCCTGAGGATCAATGTGAATTCTTCCCCGCCGCTTCGGAAAACATAATCGTCTTCCGACAAGAAGCTTTTGAGTGTATGGGCAAAATGCTGGATCACCCGGTCGCCTACCGCATGATTGTAGGAATCATTTATAAGCTTGAATTTATCGATGTCCGCTACAACGATGCCGACTTTTTCACCGGTATGGTTTAACTCAAACATTTTTTTATCCATGTATGCGCGGTTCGGGATACCGGTCAGGAAGTCCGTATAAGCCATTTGTTCGAACTTGTCCCGCTCGATTTTGTTTTGGATGCTTTGCGATTTGGACTGGAAGGAACGGCTGACGAGATAGTTTAGAATGAATAATCCAACGACCATTTCCCATCTCTGTTCCTCCAGCAAAAGCAGCAGCAAGCCATTTGTGAATGCGGTTTTGCCAAGATCCAGCCAGTTATTGCTTTCTTTAGAAAACTTTATTGCCTCCTGGAGGCTTTTAATTTCTCCTAAAATATAAAAGGCCGTTGAAAGGAAGGTATACGAAATCAACGTGGTTGTTACAGCAAGGATGCACATTAAGATCCAGAATCCAAAAGGAATTGACTCAACTAACGGGTACCCTAGCTGAAAGAGAAAATATCCAATCGAATAAATTAATACATGTGCGCCTATATTGTAAAAAGTATCCCAAAATTCATCATCATCGGCAGTTTTTGAGCTTTTTCTGGAAAAATAAACGGTAAAACGAAATATAGTTTCAAAGATAAATAAGCCTAATGGACCTGCGAAAATCCCGAACGATAGACTATAGCTAATGCCATAATCAAATTTAAGTGTTCCATTTTTCGCTGTGATTCTTAAGTGGTTATAAAGAGATGAAAATAACCAATAGATAAATAGTGCTATAAAAAAAATATTATTATCTATAGTGAGGGCACCTAATCCAAAAGCCACGGCAACAGCAGTAAAGAATAACGTGAAATCATATAACCTAGCTTTCAGCATAGGCAGAAAATCCCCTTTCCCAAACTCTACCATATAATATTATCCTAAATGTAAATCTAGTTGCAAAGTAATTTTTTGATTTATGTAAATTTTTAAACCATTTAGTTTGTCTGTTGCATAAAATAAAAGGCTATAATGGAGTTATCGGCACGTTGTATGTTTCTTAGTTCAGGTAAATATCTGATTGACAGGGAATTTTACACGATTTGTCGAATAATTTCAACTTATATATTCAGAATTTTTAATTAATAAATTCTTGAGAATCGTGAAGAGAGGGGTTATATATGGATCTTATTTTTGGCGGGATAGTAGTCCTATTATTGATTCCTGCTGTCAGTTTTTTGTTTTATTTTCAGCGGAAAAGTCGTATTAATCAATTACCTCACAATCATCCGAAGGCTTTTCTGGAAAAAGGGCTTCGCCAGGAAGGAAAAAAGCTTGTGGCTGTGATTGGCGGTGATGCGGTTCACGGCAACATCAGCTACAATTTTGTCGAAGACGCAGCCAGGAGGAAAAACTGCAAGGATTATCAATTCATCAATGCCGGAGTGAATGGAAGTACCGCGTATGATGTTCTGCAGCGGCTGGACGATATAATTGCATGCCAGCCTGAATATGTCGTGATTTTAGTCGGATTGAATGATGCTTCGGCAAAAATAGCCCCGGACCTTGCAAAGAAGAACATCAAACTGGCTCAGCAATTGGAAAAACCGTCATTATTGGTATATGAAAAGAATCTTGGGTTGATCGTCTCAAGGCTGAAAGCAGAAACATCCGCTAAAATCGGATTATTATCTCTGCCAGTCGTTGGTGAGAACTTATTTTCAAAAGCAAATAAAGAAATTGACCAGTACAACGAAGTCATAAAAAAAACCGCGGAAATGACCAATGTTTCGTATCTTTCTTTTAACGAAAAGTTAAAGGCATACCTAAAGGGAAAAGGGCATACGAGGGGACGTTCGCTAAAGGCCGGAACGAAGCTTTATGAAAAAGCGATCATCGAACATTTCGTATACGGATACAGCCTTGATCGGATATCTGCCCGGAATGGATATTTGCTGCTGACTGACGGGATGCATTTGAACAGTACGGCTGGAATGATGGCGGCCCATCAAATTGAATTATTCATTAAAAAGAATGAATTGAAAGCAATCCAATAAAAAGGATACTGCGTCACCGGCAGTATCCTTTCTGTTTTTATGCAACGACCTCGCTCATGAAGGCATGAGTGTTTTCCTCTGT
Organism: Mesobacillus subterraneus; assembly: GCF_020524355.2. NCBI lineage: Bacteria > Bacillati > Bacillota > Bacilli > Caryophanales > Bacillaceae > Mesobacillus > Mesobacillus subterraneus. Next base: position 4,494,368 of record NZ_CP129019.1, read on the forward strand.
ATCCTTGAAGAACACCATCCATGTTTCTGTATCGCCGATTTTAGCAACTACATGCGGCTCGCCGATGAACTGTACGCCATCTGAAAGCTCTTCATACTTTGCCTTGAGGTCTTCAACCTGTAGATAGATGACTGAACTAGGATGGGCAAATTGCTCGTTTTCCGGAAGGGTCAACAGTAGACGGACGCCTTCACAGTCGAAAAACGCCATTGTATCCGTATTGAATAATAATGGCAGTCCTAATTTTTCTTGATAAAAGGCAGTGGCTCTTTCAATGTTTTTTACAGGTATTCCAATCTGGCCGATTTTTTGTACTGGATTTGACTGCATTATTTGCCTCCTAATAATGGTTTTTCAAAAACTCCTTGATATCTATGTCGATGATCTCCAGATGAGCAGTGGACGGAAAATGTCCCATCTGATACTGTTTCAATTCTAGCTGCTCACCTAAAAGTCCTTCCGTTTTCTGGGAAATTTTGTTTCCTGGGAAAAATACATCCTCTGTTCCCGTTATGACAAGCGTGGGGGCAGTGTAATCTCTCAGCTCATTCGCAACAGTCAGTTTTGGCATTTCCTGTTCAAGGGTTGTATGTTTGAAAATATTGCCGATGATGCTTTCATCCAGCTGTTTCATGCTATTAGAGGACATCACATCGGCAATTTTGCGCAGGCTTTTGACAGATCCGTTCATCTTGTAAAAAATCATTGGGACAAGGATTTCCTTGATCATTTTCATTTTTGAGCCCAGGCAGATTCCAGCTGGAGCGACAAGGATAGCGCACTGGATTCTTTCCGGCATAAATGCCGCAAGCCTGAGGATAATGCCGCCTCCGTAAGATGGACCGATAAATCCGCATTTCTCAATCCTGTAATGGTCCATCAAGTCGGCAATCCACTCAGCAAAGCTGCTGTCTGAGGCAGATATTCTTGTTTCGTCACTGTAACCCGGATGTCCGATAGTGTCAGGTGCATAGACCTTATACTCCCCAAGCAAGCCTTTGAACCAGGACAAGGTGACTGGATTGATGCAATTGCCACCCTGGAAAATAAATAGAGGCTTCCCTTCCTTCTTTCCCATTACCAGTACATGAGTGCTGCCATATCTCGTTTGTATGTAATCCCTCCGAATCAGTGAATCAAACTGAGTAAGATACTCTTCATATTGGTTAAGGATCCGTTCTTTTCCTTCCAGGCTCTTATAAATTGTTTTCATTGATTGATGACCTCTTCTTTAATATGACTTAGTTCATGGATAAGGTGCTGCTCGATTCGTGCGGTATCATCCGGGTGAAAGAGATGGGCAGATTTCTCCATCCAAATGAAGCTTTTATTATGGTTCGTTTTCAAAGAGCTAAGATAGTCTTCTGCAAAATGCGCATGAACATGGACATCCTTCCGACCATGGATGAAGGTGACAGGAACTTCCACAGATGTCACGTCTTTTTGCACATCAATATTTGGTATGTTTCGAATGAATTCGTCTGTGTAGATTAGCTTGAACCCGCTGTGAAAAGAATGGATAACATCCGTGAAACTGTAATCCCTGGAGATAAGCATGTTCAGCGACACTTTCGCGAGGCCGGGATGCTTGATCTTCGCGTCATGATAAACCATCGTCCTATACTTCATCTGCCATTTTCGCAGGACACCCCATTGCTTGTAGCCCTTAGTAAATGGCGGATCGCCAACTGCTTCAAGTTCATTCAGTGCTTTGAAATCGCCGCGCCGTTTTGCTTCTTTTTTTGCCCACTCGAGACCTTCACGATCATTTTCAGCCCAGTTGATAATCTGCGAAATCCCGACATAGGAATGGAATTTAACTGGGTATCTTTTTACCAAGTACATGCCGATCAATGTACCGAATGAGTGAGCGGCAAGAAAGATTTTTTCCTGATGAAACGTTTCTCTTAAAAAGTCAGTCAGTTCAGCTGCGTCTGATACGAGTTGATCAAAGGTCATCGATGCTTGAGGAATATCTTTGTGATAGGATTTGCCCGTGCCGCGCTGGTCCCAAAAGACAACGGTAAAGTGCTTGACAAGCTCTTTTGTGTTGGTGGCGACAGTATAGTTTTTCCCTCTGGAAGAGACACCAGGCAGGGGCATGGAAGGACCGCCGTGCAAAAACAGCAGCACCGGGTTCTTAGGTGAGTAGGACTGGATGAGGATACTCTGCTGGATGCCGCCGAGTGTTATCGTATCCATTCGGTCGATTCCGTCTTCTGGAATATGAAAATCAGGCTTAGGAGAGAAGAAGCCCATTACATCACCTCGTTCGATATACTAGAAATGTAGATTCAATCTGTTTATATATAGGTAAAATTCCATTAATTACTATATTACGGTAGTCCTAGAAAAATATCTCGAAAAAGTTGAAACTTTTTTTACCTGAGATTGCTCTAAAGAGTGAAAGGAGGTCAGGAAATGAAAGAAGCAATACTTGTGAAGAAAGCAGTCAAGGGGAATACAAAGGCGTTTGAAAAGCTATTGGTTTTACATAGTGATCGATTATATAGGACCGCTTATTTATATGCAGGAAACAGGGAGGATGCCCTTGATATCGTCCAGGAAACCTCATGCAAAGCATACCTGGCGATCGGACAGCTGAAGAATGAAGATTACTTCTTAACCTGGCTGACAAGAATCCTGATCCATTGTGCGTACGATGTTTTGAAAAAAAGGAAAAAAGAAATACCAGTTGAGAAACAGGTCGACCTGACTTCAAACAGTGACCATAAGCTGGCAGAGAACCTCGATTTGATGGAGGCGATTACTCTATTGAAAGCTCAGCACCGGACCGCGATAATCCTGTTTTACTATCATGACCTGCCAATCAGCGAGATTGCCAGAATGATGGTCATTCCTGAAAATACCGTAAAAACCTATCTGCAGCGGGGCAGGAAGGAACTTAAAAATAGATTGGGAGGCGAGCACGATGAAAAAGAAAATGTTTCATGAATCGGTGGATCAACTCGAGGTTCCTGAAGATGAAGTTTTAAAAGCAATTAAGGCAGGGGTCAGCAAAGGGAACAAAATGAAGGCTAAGCAAAAACCTCGATTCAAGGTGATTGGGGCGTCAGTTGCCGCTGCAGCAGTCCTGTTCGTTGCATCAGGCTTCATGGTGCCGACGGTAGGAAATGTGATGGCGGATATTCCTTTCCTGGCGAAGCTTTATGAACATGACAAGGTTGCCGAAAATCTCGCCACACAACAGCTCATCACTGAGTTGAATGAAAAGGCAGTTTCTGACGGAATTGATGTGAGCGTTATCGATGCTTATTATGACGGAGCGATAATTGGCGTCACCTTCGATGTTAAGGGTGAGGTGAAGGGCGATGAGGACGAGATGTATGCATTCTATGAAATTTTCGACCGAGATCCGAATATCGAAGAAACAATGGAGCTGGTAAAGCTGCTCCCTATTGAGGGCGGCTACAAAGGACATATCCAGTTAAGTTATCCAAGAGCAGAATTGCCGGCAGAAACCACATTGCCATTCAACATTATTGGAATCGGTGAAATCAATGACAACTGGAAGGACGAACAGGGGAAATGGAATTTTGACGTGCCTATTAAACAACTTCCATTCGAAACTGCTCCGCTTGGAAAGGTAAGTGAGCATGGTGATTATAAAATCACGTTCGAAAAGTTGATTACCGGGAATTCGTCGATCGCCATTGAATACACACTGAGTTATCCTGAAGATGGCGAAAGAGTCATGCTCAATCTTTTTGATGATAAGGGTAAGCAAATGATTGGCGGAACTTCTGACGCAAAACTGGAGAGGAAGGTCGAGGATGGAACGGTGTTGGAGAAAAGGCGGATCACACTCCCGATGGTGCCTGAATCAGATTTTATCGAAGTCCAACCATCAATGGATTCGGGAGAAGAGCTTGACGCTGTTAAAATAAATCTATAAAAAATGAGGCGCTGGGAGTCATCCAGCGCCATTATTTTTAGATCTGTATTTCAGTGCGGCGATCTGTCCAAATCGGCCTGTGTCTGTTAATTCGAAATCCGCAGGTGGCGTACCCTCTGGAAACAGCGGAATTCCATCCCCAATCAATTTCGGAATGATATAAAGCTCGATTTCGTCGATCAGCTTTTTTTCAAGGAATTGCTTCACAAGCTGACCGCCGCCGACAAGCCAGACATAACCCTCAGAGTGTTCCTTCAGGCGAGAAACAAGGGATTCCAGTTCTTCGTCTGAATACGTGACATGGGTGTTGCTTTCCTGCGTTTGTCGCGATAAGACATAACAGGGCTTACCTCCATAGGGAAAATCATCTGTCAGTCTTAAAATCTCTTCGTACGTTTTTCGTCCCATAACAACGGTTCCAACCTTACTGTAGAATTCACTGTAACTATTATCGCCATCACCTTCCACATTATCGAGCCAGTCAACGGCGCCATCTGGCCTGGCAATATAGCCATCCAGGCTTGCCGCGATATAGAGTATTACTTTGCTCTTTTCCATCTAACATCCTCCAAGCGGGTGTATAATAACGATATTCTATCAAAAAAAAGGGAGGCATATTCATGCTTGCTTTAAATATCCCGGGCAGAGGGCCATTCAATCTCAGACATCTAGTGCTCGATTTTAACGGAACGATTGCTTTTAACGGTGAGTTGATCCCTGGAGTGGCTGAAAGAATCATTCTTTTAAGCAAAGACATAGAGATTCATGTCATTACAGCAGATACGAACGGGAGCGTCATCAACCAGTGCGAGGCAATGCCTGTCACTGTGCACATTCTTCACTCAGGAGACCACACAGGTGAAAAGGGGGAATATGCCCGAGGTCTGGATGGAGTAATCTGTATGGGGAACGGCGCAAACGACGAGGCCATGTTCGCCGAATCCGAGATCGCCATTGCCGTGGCCGGAAGAGAAGGATGTGCCACATCAACACTGCTGAAAAGTGATATCTTGATCGAAAATATCAATGATGCTCTGGGTTTGCTGCTGAATCCTAAGCGATTGATCGCAACGCTTCGCAGGTAGTAGGGTGAACTGGAAAAAAGACCGCGAAATTTCCAGTTCGCCAATAAATTCATTTTTTCGCCAATAAAATTTGAAAATTGCCAATAAAGTTGTGAAAACCGCCAATAAAAAGATTCACCAATGTAAAAAGCATTAAACTTCCCAACGAAAATGGGTTAATTAGCACCAATCTGCTCGACTTCAGGGTTTCCTCTGCACAAAATCTCCATTGAACACCTCAAAATTACCTTTCCTCTCAACCTTCATAAAAATATATAATAGATTCACACACCACTTTTACCATTATTAAGAAAATCTTAAGATTTATCCTCGGTGAATATTAAGGTTCACTGTCTAGAATAAGCAATATCGAAGCTTGCCTGTATGGGAAGGGGGTTTTTAAAAATTGGAACAATACAATGTGCTGGTTGTTGATGATGAAAAAGAGATTCGTGATGCGATAGAGATTTATTTGAAGAACGAAGGAATCAGGGTGATCAAGGCAGCAGATGGAATCGAGGCGATCGAAAAACTGAATGAGCAGCCTGTTCACTTAATCCTGCTCGATGTGATGATGCCGCGGCAAGACGGTATTACGACGACCTTCAGGATCCGTGAAGACAAGAATATACCGATTATCATTTTGAGCGCGAAAGCAGAGGATACGGACAAAATTCTCGGGCTTCAGGTCGGTGCCGATGATTATGTGACGAAGCCGTTCAATCCGCTCGAACTGATTGCAAGGGTAAAATCCCAGCTGAGAAGATACGTCACACTCGGTACATATGAAGGGAAAGCGAAAGCGATCGACCTGAATGGACTGACATTGGATCAGTCCTCGAAGGAAGTCACTGCCCACGGAGAGCCTGTCAAACTGACACCTATCGAGTACAAAATCCTCGAGCTGCTGATGACGAACGCCGGCAGAGTCTTCTCCATCAACGACATATATGAGCGAGTATGGAAGGAACCGAGCTACAATGCTGAAAACACGGTGGCGGTCCATATCCGGAAAATACGCGAAAAAATAGAGATCGATCCGAAGAATCCAAGATTTTTGAAGGTGGTGTGGGGGATTGGATACAAAATCGAAAAGTAAGTATGTGTTTGTGGTATGGGTGCTTTTGATTGCATTCGGTCTTAGTGGACTTATTTCGGTCCTGACAAATGGCAGCCGGTTCATGCAAGGTGATTATTTTGAATCAGAGGAATATAACTCGCAAATGGAGCAGTTCGTTGCGATGCTGAATGTATATGAGATCTATAACATGCCAAAAGAAGAAATGAAAAAGAAAATTACTGTAACAGACGAGGAAATTGAAGAACACCGAATGAGGTATGGCAATCTTGGAGATCAAATATCCAATATCGGGATGCAATATGAAGATCAAATACAGGCGGCAATCGATTCAGAAAATAAAGCTGCTGAAGAGATCCTAAAGAAAGAACGAGACGGGAAAATCGCGGATATAACCGAAAACTTCAACAGCGAGGAATATGTACGCGCTAAGATCGTCAAAGAGAAGGAAAAAAAGATTGATGAATTTTATCAAGACATGGAAGAATACCAACGTGAATTCAGCAATCTTCAGCAGGCATACAAGTATTACCTGAAAGACAATGCAACAGGAGAAGTCATTACGAATCTTACCTTATCAAAAAATGAATCAGCATCTGATTTCCTGAATAAAAAAGAGATGTATTATGTGAAAGATTACGCTGTATTGCAAAGAAATTATTTATTCACTGGTTATAGTGAGAAATTCCTGCCTTTTAATGAAGTCGCTGAAACGATTCTGGAAAACCAAAAAGACCGGAATCTGTCCGGCCAAATCGGCTTATCTAAGAGCGCTTCGGAGAACCATTACGTCATCGTGAATTACAGGGACTATCAGACAGGGCAAAAGCTCTATTTCGGTTATCTTCTATCAAGTTTCGCTGCCTTGATTGCCAGCTACTTCCTGGCAAAACGAAAGCAGGCGACAAACTTTGGTTCATTTCAGCAGATGAAACCCTTTTATGCGAGGATTCCGCTTGAATTAAGAATCATGATGCTTTTAGTGACAGTTTTCTTCCTGTTGCTGACCATGACTTTGATCAGTGAACAATTTGTCTATTACCATTCAAATGTATTAGCCTCCCTTATTGAGATGATCATCAGCCTGCTTGCTGCAGCCTCTTTGCTGGCAGTTGGCTGGGTCCAGCTGAAATTCCTTTCGGAGTATCGAAAGGATTGGACAAAGCTGTGGGATGATGTGGATAACAGCCTTTTAGTGAAAAGCTATCATGCGATTCAGAATGCCTTTTTAATCAAAAGCATTGGATTCCAGCTGCTTGTCATCCTCGGAATCGTGTTTGGTATGGGTATGCTGTTTGTTGGCGTCCTGGTAGCAGGTGGGGGAGATATAATTGTCATAGCTTTCGGTTTTGGGGTGATAAGTCTTCCGATTTTCCTCATCATCATGAGGAAAGCTGGTTACTTGAATAAAGTATTAAAACATACAGAAGAACTTGCTGCAGGCAATTTAGGTGCGGACATACCGGTAAAAGGGAAATCTGCGATCGCGAAACATGCGGCAAATATCAATGCGCTCAGGAACACGGTAAAAGTCTCCCATAAGGAACAGGCAAAAAGTGAACGCCTGAAGACTGAGTTGATCACGAATGTCAGCCATGATCTCCGGACGCCGCTGACATCGATCATTACGTATACAGAGTTGTTGAAAACGCCTGACCTGGCATCTGAAGACCGGGATTCCTACATCGAAATCCTCGACAGGAAATCAAAGCGCTTGAAAGTCTTGATCGATGACCTGTTCGAGGCGACGAAAATGGCAAGCGGCAATATCGAGCTGCATAAGGAGAAAGTTGACCTTAACCAACTGCTGCAGCAGGCGCTAGCCGAGCATAATGAGGCGCTGAGCCAGTCTTCCCTTCAGCTGCGCGTGTCACAGCCAGATCACCCGGTTCATGCCTTTGTCGACGGGCAAAAGCTCTGGAGAGTGTTCGATAACCTGATTGGCAATATCCTGAAGTATGCTCTGGAAAATACGAGGGTATATATTTCGGTAAAAGAAGAGCAAAACCAGGTTGTGCTTACTTTTAAAAACATCACGAAATACGAGTTGGGCGAGGATTTGAATGAACTTTTCGAACGCTTTAAACGCGGCGACCAGTCACGCCATACGGAAGGATCCGGTCTTGTCCTCGCAATCGCAAAGTCCATCGTCGACCTTCATGAAGGCTCACTTGATATTGAAGTCGATGGTGACCTGTTCAAGGTGACTGTCATCCTTGAAAAACTAGATTAGACCAGAAGCCCCCCTTTGCTTTGCAGAGGGGGGCTACTTGTTTAAGCGGATTTTTAAATATAAGTACCTTGAAATAAAGACCATGAATACATGGAATGCAAGATTCCAGAGCTTGTTCAACCGCAGTTTCAACAGACCGGTTCGTTCCAGCAGCATATCCATTCCGATAGAGCCCATTAACATCGTCAATCTCGGCAACAGACCACTTTTTGACGAATTTTGGACAAGGAAAATGGAACGAATCAAACTATAGATTGGTGCGATGATGAAATGCTCCCGCCATGAGTGGTGAACCCCACGTCCAAACCTGACTTTCCTGTTGACTGCAGATATAAAGAGCAAGGTCACACCGATGACTTCTGTTGACAGATAGTGCGCAATCACCAGAGCCCATTCTTTTTTCGCGTTCAGCGCTTTGTAAAACCAGTCGCTGACATAAAAATAGATATTCATTAAAAAGACCGTATAGTAAGGCTTCCACCAAAATGCTTTATAGATTTTTAAATGCAGGAAACAACGTTCGATTCCATAATAAATCAGCGTGCTGCCGAGCTTCCAATACCGATTCTTCTGATACAGTGTCAGGAGAGTTGCGGTAATGGGAACATATAATGCCTGCGAAAAAACAGCTCCAAGGATTTGATCGTGAGCCTGTTTTTTTAGGATATATGGTTTGTATGAATACCCTTTGAACAGATTAAGGACCGGATACTCAAATAAATATGCCATACCAATATTGGAGAGCAGAAGGCTCCATATATTCTTTTGACGGCTTGGCTTTGCGAATATGAAGAAAAGTAGAACATGAACCACTGCGAGCAGCAGAAAGGGAACGGAGTTATGTTTGACGAGCCTTTTTTTTCTCAAAATATATACTCCACCTTTTCAAGGATATAGTTATATTGTCTTCGTATTCTTTGAAATTTATGAATAACTTATATCATGACTACTGTAAAGACACGTGATAATATAAAGAAGCAGCGCGATTATTATGTTAAAAATAACAATTTAAGGGAAACTATTTGTATCGTTGCAATGGTTTAGGAGGGTAATATGAAAAAGTCACAGGAGATTTCAGAAAAAAAGCTGCTCGGGATTGCGGGGCTAGGCTGGATGTTCGATGCGATGGATGTGGGGATCTTGTCCTTTATCATCGCCGCATTGCAGGTTGACTGGAATTTGACAGGTAAGGAAATGGGCTGGATCGGCAGTGTGAACTCAATTGGGATGGCTGTCGGTGCATTAGTATTTGGCTTGCTTGCTGACCGGATTGACCGAAAAAATGTCTTTATTATTACTTTATTGCTTTTCTCAGTAGGTAGCGGGATTTCCGCTATGGCAACAACTCTGTCGTTCTTTTTACTGCTAAGATTCTTTATTGGAATGGGACTTGGCGGTGAGTTGCCGGTAGCGTCCACTCTTGTTGCGGAAAGTGTGCCTGCTGAGAAACGAGGGAGAGTCGTCGTCCTGCTTGAGAGCTTCTGGGCTGCAGGCTGGCTTGTTGCGGCATTGATTTCATACTTCGTCATCCCGAAATTCGGCTGGCAAATGGCTTTGATCCTTAGTGCCCTGCCAGCATTTTATGCCCTGTATCTACGAATAAACCTGCCGGATTCACCACGGTACCTGACTGTTGAAAAGAAGGAAAGGCTTACGATCAAGGAAAGCATTGCCGAGGTCTGGTCAAAGGAACATTTCAAGAAAACGGCGATGCTCTGGATTCTATGGTTCAGCGTGGTATTTTCCTATTACGGAATGTTCCTGTGGCTTCCAAGCGTGATGGTCATGAAGGGCTTCACATTGATTAAGAGCTTCCAATACGTACTGATCATGACTTTGTCCCAGCTTCCGGGGTATTTTACGGCAGCATGGCTGATTGAAAAAGCAGGCAGGAAGTTCGTGCTGGTTGTCTATTTAATAGGGACAGCACTTAGCGCCTATTTCTTTGGGACGGCAGATTCGCTTCCGTTGCTGATCACAGCTGGAATTCTGCTATCATTTTTCAATCTTGGTGCCTGGGGAGCGTTATACGCTTATACACCGGAACAATATCCAACGACAATCCGCGGATCCGGTGCAGGTATGGCTGCCTCTTTTGGCCGAATCGGCGGGATAATCGGACCACTGATGGTCCCGTATTTATCGGCGCAAAATCTATCGATCACCACCATTTTTACGATTTTTTGCATAGCAATCCTGATCGGTGCTGCTGCCGTCTTTTTCTGGGGCACGGAAACGAAGCAGAAGGAGCTGGCATAATAAAAAAGTTCGCCTCATTTTTTGGAGGCGAACTTTTTCATCTTATTTTAGGCTTTTACATATTTGGAAACATTTAACAGAAAGAGAATGCCTCCGATAACGACGACTAGTGATCCAAGGATGGCAAAGACGGTAAAAATGACTCCCCCTATCAACATAGATAAGGTAATCCCGCCTTGCATGACGGGGACTCCAATATTATGGAGCCAGAAATGGGTTGAGGCTAGCTTGCTGTTCCCTGCTGCAGGAAAAAGATAGTAAATTGTACCGAACAGGGCCATTGATACCCAGCCAAGCAGATTTAAATGGGCATGCACCGAAGTCAGTGTGAAGTCATGTGCGATCCCCATAATAATTCCTAGAATAATAGCAATGACAAAATAGACCGCAGCAACTCTGAAAAAACGTATGCTCAAAATGGTTTCCTCCTTCCATATGTAGTTCTTTTAGATTATATTAGTTTTCTGAAAGTTTATAACATATGTACCAACTAAATAGGTGGAAAAGTTTTTTCAGCGGATTATAATAGTAAAATAATAATAAGTTCAGGATGACACAAAAATATCACCTTTGGTTTTTGTCATTTTTACGGAAATTCATGATATAATAGTGCAAACGTTTGTACAACTTCTAAAAGGAGATAAAAGCTATGAAAAGATTATTTGGGATTGATAGCTGGAAGATCGTCGAAACGGACTTGCATAAAGAAGATTTCCGCCTTGCAGAAAGCATCACAAGCCTCGGAAATGACCATATGGGCATGCGCGGAAATTTTGAAGAGACATATACTGGAGATTTCCATCGCGGTTCATATATTGCAGGCGTCTGGTTTCCCGATAAAACACGTGTAGGATGGTGGAAGAATGGCTATCCCCACTATTTTGGCAAGGTCATTAACTCAACGAACTTTATCGGCATAAAAGTGTTTGTTGACGGAGAGGAACTCGACCTTTACAAAGCAGAAGTGAAAGATTACTATCGTGAACTTGATATGCAGCATGGTGTCTTGACACGCCGTTTTACAGTCGTTCAGAGCGGCAAGGAAACGGAAGTAGAAGCAATCCGATTCCTCTCAGTTGCTGATAAAGAACTGGCTGCGATCAAGTATTCAGTTACGGCTAAGAATTATAATGGAAACGTTACCTTTGTTCCTTATCTCGATGGAGACGTGCGTAACGAAGATTCTAATTATGATGAAGATTTCTGGTACGAAATTAGCAGGGATGCTTCAGAACATAAGGGCAGTCTTGTAATGAAAACGAAAGACAACCCATTCGGTACTCCCACATTCCAGGTGGCAACCACTATGCAAACGGTTGTCGAAGGAAATGTAGCAAAGGTTGAAGTCAGTGAAAAAGAAGAATACGTAGAAAATGTGATCGAAGTTAAGGTTGAGCAGGGTCAAACTGTAAACCTTTACAAATATGTTGCCGTAACAACGGACCGTGACTATGAAGCTTGTGAGCTTGTTTCTAAAGGCCGTGAAGTTCTAGACCGTTCAGTTGAAAAAGGGTTTGGGCAGCTGTTGGAAGAGCACAAAAATGGCTGGTTGAGCCGCTGGGAAATAGCTGATGTTGAAATCGCAGGCGATGACTCTGCACAGCAGGGAATCCGTTTCAACCTGTTCCAGCTATTCTCTACTTATTATGGTGAAGATTCCCGTTTGAACATTGGACCAAAAGGCTTCACAGGCGAAAAGTATGGCGGTGCGACTTACTGGGATACAGAAGCGTACGCAATCCCGCTGTACCTTTCTACTGCGGAATCCGAGGTTGCCCGCAACCTGCTGATTTACCGCCACAACCAGCTTGATGGCGCCTATCACAATGCGAAGCAGCAGGGACTTAATGGTGCACTTTACCCAATGGTTACTTTTACAGGCGTCGAGTGCCACAATGAGTGGGAAATCACGTTTGAAGAGATTCACCGTAACGGTGCTATTGCCTATGGTATCTATAACTATGTAAATTACACTGGAGACAAAGATTATCTCCATGAATACGGTATCGATGTGCTCGCTGGCATCTCCCGTTTCTGGGCAGATCGCGTCCACTATAGCAAGTCCAAAAACGTATATATGATGCATGGTGTAACTGGACCGAATGAATACGAAAACAATGTCAACAACAACTGGTATACGAACCGTATCGCTGTCTGGACACTGGGCTACACGCTTGAAGTCATTGAATCTCTTAAGCAAAACGGACATGAGGCGCGCCTCGCAGGCCTTGAATTCTCCGAAGATGAGCTTGCGAAATGGCAGGACATCATTGAAAAAATGTACTTCCCATACGATGAAGAAAAAGGTGTATTCATCCAGCACGATACATTCCTAGATAAAGACTTGATGACAGTTGATGAGCTTTCAGCTGAAGACCGCCCGATCAACCAGAACTGGTCATGGGATAAAATTCTGCGCAGCTGCTTCATCAAACAGGCTGATGTTCTTCAAGGATTGTACTTCTTCAATCACGAATTCACAGAAGAAGAGAAGCGCCGCAACTTCGAATTCTACGAGCCAATGACGGTGCATGAGTCATCACTGTCACCAAGTATCCATGCAGTGCTTGCTGCAGAGCTTGGCATGGAAGAGAAGGCATACGAAATGTACAACCGTACGGCGCGCCTTGACCTTGATAACTACAACAATGATACAGAAGACGGTTTGCACATCACGAGCATGACAGGTGCATGGCTGGGTATTGTCCAGGGCTTCGCGGGCATGCGTACGGCTGAAGGCACATTATCATTTGCGCCTTTCATCCCTAAAGCTTGGACACAGTACAGCTTCAACATCATCTACCGCGACCACTACATCAAGGTAGAAGTGAACCAGGAAAACGTCGTCCTATCGCAGCAAGGACCAGAACTTGCAATGAAGCTTTACGGCGAGGAAATCACAATTCCAGCAGAAGGCGAACTAACTGTAAAATTGAAATAAAGATACTGAGAGATCTTTGGGGCAGCCTGAAGGTCTCTCTCAATGATGCTGCCGCGCGGTACTATATATTACAGCTTAAATGGACATTTTGGAGTGTGAATGGATTCGAAATGTCTAACAACCAGGTTTTAAAGGACATTTTGAAGAGCAGTTGGATGTGAAATGTCTAAGAACCAGGTTTTAATAGACATCCTGAACCGGGAATGGATTTGAAATGTCTAAGAACAACATAACAAACAATGTGTATCGTTATGAGAACGATTCATGAAAGGAGTTTAATCATGACAAGACCACTAAAAGCGTTTATTTTTGACCTTGATGGCGTCATTACTGATACAGCTGAATATCATTTCTTAGCGTGGAAAGCGCTGGCTGAGGATTTGGGCATTACTTTTACCCGTGAGGATAACGAGGAACTAAAAGGCGTATCCCGCATGGATTCCCTGGAGAAAATCCTTGATCTTGGCGGCCGTTCAGGCGATTTTACAGCAGAAGAAAAAGAAGCATTGGCTGGCAAGAAAAATGATCATTACCTCACGCTGATTCAGAACATCACTCCAGCTGACCTTTTACCCGCGATCAAAGAGCTGATTACGGATATTAAAGCAAAGGGCCTCAAGCTGGGCATGGCTTCTGCAAGCAAGAATGCGTTCACTGTGATGGAGTCACTCGGAATGAAATCCGAGTTCGATATCATCGTTGACGCAAAGACCGTCGTGAACGGCAAGCCGCATCCGGAAGTTTTCCTGCGTGCAGCGGAAATGCTTGGTGTTGAGCCTGAAGCATGCATTGGTGTCGAGGATGCAGCCGCAGGCGTACAGGCGATTAAATCCGCAGGAATGTTCGCTGTCGCTGTGGGGCCAAAGGAAAGCTTCGAGAATGCTGATATCGTCTATGCCAGCACGGCTGAGCTTTCATTAGAGAAAATCTTAGAAGTATATAACTCATAATAGTTATGGAACCCGGTCGTGAATATGCGGCTGGGTTTTTACTTTTTTTTGGATAAATAGAAGATTATTTGGCTTAAGTGAGAGATTACTTGCTTCTAGTGAGAGATTTTTTCGATTCATCGAGAGAATGTTGCTTTTTATTGAGAGATTATCCCTATTGAGCGAGAGATTATTTTTATTCAGCATGAAAAAAGCGATCACTCCGGGAGTGACCGCTGCAATTCATGATAAAAAACATCCGGTTCGTCGACATTCAGGACGATTCGGTGCACTTTTCGTTTCAAGCCATAGATAAGGTAGACATCCTGCGGCTGATGCAGCAGGATTTCAAACATCGGTTTTTCCTGGATCAAATCAGGCACTCTGGCATCAAAAAGCCCTTTTTGCTCTTTTTTGCTGAATTTTTCTGGCCCTTCGTAATGGTTGATTTCCTTGATATTGCTTAAAGGCAGGTGCATTGAGCTTGAAAATCCTGTCTGCAATAACAAATGGTCATCGGTCAGCAGGAACGGAGTCAGGCGTGTGGCCTGAAGCTCGGCCAGCATGAACAGAATGCCGTATATGTTCAAAATCAGCAGGATATAGGAAACAATTGGGTTCCAGCTATGCAGGAAGTAATGCAGGCCAACCGATTCAATCGCAATGGCATGGATGATCATGATGTAGACAGCATTCACGCTTGTTTTTTTATGATAGGTAAAAGCCATGCCGTAATCAATCTGAACCTTCTTTTTCCAAGAGAAGAGAGAGTAATGGAACATGGAAAATTCAGTGACAAGGATTCTGGCTGCAGTATGATCTGGCAGACTAGCCTCTACAGCCTTTCGAATGTTAAAAAGAAAGAACGAGTTTCGGCTGGCCAGCGTTTTATACTCTTTCAGCAATTTCGGAAGCCTTGTGATAAGGGTGTAGGCTATATAAAGTTCAACCAGCAGGAATGCGCCTTCTGATACTAATAAAAGATAGGGAAGGAAAGGGTAATCTGATAGATGCTGCTGGGGGACGATGAAGTAGGCTGCGGCAAATCCAGCAAATATGACGACTCCCATATACTTTAGTGAATATCTTTTGCGAATGATCATGAAGTAAGTCAAGAGAGGCAAAATGATTAACAGGTCAAGCAGTGAACCGATGACGGCGCCATCGGGGACTGGCCCGAATATCGAAGTACGGTAAAGAATGAAATTTGTTGCCAGGATCAAAGAGGTTAAAACTACATAAAGCAGTAATCTTGGTTTTTTCGCGACGGTATTTGTCATTATTATCCACCTCGCTTTTATTATAACTGATTTCATAGTGTCAAAGTAGTAATTTGAAGGTGTTCGACAAAACTAGTGTTAGTAAAAATATTGAGAAAATTACTTAAGAAAATAGTGGAGTGAATAAACCGGATTACACCACCTTTAAAAAGGGAAACATGCAATTATGATACTTTTTAAAAGGACGGTGGATCGGTATGTATGATTGCCTTATAGTTGGAGGCGGGATTGCCGGGCTTCAGGCGGCGATTCAGCTTGGGCGATACGATCATAATGTCATGGTTCTGGATGCAGGTGATGGCCGGTCGGCGATATGCCAGAGCTACCATAATATCCTTGGATATCCGGATGGAGTAAGCGGACCTTACTTAAGAGAAGTCGGCCGTAAGCAGGCGGCGCAATATGGCGTTGAATTCGTGATTGGCAAGGCTGAGAGTGCCGAAAAGACGGAGAATGGATTCGAAGTAAAGGCGGAGAGCGGCGACACATACAAGGCGAAGACTATGCTTCTGGCCACAGGAGTCATGGATCGGATTCCACCTTTTCCGGAGCTGATGCCTACGCTTGGCATCAGCGTGTATATATGTCCGGATTGCGATGGCTATGAAGTGAAAGACAAGAGCACCATCGTAATGGGTTCTGGCAACCCTGGTGCCAACATGGCACTGACCCTGAACTATTTTACAGATAAACTCACGTATGTGAATCATGAAAATAAAGAAGTTGATGAAGAGATAATGGCAGCCATGAAGGAAAGGCACATCAAGTATGTCGAAGGACCGATTGAAAAGGTTATGGCAGACGGTCCTGACTTCAGGGGAGTTGTCCTAGAGAATGGCGAGGAACTGACCTCAGAGCGCGGCTTCATGGACTTCGGAGGGAATGAAGTGAAATCGCAGCTCGCACAGCAGCTTGGCGTCGACCTTCATAAAAACAAGCATGTATTAGTGAACCCGCGGACAAAAATGACCAATGTCGAGAAAGTCTGGGCCGCAGGTGACCTAGTCGCTCATTCCGAACAGACAACGATTGCCATGGGCGACGGCATGCAGGCCAGCATTTGGATTCATAAGACACTCTTAGCGGATAAGAGGTAATCGTTTTGGTGAATTTTTTTCACAGAGAATCGTCGGGAGCGGGATATTCCCGTTCAAAGTGAGATAATCTCTGCTGGGAGCGATATAATCCCGGATGAGTGCAGAATAATCCTTGTTGGGAGCGATATAATCCCGGATGAGTGCAAAATAATCCCTGTTGGGAGCGATATAATCCGGGATGAGTGCAAAATAATCCCTGTTGGGAGCGATATAATCCCGGATGAGTGCAAAATAATCCCTGTTGGGAGCGGTATAATCCCTGATGAGAACAATATAATCCCTGATGAGAACAATATAATCCCGATTGGAAATTATACTCCCCTCTGGACACAATGCAAGCCGCCACTCAAACTGTAGTGGCGGCTTTCTTCTATTCTATATCGACTTTTTTTAGCGGCAGTTCAGCTGGTCCTTCAATGACGTCACCCTTGTATGAGAAACGGGAACCGTGGCATGGGCAGTCCCATGAACGTTCGCCATTGTTCCACTCTAGCTCGCAGCCCATATGGGTACAGGTTGTGTCTACTACATGCAGCTCGCCGTTTTCATCGCGATAGGCGCCGGCACGCTTGCCGTTGACTGTCACGGTTGCACCCTCATCATTATCAAGCGATGTCGCCTGGGTAGATGGGCGTTCCAGCTTCCCTTTTACGAGTGTCTTGGCAATATGGGCACTTGTTGAAATGATTTTCCTCAGTTCAGGATCTGCCTTGAAACGCTGCGGATCAAATACTTCTTTATATGGATTGTCTATTTTCAGAATCTGGTCGCTCAACATCATTGCTGCATTGATTCCGTTAGACATTCCCCATTTTCGGTATCCAGTCGCGACATAAATATTGTCTGTGGTCGTTGAGTATTGGCCGACAAATGGGAGTTTATCATTAGGAACAGGGTCCTGAGCAGACCATCTGAACGGAATTTCCTTTACGCCGAATGTTTGATATGCAAATGCCTCGAGTGCTTCATAGTATTGGTGCGTATTCGTTTTATGGCTGACTTTGTGGCTGTCGCCGCCAAACAGGACGATTTTTTCACCGTTCCAGTCAGCGTAACGTAGCGAACGGGTAGGCTGCTCGGCATTGATGAACATGCCTCCGGGAAATTCTTTTTCAGTTTTAACAGCCAGCACATATGATCTTTCCGGGGTCATCCTGGAAAAATAAAACCCTTTTAGGTCATAGAAAGGGTAATGCGTGCTGACAATCATTTGTTTACAGTGCACCTTATGACCATCGCGGGTTGTAACGACAGGCTCTGCGCCTTCTTCCATATCGACGGCAGTAGAATTTTCGAAAATTTGTCCTCCCATTTCAGTAAAACGCTCAACCAGATGCTTTAAAAATTCGAGCGGGTGGAACTGGGCCTGGTTGCGCATCACAATTCCGGCTTTCGCTTCTATAGGCAGGGGAACTTGAGAAACATACTCGCTGCCATGTACTCCGAGTTTTTCGTAGGCCTTAAATTCAGTTAGGAGCTTTTCCATTTCTTTGTCGGAATTCGTGTAGATATAAGAATCCTCTTCCGAAAAATCACAGTCAATCTGCTGCTCTTTTACAAGGTTTTTGACAAATTGCACCGCGTCATAGTTGGCCTGATAGTAAAGACGTGCCTTCTCCTCACCATGATGGTTGATCAGCTCATCGTAAATGACACCGTGCTGTGCAGTGATCTTTGCAGTCGTGTGGCTGGTTGTTCCATTCAATATGCTGCCAGCCTCGATCACAGCGACTTTCACACCAGCCTTTGCCAGCAGATAGGCAGAGGTCAATCCAGTGATTCCGCCTCCAATAATCGCGACGTCTGTCTTCAGGTCCTCCTCCAGCTGTGGAAAGGAAGGCAACTCAGCTGTTTTACGCCAGTAGGGTTCAGGAAAACGAGGCAGCTTTGAAGTGTATTCGTTCATCAACAATCCTCCTTGAAAATCTTCATAATAACTAATTTTTCCTATATTGGTGAAAATCATGCTATTTTTCCTTTTACCCACTAATAATTTAGATAGACAAGTTTTTGCCAAATAGAGCGTATTGCAGAAGGAAGGGGTTCCATCATGATAAAATGAGAGCATCAGAATGGAGGGCCAATATGGATATAACGATTTTTGGGACAGGCTATGTTGGCCTTGTTACCGGTGTTTGTTTTGCTGAAGTAGGCTATAATGTCACGTGTTTTGATATAGATGACCGTAAAATCACCGCCCTTTCCCAGGGGAGATGCCCAATTTATGAACCTGGTCTTGAGGAGATGCTCAAAAGGAATCTTAAAGAGGGGCGACTTCATTTTACATACGATTCAAAATCGGTCTGTAAGAATGCGGATTACATTTTTATTGCCGTCGGGACGCCTGAAAATGAGGACGGATCGGCGAACCTTGAATACCTGGAGAGGGCTGTTGAGCAGATTGGCACGAACCTGGTCAGAGATGCAGTCATTATTATTAAAAGCACCGTGCCAGTAGGGACTAATCAAAGGATCTATCAGGAGCTTCGTAGAATCACGCCTGACAATATCCAGGTGAAGGTCGTTTCAAGTCCGGAATTCCTGCGCGAGGGTTCAGGAATTCTTGATACCTTCCATGCGGATCGGATCGTTGTCGGGGCAGATGACCATAAGGCAGGCCGTGCGGTGGCTGATTTATATAAACCTTTTGGACGGCTGATTTTGCAGACAGATATCCGTAGTGCGGAGCTCATTAAGTATGCTTCAAATGCCTTCCTGGCGACGAAAATCAGCTTCATCAATGAGGTGGCCAACCTGTGTGATCACACAGGCGCAAACATTGAAGATGTGGCGAAGGGAATGGGCATGGACGGCCGGATCGGCAGCCAGTTTTTAAAAGCGGGAATTGGCTATGGCGGCTCCTGTTTCCCCAAGGATACGAAGGCGCTGGAAAAACTGACGGAAGAATATGATTATGACTTTAAAATCCTGCGCTCCGTCATCGAGGTAAACAACAGGCAGAAGCAGCAATTGTTTGAGAAAGCCCGGGAGTTGTTTGGGAATCTTCAGGGCAAAAGGGTGGCTGTGCTGGGGCTGGCGTTCAAGCCGCATACGGATGACATCCGTGAGGCGCCAGCTGTTGATCTGATAGCCCGACTGCTTGAAGAAAAGGCAGACATCTCCGTATATGATCCGGCTGCCACCCGCAATACCGGTAATCTTTTTGGAAGCCGGCTCTACTACACTGAAAACATCGATACTGCCATCAAAGGAGCAGACCTCGTCTTCATCATGACTGAGTGGACGCAAATCGCCCAATATGATTTAGAACGTTTTCCGTTGCTCATGCGAGACCCGGTTATTTTTGACGGAAGGAACTGCTATGATTTGGCTGAGGCAGAGTCAGCTGGCTTAACATACGTTTCTGTTGGCAGGAAAGCCGTTAATGTGAATCGGAATCTGGAGAACTCGAGATTTCAGGGCTAAGCCTATAAAGAACGTAATTGAATCGACCACCTGCCCTAAGGTAAAATTATCCTAAATACCTTCAACTAAGGAGGAACCAGGATGGCTAAGGTTAAAACAAATGCAATGCGGATTCTTGACACGCAGAAGGTGCCGTATGAGGTCCTTACTTATGACTCGAAGGATGGCAAGATTGACGGCGTTGCCGTTGCGGGGAAAATTGGCCACGATGCTTCGCAGGTCTACAAGACGCTTGTGGCAGCAGGGGCAAGCAAGGATTTATATGTTTTCGTCATTCCGGTCGAAGCCGAGCTCGATCTGAAAAAGGCAGCGAAGGAAGCCGGCGAAAAGAAAGTGGAAATGCTTCCGGTTAAGGATATCCAGAAATTCACCGGCTATATTCGCGGCGGCTGTTCACCCATCGGAATGAAAAAGGACTATCCGACGTTTTTGGATGAGAGTGCCCAAGAGCTCGAGACCATCATCGTCAGCGCAGGGAAAATCGGCTTCCAGGTCGAGTTGGCACCAGACCAGCTTTTAAATGCTGCTATGGGGAAATATGGTCAATTGACGAAATAGATTAAACCACAGTTTGAGCTGTAGTTTTTTATTGTTGTTTTCACCACTTTAACGGAAAAATTCAGCATAAATTGAAAATGACCCTTATTTCTTTGAAAATAAGGGTCATTTTTCCGTTTATTGGTTCCAAATCGTTGGATTTTGACCTATTTATTGCAGTTAACCGGGAGGTCACAGCTAATTTCTGCTTCAGAAGCCTCCTTTTTATACAATTACTGGAAATTCTCCGCTTATGAACTTCCACACCTAAACGAAAATCAACAAGAGGCATTTCTATAATGGAGGTAATCCGCCAATAGACTTGCCCGGGAAATAGAGACATGAAAGACAAAGCTGGAATGAAATATGGGCAATCACCCAGAACAAATGCCCTGCATATAGTAAGGAGGAAGCGAAAACTTGCCGTTTATAAGAACGGTTGGAGGGAGTGCGATTCTATGTCAGGAAAAATCCTGAATTACTTTGCCGGCGGAAACACTGCCCGCGGTTTTTACAGCTTATATGATTCCAGCTTGCATGGCCTGTCCCGGCTATTCATATTGAAGGGCGGACCAGGAACAGGGAAATCATCGCTCATGAAAAAGATCGGCAATGAATGGCATGAAAAAGGCTATGAAGTACAATTCCTGCATTGTTCATCAGACAATAAATCGATTGATGGTGTGCTGATTCCCAAATTAAATGCCGGGATCGTTGATGGAACGGCGCCTCATGTCATCGAACCGAAAGCACCTGGGGCGGTAGAGGAGTACGTCAATCTGGGTGAAGCGTGGGATTCCGGAAAGCTCCATGAGCACAAGGAAATGATCCTGCAGCTTAGTGAAAAAATCAGCGGGGCATTTAATTCCGCCTACAGCCTTTTTGCCGAAGCTTTGAGAATCCATGACGAGTGGGAAAAAATCTACATTGAGAACATGGACTTCGAAAAGGCGAACGAGCTGACAAACAAATTAATGGATCAGTTTTTCGCAGACAGTACATCTTCAGAAGGAACTGGCAGGGTGTTTGACCGATTCCTGGGGTGCAGCCACTCCGGTTGGTGCAGTCGACTTTGTACCAAATCTGACTGAGACGGTTGGCAAGAGGTATTTCATTAAAGGCCGGCCAGGTTCTGGAAAGTCGACCATGCTGAAAAAAAATTGCTGCGGAAGGACAGTCGCGAGGCTATGACGTTGAAGTCTATCATTGCGGTTTCGACCCGCATAGCCTGGATATGGTCATCGTCCGCGAGCTCGACTTCGCGATTTTCGACAGCACCGCGCCACATGAATATTTTCCGGAGAGAGAGACGGATGAAATCATTGATATGTATTCAGAGTTGATCACTCCTGGTACAGATGAAAAATACGAAGCAGAGATCAAGGATGTTGGCGGAAGGTATAAAGCGAAGATGAACGAAGCCATAGCCTCACTAGCTCACGCAAAAGAGCTGCGTGACCAATTGGAGGCCATCTACATCGAAGCCATGGATTTTGCCAAGGTAGACGAGATCACCAGCCAACTTCAAAAGGAAATGGAAAGCCTTACCAACTAGCACCGAATTGGGCGTTTTGCATACATTACATGGAAGACTTTTAGAGAGGGGATATGAGTTTGTACTTTAATAACTTCAACCCATATGCACAAAATCAGCAATTTGAGGATGATTATGGCTTTTATGAAAAGGACTATTATCAGCAGGAAGAATTGAGAACATTTGGCGGCTTTCCTGGCGGTCCTGGAGGTGTACCGGGCGGTGGCCAGGCAGGAGGGCCGCCAACATCGCCGCCTCCTGCATTTGTACCACAAGAACAGGCAACAGCCTTCGCAGTCGACCCTGGCGGAATCAGGAGATGTATGTTCCGCTATACGTATATCTGGCTGATCGATGGCAGAAGCTTCTGGTTCTATCCAGTCTTCCTTGGCAGAAACTCCGTTGCCGGCTGGAGATGGAGCCGCCGCAGAGGATGGGTTTACTACGGCATGGACCTAAGACAGATCCGGTCATTCCAGTGCTAGAAAAAACAAATGGAGCCCCTTGGACAGGGGCTCCATTTTACTTTTTATCTTAAAAAAGAATATGTGCAACCAATACGATGATTGGCAATGTAACAAGTGTACGCTGAAGGAAAATGATGAATAATTCCCCGAAGCTGACAGGAATCTTGGATCCTAGCAGCAGTCCGCCAACCTCAGACATATAGATCAGCTGTGTCACGGAAACAGACGCAATGATGAACCTTGTCATCGGGCTTGCGATATCAGCACCGATTACGGAAGGAAGGAACATGTCCGCAAAGCCGACAATCAGTGTTTCAGATGCCGCCTTCGCCTCTGGTACCTGCATCAGCTCGAGCAGTGGAATGAACGGCATACCAAGCCATTGGAATACGGGTGTGTATTCTGCGACAATCAGCGCCAGTGTTCCAAGCGCCATGACGATCGGCGCAACACCCATCCACATATCAAGGATATTGCGGATACCGGCAAGGAAGAAATCTTTGAAGCTCTTATTGCTGCTTGCTTTATCGACAGCCTGTGCCATTCCCCAGGAGAAAGGTGTATATCCATCAGGAATGTTCTCCTCAGAGTAGTCGTTGTTCTGCTCCACATAGTACGTATCCTGCTTCCTGGAAAGAGGCGGGATTCGCGGAAGGATGACGGCTGCAACCACACCAGCCAGTGTCACAGTCAGATAGTAGGGAACGAACATGTGAGCCAGGTCAACCTGGGAAATGACGACAAGGCTGAAAGTGATGGAGACAACAGAGAATGTCGTCCCGATGACAGCCGCTTCTCTTTTCGTGTAATATCCTTCTTCATATTGTTTGCTTGTCAGTAGAACTCCAATTGTGCCATCGCCAAGCCATGATGTGAGAGTATCGATGGAAGAACGGCCAGGCAATGTGAAAATAGGGCGCATGATTTTGACCATTAAGGTTCCGAATAATTCAAGCAGGCCGAAGTTCAGCAATAATGGCAGGAATAATCCCGCAAATAGAAAAACAGAGAAAAGGATTGGCAAAAGGTCATTGAGCAGAAGGCCGCCTGTGTTAGCTGACCAGACTGCTTCCGGTCCTAATTGAAATAAGGTCATAACTGCAAAAATAGCTCCTAAAATCCTGGCAATAAGCCAGATTGTCGGTACATCAAACAATGATTTCAAGAAATGATTACGATTCAGGATTTCAGGTCTGACCGTTTTTATCAATAAGGTCCCGATTAAAGTCAGAACAATGATCACCGTCATGATTGCAGGAAGCGTGCCGCCAAGCAGTTCCTGGAGCCATCCGGAAAGGACAGCGATTGGTATCGTGATTTCTCCATTATAGGAGATTGGTAACATAAAGAAAAATATTCCTATTAACGAGGGAATGATGAATGCTAAAAAGTCCCCGGTAGATCGTGTTTTACGCAATGGTTTTTCCAAAATGATTTCACCCTTAGAATACATATTTATAAGCCAAAAATTATTTTAATGCATAACCCCTGTTTTGCCAACCCTTTTCTCGGTCCAATTCCTTCCTGAATTATATTATCCTAAAGCAAGCAAGCTAAACTCCCATCCGCCACCTTCATGTAAAATTCAACTTTTTTTAGCAGGATTCCTTCTGTTTTGCTTGAATTCTTAATAGGACTATTACCTCATTTAATCAGGGAGAATCAGTATGAAAGTAACTTTGGAAAAAATCAATCAAGATAAAAAGGAAGTGCTGCGTAACTTATATTCACTCTACCTGCATGATTTATCCGCTTATACAGATGGATTGCAGATCAGTGAGTCTGGCAGTTTTGAATTTGATTCATTTTCGTTAATAGGGGAAAAAGAAGGGGTCACTCCTTACTTTATTATTGCTGATGAAAAGCTGGCAGGCTTTGTCTTGATCCTCGAAGCACCTTTTACGACAAGAGTAGATAAAGTGATCAATGACTTTTTTATCCTGAATACCTTCCGTGGAAAAGGAGTCGCCAAAGCAGCTGTAACAGAGATCATTGCTGAAAATAAAGGCAGTTATTACATATCCCAGCTCGTTAACAATCTAACCGCAGTGCATTTTTGGAAAAAAATCTACAGGCAAATGGAGATAGACTTTGTAGAACAGTCGGAAGTGCAGGATGGGGAAGATGTTGTATATCAGACTTTTGTTATTAGGTAATGTAAATGCCTCTTGATATTGAATGTAATGGATAGTCGTTTTTTTCAAATTTAGGATGATGGTACAATTATATCGGGTTAGCGTGCAATTAATGAGGATGACCGTGCAATTAACTGGCACAAGCGTGCAATTAAGGAGAAAAAGCGAGCAATTATGCAGAATAACCGTGCAATTGATCGAAAATATACTAAAAGCTTGATTAATTCATCGCAGAGATTCGGTCACAGACCCTGTTAAAGTAACATTTTCGTGAAAAATAGCCTATAAAAAAGGAGTGCCATCATAAAAATCCGGCACTCCTTTAAAAATCACTTCAAATATACTCTTGTTTCATATGGCTTCATGGTAAACAGTGATTCCTGTTCTTCAACCTTATAGTTGTTCAGCAGCAATTGGCTTGATTCAAGTGGGAATCCGTTGAATTCAAAGGCTGCAGGCTCGTTTGTAAGGTTAGAGATGACCAGCGCTTGTTTGTCGCCCATTGTTCTTGTGTAAGCATAGATTTGTGTATGGTCTTCAAGAACCAAATCATATGTGCCGTATGTGAAAATTTCATTGGTCTTTTTCATCTCAATCATTTTTTTGTAAAAATGGAGAATGGAGCCAGGGTCTTGAAGCTGGGCTTCAACATTGATTTCTTTGTAGTTCGGGTTCGTCCCAATCCAAGGCTTGCCTGTTGAGAAACCGGCGTTGTCAGCAGCTGACCATTGCATTGGCGTACGGGAATTGTCGCGGCTTGTCGCCCAGATGAAATCCATGATCTCTTCATGTGGCACACCGTTTTCGCGGCGAATTTTATACAGGTTCTTGATTGCGACATCATCGTAATCCTCAATTGAAGGGAACTGGACATTGGTCATCCCGATTTCCTGGCCTTGATAGATGAAAGGAGTACCCTGCATCAGGAAGTACATCGAAGCGAGCGCTGTTGCACTTTCGCGCCAGTATTCCTTGTCATCGCCCCATGTTGAAACGATACGGGCTTTATCATGGTTTTCAATGAATAATGCATTCCAGCCGTGTCCTTCAAGGCCTTTTTGCCAGCGGGTAAAAGTGTTCTTCAACTTTGCCAGGTCGAGTGCCTTCTTTTCAGAATCCCAGAGATCAAGGTGTTCAAACTGGAATACCATATTGAACTTTCCTTGTTCCTCGCCGACCCAAAGATCCGCTTCCTCAATGCTGACGCCATTTGCTTCGCCGACTGTCATGATGTCGTACTTTGAGAACGTTTCTTCCTTCAGCTCTTCCAGGAATGTCTGGATCCCATCGACGTTCATATGCTTGTCAAAAGAAGAAACATACTGCACTCCTTCGGGATTAGGCATGTCTTTCAAGCCTTCTTCTTTTTTGATATGGCTGATCGCGTCGACACGGAAACCGTCAATTCCCTTATCAAGCCACCAGTTGATCATATCGTATAAAGCAGTACGGACGTCTTTGTTTTCCCAGTTCAAATCGGGCTGTTTGCGGGAGAAAATATGCAGGAAGTACTGATCTGTCTGCTCATCATACTCCCAGGCAGATCCGCCGAAAATACTCTCCCAGTTGTTCGGCTCAGCGCCATCCTTGCCGTCGCGCCAGATGTACCAGTCGCGTTTAGGACTGTCCTGGGATTCACGTGACTCAATGAACCATTGGTGCTCATCGCTCGTATGGTTGATGACTAGGTCGATGATCAGCTTCATGCCGCGCTTATGCGTTTCAGCAAGCAGCTGGTCAAAGTCTTCCATCGTTCCGAACTCATCCATGATATCTTGATAATCACTGATATCATAACCATTATCGTCATTAGGAGATTTGTACATTGGACAAATCCAGATCACATCGATTCCTAAGTCCTTTAAGTAATCAAGTTTTGATATCATTCCTTGCAAATCACCGATGCCGTCGCCATTGGAATCCTTGAAGCTCCTTGGATATACCTGATAGGCAACAGCCTCTTTCCACCATGTGTGTTTCATGTGAACCCTCATTTCTTTGAATGATCCTGATGTGTCTTTACATTAGTCATTTTGCACTCTCTGAGACTTACTTATTAATCGGACTGCAAGATTTACGTTCAATCATCCTTGCCGGAATTGTGACCCTTTTCGGCAAAGCATCTGGTTTTTTGATGATTTCTATTAAACAGTTAGCCGCTTCGAAACCTAACTGGAAGATGTCGATATTAACAGAAGTCAGCTGCGGCTTCATATGTGCCGCGAGCGGTACATCATTGAAGCTTACTATTGAGATTTCCTCAGGTACCTTGATATTCAGTTCCTCGGAATAACTCATAAGCTCAATTGCGGTAAAATCATCGGCCACTACCAGGGCAGTAGGCGGCTCATGGGTAGACAGGAATTTGGTGATTCCTTCTTTTCCTTCAGATTTTAAACATTGCTCATGGATAATATATTTTTCGTCATAGGAAATGCCGGCTTCCTGGAGTGCTTGTTTATATCCTTCAAGCCGGTCAATTGTAAAAACATGCTCCAGGTTAAAACCGATGAAAGAAATTTTTTGATGCCCAAGCTTGATCAGATAATCAGTTACCTGTTTGGTGATATAAATATTGTCATTATCCACATAGGTAATCCGCTCAGCATTCATGTTCGGACGTCCTATGACGGTAAACGGAAACTTCTGCTTCAGCAAGTAGTCCATGATTTTGTCATCCGTTTTTGAATACAAGAGGATAATGCCGTCAACTCTGCGGCCCTGCACCATTGAAACGACCTGCTGGAAGATCTCCTCATCCGTGATGCCCGTCGTTAAATAGACACCAAACTGGTGCTCATGGGCTTTCATGCTGATTCCCCTGATGACTTCGCGGAAAAATGGGTTTTGCAATGCTTGGGTTGCTGAATTTGGCATGACGATACCGATTGTCTCAGTACTCCTTACCACCAGGCTCCGTGCTTGGAAATTCGGGTGGTAACCCAATTCCTCCATCAACTTCCGTACACGCTTCTTCGTTCCTTCATTGATATGAGGGTGATCTTTAATCACCCTTGAAACGGTTGAAGGTGACACACCGGCTGCCTTCGCTACATCTTTGATTGTGACTGCCATTGGTCGTCTCTCCTATAGTATCGATTATTTTACCGAACCTTCTGAAACACCTTTGATGATTTGCTTTTGAAGGAAGAAATAAATAATGATGACTGGAATGATTGCGATCGTCAGTCCTGCCAGCGCTAGATGCCATTGCTTCGTATACTCACCAAAGAAGAAGAACATCTTCAGAGGTATTGTTTCCATTCCCGGCTTGTTGATTACGAGAGATGGAAGCAGATAGTCATTCCAGATCCAGATGATGTTCAGGATTGCCACTGTAACGGAAACCGGTTTAAGCATCGGGAAAATGATATGCCAGAAAATCTGGAATCGATTCGCACCATCGATGGTTGCTGCTTCATCAAGCGATTTTGGAATCCCGCTCAATGTTCCATGATAAAGGAAAATCGATAAGCTTGCCCCAAAACCAAGGTACATGAAAACGAGTCCGCCCCTGTTCAACATTTCAAGTTTACCAAAAATGGAAACCAATGGAATCATAACCGACTGGAAAGGGATGAGCATTGCAGCTACAAACAGCATAAATATGATACCGCTCGTTTTGCCTCCGCGCCTTGAAAGGGCATAGGCAGCCATTGAGGAGAAAACGATAATTACCGCTACGGCAAGCACGGTGATTAAAACGGAATTGAAAAACGTTTTGATAAAATCAAGACGCTCGAAAGCAACTGTGTAATTCTCGAATGAAAAAACATCCGGAAGCTTTATTGTATCCTCAAACATTTCTCGTTTCGTCTTGAAAGAGTTAACGATCATCAAGTAAAACGGGGAGAGCCAGATCAGGGCAAGGATGATGCCGAGAATTTCAAGAATGATTCTGCTTTGCTTCTTCTTTTTCATTACATCTCGACCTCCCGTTTTTTATTGATATAAACCTGTGTAAGCGAAATAGCCGCAACGATCAGGAAGAAAATGACCGCTTTTGCCTGTGCGAATGCCATTGCGTTTTCCACAAAGGCAGTTTTGAAGATTTCCATTGCGACCATCTGTGTGGAATTGTATGGTCCGCCGCCAGTGAGCGACAGGTTTTGGTCGTAAAGCTTGAATGAGTTTGAAAGTGTCAGGAACAAGCTGACTGTGAATGCAGGCATGACGAGCGGGAAGGTAACGTGATAGAAACGCTGAAGACTGTTCGCTCCGTCAATTTCTGCGGCTTCAAGCAATTCCTGTGGCACTCCTTCAAGGAAGGAAATATAGATGACCATGATGTAACCAGCCATCTGCCAGCTCATCAGAATCGCCATTGCCCAGAAGCCTGTTGTCTCAGTGGACAGCCATCCCTCTAAAGCTTCAACGCCAATCAGTTCTCCGACGCTCGCAAAAACTTTTGTGAAAATGAATTGCCAGATGAATCCTAAAATCAGTCCGCCAATCAGGTTCGGCATGAAGAAAATCGTTCTCAGGATGTTATTCGTCCTGAATTTTTGCGTGACAAGCAAGGCAAGTGAAAGGCCGAAGAAATTGATCAGGAACACAGAAACAACAGTGAACTTTGTTGTGAACCACAACGCATCTTTAAATTCTTCTTCCGCAAAAAGCGCTTTATAATGTTCAAGGCCTACAAATGAAGGTATCCTAATCCCGTTCCAATCTGTAAATGAGTAGTACACACCGAATGCCAGCGGCAAAATAACCACAACAGCAAGCGCGAGCAAGGCTGGAGCCAGGAAAAGCCAATACCAGAGGTTCCGGTTTCGCATCTGTAAATCCTCCTATCTTTGTGATATCAGGGGAAACAAATCTCTTTCCTAAGAAGTCTATGTAAAACCTCTTCATGGAAAAAAGATAGGAAACAAAACAGCCGCAGCCGTTCTGTTTCCTTCCTTTGTTAAAACCTATTACTTACGAGCTTCTGTCCAAGCTTTCGAAGACTCTTCGACTAATTCGTCCCATGTCATTTCGCCGCTTACATATTTTTGGATGTTGATTCCAAGCTTTTCTTGTCCCCATCCAGTTGGGTAACCCATGAAAGTCCAAGCCAATGTTTTGCCAGCTGAAGAGTATTCATAGATTTCTTTTGCAAGTGGATCAGAGATCTTGCTAGCGTCGTATCCTTCATAAGCAGGAATGAATTTGAAATCTTCGATTACCGCTGTTTTACCTTCTTCAGAAGTATATAACCAGTCTAAGAAGTCTTTAGCTGCTGCTACTTCTTTTTCGTCCTTGTTGCTGTTAACAGCCCAGTACATTGGCACGCCAACCGGGATTGAATCTTCTTTATAGCCTTCAACTGGGATCGGAAGGATTCCTACGCCGCTGCTCGCAAGCTCTTCGTCGATTCCAGCGATTGACCCGGATACCCAGTTACCTTGCTGGATGATTGCTGCTTTGCCAGTAGAGAACAACTCTTCCACTTGCTTAGCGTAGTCAAGGCTTACAGTAGGCTGGTCAGAGTATTTGTTCTGCAGGTCAAGAATCTTCTTGAATGCATCACCGTGTTCAAAAGTAACTTCCTTCGATTCGAATGCGTTGATTACGTTTTGGTCAAACTCAGGCGCAAGGAACACGTTTGAAAGGTGAAGTCCAGTTACCCATGTTTCTTTTGCTGGAAGAGCAAATACAGATGTAAGAC
Organism: Mesobacillus subterraneus; assembly: GCF_020524355.2. Taxonomy (NCBI): domain Bacteria; kingdom Bacillati; phylum Bacillota; class Bacilli; order Caryophanales; family Bacillaceae; genus Mesobacillus; species Mesobacillus subterraneus. The sequence goes on from NZ_CP129019.1 coordinate 4,524,917, forward strand.
CAAGGTCTTTCTTCTTGCTGTCTAAAGTCTTTACTGCATCTTCCAAAGCGCTGTAGCTAGTGATGCTCTTTGGATCGATACCAGCTTTTTCAAAAATCTCTTTGTTATAGATGAAGCCGTAGCCTTCCTGGTTGTACGGAAGTCCAAGTACTTTGTCGTCTTTTGTTACGCCTTCAAGAGTTCCGCTAAGAGCAGCTTTTGCAGCTTCTGTGTCAGAAAGGTCTGCGAGCTTATCATTCCAGTCTGCAACGTCCTGAGGTCCGCCTACGTTATAAATAGTAGGTTCGTTGCCAGAAGCGAACTTTGATTTAAGTGCTGCGCCGTAATCTTCGCCGCCGCCCACAGTTGTAATGTTGATGTCAACATCTTTATTTGCTTCTTCATAAGCTTTTGCAATGTCTTCGAACTGATCCTTGAACTCAACCTTGAATTGGAAAATATCAACGGTTACTTTCTCCCCGTCTTTTCCATTTTCGCCAGAAGTCTTGTCATCGCTTGATGAACATCCTGCAAGTCCTCCGCCAATCAAAAGTCCCAGAGAAAGAACTGCTGGAAATAGTTTTTTTGCTTTCATTGTGAGATACCCCCAAATATTTATTTTTTGCATGCAACCACTTGCATTCCGAAACCGTTTGCATATTTTTGCATAAATCCATAGAAGTAATTGTTATACACAACATCATTAAAACGCTTACATGTTTAGGATAAAAGTAAGGAAAACATTGATGTAAATGGATTCCTGAACATTTTGGCTATACTGCCACCCTTGATATGCAAACGATTGCAGCTGTGGATTCATAATAGCATATGATTATTAGGAAGACAATATGTAAGTTTAAGAGAAATTTACATTTTGAGATTATGAGGTTGTAACTGCAGAATAGGGAGCCTACCCTATCCTTAGAAAAAGAGATGAACTAGTATATACACGTATTAGTTGCTGTCGAGAGTTTGAAGGTCTATCATGATTGATAATACTGAAAAATAATGACTGAAGGTGAAGATATGATTAAATGTATAGCTACAGATATGGACGGGACATTGTTGACTGCTTCCCAGCAGATTACTGCGGAGAATAAGGAAGCGATTTTAAAAGCAAAAGAGCAGGGAGTAGAAGTCGTTGTCGCAACCGGAAGATCGTTCCAGGAAGCAAGTTTCGTTTTTGAGGAAGCAGGTCTTAAGCTGCCGATGATTTGTGTGAATGGAGCCGAGGTTCGTTCGGAGGATGGGGAAATCGTTTCTTCAAGCCCGCTGAACAAGGATGAGGCTCGGCAGGCAGCGCTAAGACTTGTGGAAAGCGGCGTGTATTTCGAGGTATACACCAATACAGGCACCTTTACTGAAGATGAGGATATGGCGGTCACGATCATTGTTGATATTTTCTCAACCGCAAATCCTGAAGTGCCGATCGAAAAAATCGCAGAGGCTGCTGAGGAAAGAATTCATAAGGGACTGATTAAGAAGATTGACCATTATGACGAATTATTCGAGGACGACCAATATGAAATCTACAAGCTGTTGGCTTTTTCACTGGATGATGACAAGCTTGAGGCCGCAAAGGCTGGGCTGAAGGAAATTTCAGGGCTTGCGGTCAGTTCCTCCGGGCGTGAAAACATTGAAATCACAAGCTTAGATGCTCAAAAGGGAGTCGCCCTGGAAAAATTCGTCGCATCAAGAGGAATCAGCCTGGAAGAAACAATGGCGCTTGGCGACAATTTCAATGACGTATCGATGATGAAAAAAGTCGGCAAACCGGTAGCGATGGGCAATGCAGCGCAGGAAATCAAAGAACTTTGCGGCGAAGTGACAGCGACGAATGAAGAAAGCGGCGTAGGGAAAGCAATTATGAAGGTACTGGACATTTAATTTTTGAGTGGATTAGAAATTCTGATTTATTAGTGGATTAGAAATTCTGAATTTTAGTGGAGTAAGGCTTCTGATTTTAGAATGGGCTTTATATTAGGAAAGGACGTGTGTCATGAAAAGATTCTTGTATGTGATGTTGGCAATGCTGCTGATGATTGCAGGCTGTTCAGGTGGCGGTGATGAAACGAAGCCTGCTGGTGAAGTGAAACAAAAACCAGAAGACAAAGAAGCGGTTGCCCAGGCCGAACAGCTTGAGGTTGTCGCAGAAAATCTGGAAGTGCCGTGGTCAATCAATAAAAGCGGCGCTACCTTTTACTTGAGCGAACGCCCGGGTTCAATTGTAAAAGTGGAAGGCAGTAACACAGAGAGACAGAAGGTTTCTTTTAAAAAGGAAGTGTCACAAGCTGCTGAAGCCGGATTTCTTGGCTTTGTGCTCGCGCCAGATTTCGAGCAGTCCAACAAGGCCTTTGCCTATTACACATACGAGAATGGCACCGGACAGTTCAATCGGATTGTCGAACTGACTTTGAACAATGGCGATTGGGAGGAAGGCAAGCTGCTACTTGATAAAATCCCGAGCGGACGCTTTCACCACGGAGGCAGGCTGAAAATCGGACCGGATGGAAAGCTATACGCCACGGCAGGTGATGCGGCAACCAATCCGGAAATTGCCCAGGATTTAAGTTCGCTCGGCGGCAAAATCCTGCGCCTGAATCTAGATGGATCTGTTCCGGCAGATAACCCATTTGAAAACTCCTATGTCTACAGCTATGGTCACCGAAATCCGCAGGGACTGACTTGGTCGGAGGATGGCGCGCTTTATGCCAGTGAACACGGACCCTCCGCGCATGATGAAATCAATCTGATTGAGGCCGGGAAAAACTATGGCTGGCCGGAGATAACCGGCGATGACACGAAGCAAGGGATGGAAGCGCCGATTTTCCAGTCAGGAAGTGATACATGGGCACCATCGGGAATGGCTGCGTATGAAGGGAAGTTATATGTCGCAACATTAAGAGGCAATGCGTTGCGCGAGTTCAATCCTGCCGCGAAAACAACAAGGGAAGTCGTCACTGGATTAGGGAGAATACGCGATGTCATCGTGGATGGGGAGTATCTTTACTTCATCAGCAACAATACAGACGGCCGCGGCACCCCGGGTGAAGGCGATGACAGACTTTATCGTGTAAAAGTTGACCGATTGCGCTAATTTAGTTAGTTTTTTATAAATTTTTAAAGCAGTCGCATAAAAAGGCGCTAAACAGCTGGAAGCTAGGCGGGTTTATCCATAAACGAGAACCTTAGCAGGAAGGTTATAGCGAAAAATCGAATATTATAGCGAAAAATTGATTTTTATAGCGGAAACTTGATTTTTATAGCGAAAAATCCAATAATATAGCGAAAATCTGATTTTTAAAGCGAAATCTATATTTTTATAGCGAATTGGAAATTCTCTGCGATTTTTTCCAGTTTCCAAAACAAAAACCGGGCACGCACACCCGGTTTATTCTTTGCTGCTATTTGGTTTAGCCAATCCATGCATGATGAATTGAATTGTCGCCTCTATTTCTGCTTCATCGTCCCAGTCTGCTTCGGGAAGGATCATATATCGTGCAATCAAATAGCCAAATACGGATGTAAACGTCATTCTCACGACGCTATAGGCTGGAATCTCAATGACTTGTCCTTTTGCCTGATAATGTTCGACAATTTTCTCGAAGCGTTCATATACTTTTAATGCAATATGTTCCTTAAATAATTCCCTCAATTCAGGATGGAACGGAATTTCCTGCACCAGAATTTTAACTGTAGCAAGATTTTTGATAAGGAAATCACGGCGATTCAAAAGCATGGCAGTAAGAAAATCTTCAAAATGCTCGTAATCCTGATGAAGGACCTTCTGCAAATCTTTTATGATAAAAGGTGCCACAAACTTTGCCATCACGGGAGCGACAATTGCCAGCAGCAAATCCTTCTTCGTTTTATAATGCCTGAAAATCGTACCTTCAGCGACGCCTGCCTTTTTGGCGATTTCACTGGTTGACGTAGCGGAATATCCTTTCTCGGCAAAAGATTCGATTGCTGATATGATGATTTTCTTCTGCTTATCAGTCAGTTCGTCTCCGTCCATTAGCTCGTCAATTTTAAAGTCTTGATCACTCATGAGTTGCTCCTTTCACCGCGGTTAAACTGCCCGGTGTTTCCGCAATGCCAAAATATTCAGGAACATGAACAGTGCTGAAAACCCGGCCAGCATCAATAGATTTCCATAGATGGCATCCCATCCATATCCTCTCACCATAATATCACGCAATGCCTCAGCAGCATAATACAGCGGAGTGATTGTCCCAAGCCAGCTCAGCCAATCGGAAATCGTATCAAGATTGATCAATCCAGAGAAGAAAAACTGCGGTACGATGATGATCGGGATGAACTGGATCATCTGGAATTCATTATTGGCAAACGCCGATAACAGGGTGCCAAGCGTCAATGCTGTCATCGATAACAACAGAGTAATCAGCAACACATAGATGAATGAACCTTCCATCAGCATTCCTAGGACGTAAATTGCATACCAGGCAATCAGCGTAGCCTGCAGCATTGTGAAGATTCCGAAGCCAAGGACATAGCCGATGACAATTTCCCATTTTCGCAGCGGGCTTGAGAGCAGTTTTTCAAGCGTGCCGCTCGTTCTTTCCCGTAAAAAAGAAATTCCGGAGATGAGGAACACAAAGAAGAAGGCGAAGAAGCCGAGCAATACCGGTCCAAAATAGTCAAACTGGCCCATTTCACTGGAGCCATGCAGATAATCGACGGTAAACTCCGTTTGTCCGTTAGCAGGGATCAGTGATTTGGTTGCCTTCTGGAACCATTTCATCACAGCGCCGTTCACAGATGGGTCGCTTCCTTCGAGAACAATTTTATCCAGCATAGGGCCTTCAAAAACAATATACCCATCTATTTCATGATTCAATGTATCCTCCTTAGCAACTTTCAGAGAATCATATTCTGTTATTTTTGCGTCATCGATATCGAGTTTCTCCATCACAGGGTCCGGGATATCGACCAACCCGATCTTCGGGATATAGTTTTCCCCGTTAAAAACAAGGTGGAGCATCGTCAGGATCAGGAGAGGGGGCAACAAGCATCATTGCCAGTGTTCTTTTATCCCTGAGGAATTGCCGGATAATCCTAATCACCAAAGCTCTAATTCTCATGCTGAACACCTCCATAGGCTAAAAATGCTTCCTCGATGCTTGCAGAACCGGTCCGTTCCTTCAATTCATCAGGAGTTCCCACCGCGATCAGACGACCATCTCGTAACAATCCCAATCTGTCGCATTTCTCTGCTTCATCCATGACATGCGTTGTGACAATTAGCGTTTTTCCCTGTGTTTTCAAATGATAAAAACCCGACCAGATGCTCTGGCGCAGCACAGGGTCGATGCCGACAGTCGGCTCATCGAGAATCAACAAATCCGGTTCATGCAGCAGTGCTGAAGCAAGGGAAAGACGGCGTTTCATGCCACCAGAATAATTGGTTACCAGCTTATTAAGATGCTGAGATAAATCCACAAGCTCCATCACTTCTAAAATACGCTTTTTCCGCTGAGCTCCCTTAAGACCAAATAAGGATGCGAAGAACTCCAGGTTTTCTTTCGCAGATAACTCAGTATAAAGTGCATCCGATTGGGCCATATAGCCAATCCTTTCAATCAGCTTCAGGGAAGGCATTTTTTCACCGAAAAGATAATTTTCACCTTCACTCGGCATTTCCAGGCCGACGAGCTGCCGAACGAGAGTCGTTTTTCCTGCTCCAGAAGGTCCAAGCAACCCGAATATTTCGCCGCTTTCAATTTCTAAATTAATATTCTTCAAGACATCATGCTTACCATAGCGTTTACTTACATTTTTGGTTGAAACAATCATTGATTTTCACCATCCTTTTTAAAGTGAGTAATCACTCACTAAAAGAATAACTGAAAAGAAACACTTTGTAAAGTGAGTAATCACTCATAAATTATAACGAAAATCGACAATAATCAAAAAAAGTCCTCATGGCAGAGGACTTTACATGATCTTAATCTTCAAGGAGTTCACTTGGCTGACTAACAACTCTTCATATTCCTTTTCGGCTGTGAAAAGAACTTCTTGTTCTCCTGCTTTGGGATTTTCCTTTTTTATTTTTTCAATTAAATCATTCTGGACCTTTTGTGTCAGGACGATCCGGGCGTATTGCTGCTGCTGGATGCTCCAGAACTTTTCTTCGCCAAATTGTGCAATCAGTCTTTTTGCTGCGTCTGAGCTGCTGTATTGAGCACGTACTTTTTCAATGGCTCCGTTCACTTCCTCATCTGTTACCTTATGTCCTTTTTCTTGGCCAAGCATTGCCATGACCCTTAGTCTGATGATTTGCGTCAAGAGCTGATTTTTATCCTGATTCAGCTTTTCCTGGTTATCCCAATAAGCAAGTGCTTCATCCAGCTTTTCTCCGGTATATTTTTCTCGGTCTGTTTCCCGGTTGATTTCAATATGAAGTTTATTGATGAACTGGTAAAATTCCAGGTCTTCATCTGTGATCCATTCACCATTAAGGGAAGCGACACCTTCCGCTTTTTTCACATTAAGGTTAATGACTTTTTCTTGCTTAAATCCGTCCTTTTCAAGAGTGAAAACTGCTTCCCATTCTCCTGCCATTGAAAATATGGCACTTCCAGAATAAACACCATCAGATATTTCTTCCAGTTCAACATTAATACTTCCATGGTCCATACTGGCCATCGCAAACTCGGCGGAAATCTGGAGGTCCTTTACAGCGGCTCCATCCTCCATCACCATGATTTCAAAGTTTGACTCTTTCCCGTTTGAAAAGACTGGTTCTTTGTTGATTTCTACATTCCAAACTGGCTCTTGACTGCAGCCTGTTAACTGTGTCGCTAGCAATATGAATAGTGAAAAGAATAATTTTTTCATTTCTCCATGCCTCCTAATTCCTGAATTCTTAAAAAATCATCAACTGTGTATTTCGTCATTTTTCCTTTATCTAAAAAAGCTACATGTGTACAGATTTGTTTGATTTCCTCTAAATGATGGGAAGAGAGCAGGATGGTTTTACCCGACAAAGAGTGAAGCACTTCCAGGATCTCCTTGCGGCCCATTGGGTCAATTCCGCTTGTAGGTTCATCCAGAATCAATATGTCGGAATCCTGATAAAGAGTGATGGCAAGCCCCAGTCTCTGGAGCATTCCTTTTGAATAGCCCTTGATGGACCTGTTCCGGTCTTCCCAAAGTCCCACGGAATTCAAGATCTGCTTTATTTTTTTCGCATCCGCGTTTCCTTTGCCAGCCTGTGCAAAGAACACGATATTTTCGTAACCTGTCAAAGAGGGATATAGCATGAATTTTTCCGGCAAATAGGCAATCTCGTTTTTCCAGCGGTTATTCCTTTTTCGAGGCTTGCCATTTACGTGTATTTCGCCTTTCTTGATGGGAATCAGGCCAAGTAAACTATTGATAAAAGTAGACTTGCCAGCTCCGTTCCTGCCTACGAGGGCACATACTTCGTTTTTCTCGATAGAAAGGCTGATATTGTTCAAGATTTCATCATTTCCATATGATTGTGTCAAACCAGAAACGCTGATCATTCAAAACCCTCCTTGCGATGCAGCAGCACAGAACTGATAAATGTAGCGGCCATCCAAAAAACAAAACTGGCTCCGAGGAAGGCCCCCGGCTGCAGCCACATGAATGATTTCAATAGACGTGACATGTGACCGAAAGAGTAAATCCCTACTCCTGTTTCAAGATACATCCTTACTGCCTGTATTGGATTTAAAAAGTAGGCAATCGAGAATAGCTTTACATTCTCATGGGTCACATCCTGGATGATGGATAACAGGGCAAAGTCATGTAAGAAAAAGAAATAGAACCAGAGGATGACGGCAATACCGGCAATCTGCATTCTTGACCTGCTGATACTCCCTACCAGGGCGCCGATTTGCGTGAACACAAGCATAAGGACAGTGATCGAAAGAACAAAGACAAGATAGGTTCCAATATCAGCTTTAAAGAAAATTTTTAAAGGAATAAGGAATAAGAAAAACCAGATGATTACTGGTGTAAGAAGCACTAAGTGCATCCCAAAGCTCTTTTTGGCGAGAAATGTCCAATAGCTTTCTTGTTTGGTCAAAAGCATGACCAGTGTTTTTTGCTCTTTTTCCTGGAAGATAGAGAAAGCGCCCATGAATAAGTACAGAATCGGGATAAAATAAATCAGTGTGTCGAACAGGTTGATGAGCAAGATATACAAACCCTGATCATAGGAAAGAGAAGTTGATCTTACAAGCAGCAGAACAGAAACTAATATGATTGTACCGATCGCAAGCCAGAGCCCTTTGCCTCTTATATTTTCCTTCCATTCTTTCCAAATGAAATGCATAGCAGTTTTCTCCTTTTTGCGAAGATGGCTGTTGCGAAGACGGCAATGATGATAATTGCAGGCAGGTAGGGTGTTGATTTCCGTCTGTTCACCAGAGGATACTGATCCTCAAACATTGTTTTATCATGATCGAGCAGCTGATTCAGTTTTTCATAGATGTTAATGGCCGGACTTTTTAGGAAAAGATAGACTAGTTCCTGATCCTCAATCAGTTCATATAGTGAGGATTTATAGATTGCCGGACTGTCACCCACGCCATCCTGGTCGAGATCGAGCAAAGGGAAGGACCTGCCCCAATCATTGCCGATTCCTTCAAGGCTCCAGTCATTCCTGCCGGTGCCGCCCAGTGTGACAGCTGGTATGGTGTTTTCTTGAATCGTATTTCCAGTGAAAATCTGTTCGTTTGAACTCGCCCATAGCTCGATTCCAATCTGGTTTTGAGAGAGATGGTTCGACCGAATCAGATTATCGGTAGATTGATCTATATATAACCCTCTTTGATTCATGTAGAAAGTGTTGTTCTCAATGTTATTTTCGTTAGCTGATAATACCAGCAGTCCGAAAGAGCGGTGACCATAATTAAAGATAAACTGGTTGTTTTCCAGCTTTAGCTGGTTGGAGTGCATGATGGCTGCCCCTCCTGTATTAAAGGTGAATATGTTGTTTTTAAATTCGTTGCGGTCTGAGTACATATAATGCAGACCGTAACGTGTTTTCGTGATTTTATTGTTTAAGGCTTTATTGTCATTGGCATAATCGAAAAACATCCCATCTCTTGTGCCTTCAATAAAATTGTTTTTTAATAGATTTCCATTTGAATAATAGACATGCAGGCCATTGCCCTGGGCGGCTATTTCTCCTTTTCCAAGGCCTTTTACACTTACATTTTCAATGGTATTGTCATGTGCTTTGCTTAAATAAACTCCGTGGAAGGAATGGTCAATCACGATATTCCTGATGATATTCCCATCTGTATAAACCTTGAACGCAGCGTATTCTTCCGGGCTGTTTCGGTCCATTCCGCTATTTGTGACTTTGAGGTCTGAAATGGTGACACCGGAAGCGCGAACAGAAATGACATTGCCTTTGCCGTCTCCTTCAATGATAGTCCCTTTCTTTCCAATTAGGGTAAGCGGCTTATCAATCACTATATTTCCAATGTAACTAGTACTTTCAAGCTGGATGATTTCACCGTCTTTGGCTGAATCAATGACGGCCTGCAGGTTTTGTGCTGCCGTCCCCTTTTCCGGAAAAGGAATGGCGGATAGGGAGCAAAAGCAGCCAAAGGATTTTTTTCATGATCAACGATCCTTCCAAAGGGGAATGAGAATCAGGATGAATGCTGCTAATACTAAAAAAGAACCAGTGCCAAGGTAGCTGTTTGTTATGAAATTCGCGAGTGTATTCTCACCAATAATCGGCGGAACAAATGGATCTACTTTTATCGGAGCGGTGGGGCTTAAATCCGTCCCAAAGTCGTGTAGCCAACGGCGAAGATCCCATACACCCAATAAACCGCCAATTGAAAATAATCCAATCAGGAAATAAAGAACTTTTTTCCTCCTGAGAACAGCTGTGATCAGGGTTAGTAAGGCTAATCCGCCAATCAAATATTTAAGGTAAGTAAGCTCTGGAAAGTTTTCTTCGCTGAAGCCTTTCATGCCAATATAGTGGTTGAGCCCATTGACGATATCGATTTCGCCCTCCAGTTTGTCTGGATAGACAATGATATTCAAGCCTTCTGGATATTGAGGAGCAAAAAACTCCATACCCCACCACGGAAAAAATAAGGAAGCTGCAATCAATGCAGCAGCTGCTGCGATCAATCCAGAAGAAAGGATCGAGAGTTTTTTTCCAGCCAAGGGAATCACGCCTTTCTGTTGAAAAGAATTAAAAGGTGTGAGGGTATCAACTTTAGAGGCTGATACCCTTCACCAGTTTTGCAATGGAATTACGGTTTTACCAGGAAGTAACCGGTCATTTCCTGGTGCAGTGCTGAGCAGAAGTTCGTACAGTAAATCGGGTATGTCCCTGCTTTATCTGCGGTGAATTCCACTGTATTCGTCTGTCCAGGCTGTACTTCAATATTCAAATCGTAGCCATTGATGGCAAAGCCGTGGGTAATGTCCTGGTCAAAGTCGATATTGGTTAGGTGAATAAAGACTTTATCTCCTTTTTTGACTTCAATTTGGTCAGGTCGTTCCGCTTTTGCGTCAAAAATGAATTTTGAACGCATGGCAATTCCGTAGACATGAACTTCGTTGCCTTTCCTTTCGATGCGGGTTTCTTCCTGGCTGTAAACGGCATCAGGGTTCTTTTCATCCTTAGGGTAAACGGTAATCGTTTTGATTTTATCTGCCTTGATCATTTGTGCGTAGTGCGGTTCTGGGTTGACCGGGGCAGACTGGATGACTTCCATTTTGTCGCCGCGCAGGTCGATCAGCTGCATGGATTCAGGGTGGGAAGGACCCACAGATAGATAGCTGTCTTTTGCAATTTTGTTCAATGCAATGAGGTATTTTCCGTCAGGTGCGACTGTATCTCCCTCAGCTGCAACAGAATGTCCAGGAGAGTACTGTACAGGCACCCGGTCCAAAGTTTCACCAGTCTTCGGATCCCATTTCACGATTTCAGATGAGATGAACATGGTTGTATAAGCCATGCCTTGATCATCGAATTGAGTATGAAGCGGTCCCAGCGCATTTTCTGGGTTCACTTCTTTCTCCATAACTGATTCATACTTAATGATTGGAATCCCATTTCGCTCGCCGGCGAATTCTTTGTTTTCAATCGCTTTGAATGCTTTTTCAAAAGAGAATACAGTCATTGTTGGTGCCAATTTACCAGAAGCAATAAAGTGCTTTCCATCTGGAGTGACATCGACACCGTGCGGCGATTTGGCTACAGGCACCAGGTACATGCCGCCTTTATGCTTTTCAGGGAAGATCATCTTCTGGCCAGTTACTTCGTCATACTTTCCGTCCTTGACCATTTGCTCAAGCTCTTTCCAGTTGAAAAGGACGATAAAGTCGCGGTCAGCCTGGGAAGCGTTGAATTCAAGGTTTGTCGTTGCCTCTTCTGTGTTATAGGTAGTCATGACTGCCCAATCCTTGGAGACTTTTTTCCCTGCATCAGATAGGTCATAGGACCATGGTGGAAGGGCAACCTGGTAGGCAATATTCAATTTTTCCTTTTTCTCGTCAAAGGTAACTGCTGACATGACGCCGCGGTACTTTTCACTATAGTCGTCAAGCGGTGCATACTCTCTTCCAATCGGCACTGCGAAACGTGTTGGCAGGAACATATATTCAGTGTTTTCTGTAACGAATGCTGCACAGTGCGGACCGCTCGTATTTGGTACATCAATGATGTCCTTGACAGTGAATGTTTCAAGGTTCATGACTGCCGCCCGGCTGTTGCCGACATCGGTAGCAAACATGTATTTACCGTCATAATCACCATTGGTCTCTGAAAATGCCGGGTGATGGAGATCGCCCCAGGTAAAGCCGCCCATCATTTCTTTTGAGTGTTTATCAAAGCCATATCCTGTTGCCGAATCCGGGCTGAATACCGGTACGGTCCTGATATGCCTCATGGAAGGGACACCATAAATGAACATCTGTCCTGAGTGTCCGCCCGAAGCGAATAAGTAGTACTCATCCTTTTCACCAAAAGGTACATATACTTTTTCCGCATTTGTTTTGTTTTTGCTGCTTTCCGCTATTGCTTCATTTCGGTCACCAGGAGAAAAATCAGCAAAGAAAACCGTTGCAGCAAGGAGCCCGGTAGCGAGTCCCGAGGCGATTGGAATCCATTTTTTCATCTGCTTTGCACCACCTTGTTTATTTTTTTGAGGCTTCCTCAAGAAGTTTTACTACTTCTGAAATTTCTTGTTCAGAAAGTGGATTGCCGCCAATTACCCCTGACATGACTGCTGAGGTAGGCTTTTAAGAACTGATGAATTGGCTTGCCATGCTTTCCTTCAACATTCTCGAATGCCTTTGATAAATCTGGGCCAGTTGCACCGCCAGTGAGATTTAATGAAGATACAGAATGGCAGCTAAGGCAGCCCTTGGATGTTAAAATGTTATCATCTGCGGAAACTGTTTCAGCAGCAGGCTGGTCATCCTTCTCCTCTTGTTTGTTGTCACTCTGCGGTTTAGAAGTGTCTGTTTCTTTGGAAGCGTTTTCAGTATCTCCGTTGCTTCCGCCGACGACATCGAATGCAATGTAACCGAGTCCAAGACCAATCAGAGCGCTAATGATAAAACTGATTAAAGCTTTTTGCATGGATTTCATTACCCCCTTTAATGAATGAATTTCACTAACATCGTACCTTGGAACAAGGTGTAGAAAGTGTGATGCAGTTCACATTGCAATAACGGAATTGTGAAATGTATATGAACAGGATGTGTCCATTTTTTGAAGTGATTGAAATTGAAGGTCCATTACGGTTGTATGAAGAGCTTGGAAATTTAAGAGAGGGGTATTAAAAAAACTAGGTTAAAAAAGGTTTTTTACTGGTTTTGCGGAATTAGTTTCATAATGTATTACTGATCAAAAAACAAAAGTGCAGGAAGTGATGGTTTGTGGTAAAAAAGAAAAAGTGGTGGATAATGACCATAGCTCCACTACTATTGGTTAGCGTCCTTTTTATCTATGATGCAAATTTAGAAGTTTACACAACTAAAGCTGCTGGAACCTTGGTTTATAAAAATAAAGAATATTACACTGGGTATGAAACCTATAAGAAATTTTATTTAAATGGTGAAAGAAACTTTGAAATCGAAAAGCTGATTGGTAAAACAGATAATAGCAAGTTTTTTGGATTTAAAGAGTCTGTTTGGAGTATCAAGGGTGAATCGGAAAATGAAGTTGTTTTTGTGAAAGGTTTGATGATTGAAGGGGTATATGAAAGAAAATAAAAAATCCACCTCAAAAGGTGGATTGATTAAGAAAATTTATAGGTCCAGAATCGTTCATTGTTGATCCACGCCAACGTTTTTGGATCCTTTTCCTTCAGTTTAACAGCCATTTCTTCAAGCATCAGCTCAGTCTGGGAGCGGTGTGCACGGATTGCATCAAGCTTGATGTCTGCAACAGCACTTATATCATAAACGATATCTGGCTCGCCAAGCTCTTCGACACAGTTTCGTGAGAATGCCACGCAATGAAGCTTCGGCCTGTCTGCCTCGGGAATTTTTTCAACTGCTCGCACTACCGCCGCACCGGTTGCCTCATGATCCGGGTGGACAGAGTAGCCAGGATAGAAGGTGATGACGAGCGAAGGGTTCAATTCTGTGATCAATGATGACATGAGATTGCTCAGCATGTTCTCATCCTCAAATTCGACTGTCTTGTCACGGAAACCGAGCATGCGCAAATCATTGATTCCCATCGCGCGAGCGGCGTCCTTTAATTCCTTTTTACGTATTGCAGGGAGGGTTTCCCGGTTTGCGAACGGCGGATTCCCCATATTCCGTCCCATCTGTCCAAGTGTCAAACAGGCATATGTGACAGGCGTTCCCATGTTAACATGGGAGGCGATTGTTCCGGAAACACCGAATGCCTCATCATCAGGATGAGGGAAAACGACAAGTACATGCCTTTCTTTTTCCATCGTGAAAAATCTCTCCTTTCAGCCAAGTCCAAATAACTTATTCGAACGGTGTTTCGCTTATTTCAAGGGCGACGGCAAGCTTTCCGTTAAAATCATGACCGGCAAGCAACAGTCTTCCTTTATCGTCAATTTCGAAGTGTGTGATTCCCTCAGCATACACCCAGCCAAAAGGTATTTTCAAACCTGTCCGAAAAGGGCCTTCACCAGTAATCTTCGCGCGTTCATAGGTTACCTTCGCATTGCGAATATACGCGCCTGATGAGAAGAATGACTCGTTATTGTGGGATGCATAAGCTCCATTTGTTGTTTCTAAATGGACATAGACTTCTTTGTCTTTAAAACGGTCCAGGGCTTTCTGGACTTCTGATAAAATCACCGGATCCATCCTTGTTCCTCCTTCCCGGGCTTAGAAGTTTTTCATTTTATAATAGCCGAATCAACAGCCTTCTATGTTAAAAATCGATTATTTCTATATTACTAAAAAATCCTTCTGAAAGCGAAATGTACGCTCGAAAGAATGAATAAACATACCCTCTAGTTTTAGAAGTAACATCAATAATGATTTTACATATAGTGTTTAATCATGAAGGTTAATGGTAATAGTGTTGGAAAAGGAGGGAGCCTATGAATCACGCAAAGGCATTATTGATTAAAAGCATCATGACATTTGCTGTTCTTCTACTATTATTGGGGAGTTTTGCAGGGTTAGGCGATATTCTTGTCATCACTCTCGTACTTGGGGCGATCTCTTATCTCGCCGGTGACTTGTTCATTCTCCCGAAAACTAGCAATCTTACCGCTTCTCTATCTGATCTAGCGCTTTCTTTTTTCGTGATATGGGGTCTTGGATTAATGTTGTTCGAGCAGACGGATGGCATTGTTTTTGCAGCACTTTTTGCGTCAGTATTGATCGCTTCTGGAGAATGGTTCTTTCATAGTTATATGGCAGATCGGGTGCTTCGGATTAATCGAAAGATATAAATAAATGAAAAACAAAAAGGATGGCTGCCGCCATCCTTTTTGTTTTTCATTTATTCGCCGCGGTTGCCGCCTGCGTATTTGTTGTATGCCAGGTGTGCGGTTGGGCCTACGTATTCGTTCAGTCTGAAGCCGTGCTTGATGGCTTCGGTGATGAAGCCTTTAGCCACTTCTAATGCTTCAGGGACTGTTTTGCCTTTAGCCAGCTGTGCAGTGATCGCGGATGCGAATGTGCATCCTGCGCCGTGCGTGAAGCTTGTTTCAACTTTTTCAGATTCGAAAAGAGTGAAGTCTTTTCCATCATATAGCAGGTCTACAGCTTTTTCGTGGTTCAGCTTGTTTCCGCCCTTGATCATGACGTTTTTAGCGCCTAGGTCATGGATTTTCACTGCTGCTTCTTTCATATCATCGATTGTGCGGATTGGTCCGGTTTGTGCCAGCTGCCATGCTTCGAACAGGTTCGGCGTGACGACTGTTGCCCTTGGCAGCAGCAATTCTCTCATAGCATCTGTGTTTTCAGGCATAAGGACTTCGTCTTCGCCCTTACATACCATTACAGGGTCGATGACCACTCTGTCCAATTTATGCTCATCAATTTTGCGTGCAGACAGCTCGATGATCTCAACTGTTCCGAGCATACCTGTCTTCATTGCATCTATTCCAACGGAAAGAACCGTTTCAAGCTGCTTTTCGACGAGGTCAACTGGCTGTGGGAATACCTCATGGTGCCAGTGGTTTTTAGGATCCATCGTCACGATCGTAGTTAAGGCAGTCATTCCATATACGCCTAACTCCTGAAAGGTTTTAAGGTCAGCCTGGATGCCAGCGCCGCCGCTTGTATCTGAACCTGCGATTGTTAACACCTTTTTCAAACTCATCTATACTACCTCCGTTTTAAAAATGGCAACTGCCTTATCAGCATAAAGCATGTCACCTTCATCACTTTCTTATGATTATACCAATTCTATAGATTTAGACAATGAATTGATTTGAGTGATGGTTTTATGGATAAATTTAACTTTTGACAATTTTGTGGCATTGGGGTTTTGACGTGATGAAAGTTACTGAGCGAAAAATTAAATTCATTTAGGATGGGTAATGTGAAAATTGGACCACCAGAGATTTTTCGTAAATGTAAAATCTCAATTTAAGTATTTGTAAATAATTAGTCAATTTTCATCTATATTATTGTAACAATTGAAACGGTTACAACCATGAAATTTCCATTACATTAAGGGTATGGGGGTATTTTCTTTTTTGAGAAGTGGATTGTTTTTAATATATGGCGAGTGATTGGAGCCGAATATAGCGTTTTTGCAGCTTGCAAGATGAATAGCCGTCTTTCAATTCCACCACACCATTGATGACCGGAAAGATGTCGATAATAGCAGCGGAGCCCGGTGATGAAGTACCAGAAAAGGGGTGAAGAACATGATCAAAAAAGGCTGTCCTGAAGAATATCCGATCAGCTTGAAGCTGAATGGATATGAGATTGCGGTATTCCAGCTGACAAATCAGGATTTGGAAGACTGGGTATATGGCTACCTTTTTTCAGAAGGATTGATTGACGGACCGGAGGATGTTGTCAGTGTCCAATTTAGCGAGAAGACCGGTACATTGAATGTGGCATTATGTAACTCTTTTGATCCTGAGCAAATGTATTCAAAAAAGAAGCATTATACAGCCGGCTGCGGCCGGGGAGTGACTTTCTTTTCGATGACGGATGTCAAGAAATTCAATAAAGTGAATTCCGATGTGACCTATTCGTTGACCTATTTGTTAAAAAAACGCGCGGAATTCGCGCAGAATTCGCCGTTATACCTGGAAACAGGCGGCATGCATGGCGCCTGCATCATCCTTGAGGATGGCAGCATCGAGGTCAGGGAGGATATCGGCAGGCATAATGCTGTCGATAAAATTATCGGACACGCAATTAGAAAGCGTTTGCATCCTGACCGGCTCGTCCTTTTGACGACCGGCAGGGTTTCATATGAAATGCTGTCAAAAGCTGCGAAATTTGGTTTTGCCGTCATTGGCTCACGAACTGCGGCTACCAAGCAGGCCATCCAGTTAGCCCGATTTCTGAACATTGAAGTCGTTGGCTATTTGCGGGGGAAAATGGCGACGGTCTATACATCTGCCAAAAGGATAAATGATGATTTAAACACGCCGGCTGCGGAAAATAGTTCTCACATCGAGAGTTGTCCAGCTCCAGCGCCTAGCCCCTCGAGTCGCTTCGGTCAGCCCGATGAAGTCAAAGAACGACTTCACCGGTCAGCCCTCCAGCGCTTGTCGGGGCTGACCAAGGCGCTTCCGCTTTTCTGGAAAGGGGGGAAGCCCAGCAAGTACTGAATTGACACCACCTTGGGATTAGGGATGTTCTAAGCAACTATTGGGAAGGAGAGAGAGAGATGGTTGAAATCAACCTGAATCGCAGGCAGTTCTTGAAGCTGTCAGGTGCCACTGCGGCGACCCTGGCGGTTGTCGAGTTGGGCTTTAACGAGAAAGAGGTCCATGCACAAACGAAAGAACTCAAGATTGCCAAAGCTACTGTAACACCAACCATTTGCGCATTTTGCGGTGTAGGATGCGGCATTTTGGTACACACAAAAGATAATACTGTGGTTTATACGGAAGGGGATCCGGATAGCCCAGTCAACGAAGGTACACTTTGCAGTAAAGGTACAACGATCAGACAAGTCTACACATCCGAAAAGCGCTTAACGAAGCCATTATATCGTGCTCCTGGCAGTAAGAAATGGGAAGAGAAAAGCTGGGACTGGATGTATGAAACAATTGCAAAACGCACGAAGGAAACACGCGACAAATCATTCATTGAAAAAGAAAATGGCATGTTTGTCAATAAAACCGAAGCCATCGCGAGCTTAGGTGGAGCAGCTCTTGATAATGAAGAGACATATCTGCTTGCAAAGATGATGAGAGGGCTTGGCGTCGTCTATCTCGAACACCAGGCACGAATATGACACAGTTCTACGGTTGCCGGTCTGGCACCTACAGTAGGGCGTGGAGCAATGACAAACCATTGGAGCGATCTGCAAAATACCGATTGTGCATTGATCATGGGCGGAAATCCTGCCGAGAATCATCCAATTTCTTTTAGATGGTTAACAAAAGCGAAAGAAAAAGGCGGCAAAATCGTCTCTGTCGACCCTCGTTTCACGAGGACATCGTCAAAGGCTGACGTCTATGCTTCCCTTCGTTCAGGAACGGATATTGCCTTCATGGGCGGAATGATCAACTATGCGTTAGAGAATAATTTGATCCACAGAGAGTATGTTGCTGAATATACAAATGCGTCTTTCATTGTAAAGAAAGACTTTGAGTTCAATGATGGATTATTCAGCGGGTATGATGAAGCAACCCGCAAGTATGATAAGACAAAATGGGCTTTTGAAACAGACGAAGAAGGGAATCCGAAAAAGGACAAGACCCTTACACATCCTCGTTCTGTATTCCAATTAATGAGAAAACATTACTCACGCTATGATGTTGACTCAGTCATTGCCGTAACCGGAACACCTAAAGAAGACTACCTGAAGGTTTGTGAAACTTTCTGTTCAACTAGCAAGATAGGAAAATCCGGTACGATCATGTATGCAATGGGTACAACTCAGCATACTGTTGGAACACAAAACGTCCGTGCCTTTGGAATCATCCAGTTGCTGCTTGGCAACATCGGCTTGCCTGGCGGCGGAATCAACGCAATGCGCGGCGAGTCCAATGTACAGGGTTCCACTGACTTTGCGCTTCTATATCACCTGCTTCCAGGGTATGTTGGAACACCAACAGCAATACCTGAGCATGCGACTTTAGAAGGCTATAAGACGAAAGAAACACCTTCCGGCGGCTACTGGAGCAACAAACCAAAGTTTCTGGTCAGCTTGCTGAAGGCCTGGTATGGGGCCGAATGCAACAAAAGGTAACGAATTCGGTTATCAGTACCTTCCAAAAGGAAACAAGAACTACTCACATATCAACTTGTTCAACGCTATGTATAAAGGCGAACTGGAAGGGGCGTTCTTGTTTGGAACAAACCCTGTAGTCGGCGGCCCGAATGCAGGCAAGGAAAAAGAAGCGCTGTCCAAGCTAAAATGGATGGTTGCAGTGGACCTATGGGAGACAGAAACTTCTGCTTTCTGGCAAGAGGAAGCTGGCAGTGACCCATCGAAGATCGACACAGAAGTATTCCTTCTTCCGGCCGCAGGCTCCTATGAAAAAGAAGGCAGTGTATCTAACTCTTCCCGCTGGATGCAGTATCGCTGGAAGGCGATTGATCCAAAAGGAGAATCTCTCGCAGATTTGGAAATCATCCATATGCTTGTCAAGAATATCAAAGGCCTTTACAAGAATGAAAGTTCAGCTGCAGCTAAGCCAATCAATGCCCTGTATTGGAACTATGGTGAAGGGCACCATCCTGATATCGACCTTGTGGCCAAGGAAATTAACGGCTATGACCTGAAAACTGGCAAACTTTTAAAAACCTTTGGTGACCTTAAGGATGACGGTACAACAAGCTCTGGCAACTGGATCTATTCCGGCTTTTATCCAGAGGAAGGCAAGAACCGCGCTAAAAACCGCGATAATAAGGATACTGGCGGCGGCAACTTCCTGAACTGGGCATTTGCATGGCCTGCAAACCGCCGAATTCTTTACAATCGTGCCTCTGCTGATCCAAGCGGAAAGCCGTGGAGCGACAAGAAAGCGGTCATCTGGTGGGACGGAATCCAGAAGAAATGGGTCGGAAATGACATCCCTGACTTCAAGCCAACAGTTGCACCAGCTGACCCAGGCGGAACGAATCCTTTCATCATGATCAACGGCGGGGTGGCAGGAGTTTATGCCCCAACACTGAATGATGGACCGTTCCCAGAACATTATGAGCCATATGAAAGCCCAGTGAAAAATGCCTTCTCCAGCCAGGAAATCAACCCAGCTATTGCTATTATCGAAGGCGATTTCAATCTGAAGGGTGACAGCAAGAAGTATCCGATTGTCGGTACAACTTACAGGGTATCTGAGCACTGGCAGTCCGGTACAATGACACGTAACCAGGAATGGCTGTCCGAACTGGCAGGCCATATGTATATTGAAATGAGTGAAGAATTAGCGAAGGAAAAAGGAATCAAGAACAAAGATAAGATCATTGTCAGCTCTGCCCGTGGCGATATCAAAGCCTATGCAATGGTGACAAAACGATTCAAGCCTCACATGATGAACGGCAAGAAGGTTCACCAGGTCGGCATGCCTTGGCACTTTGGCTATAAAGGATACGCAACAGGGGACACAGCAAACCGCTTAACACCTCATATCGGGGATGCAAACACGACGATCCCTGAATATAAGGCATTCCTCTGTGATATAAGGAGGGCTGACTAATGGCAGAATATATTAAATACGTCGATGTGACCAAGTGTGACGGCTGCCGTGCATGTATGGTCGCCTGTAAAAACTGGAACGACCTCCCGGCTGAGCCGGAGGAGTTCCAGGGAAGTGTCCAATCCCACGCAAATGTAACAGCAAACACTTGGAACGTGCTGTCATTCATTGAACACGAAGACTCTAAAGGCAATCTGGATTACCTTTTCCGCCATTCATCCTGCTTCCATTGCACAGATGCGGCTTGCGTAAAGGTTTGCCCAGAGGAAGCCATGCACTATACTGATTTCGGATCTGTAAATGTTGATAGTGATAAATGCGTAGGCTGCGGTTACTGCGTTCAGAACTGTCCATTTGATGTTGTTCAGCTGGCAACATATAAAGACAAGAACGGCAAGGAGTACAAAAAGGCTCAGAAATGCACAATGTGCGTCGATCGTCTTGAAGAAGGCATGCAGCCTGCTTGTGTCACTACCTGCCACACAGACGCTATGGAATTCGGCACACAAGAAGAAATGCTCAAGAAGGCTAAAAAGCGCTTGAGCGAAATCAAGGATAAGTATCCGAATGCAATGATTTACAACCCAGAAGGAGTCGGCGGCACGCACACGATTTACGTACTTGCTGAAAAACCTTCTGTCTATGGACTTCCTGAAAAACCAAAGGTTCCAACATCTGCTGTGGTCTGGAAGGACTACGCACAGCCAATCGGTAAAATGATGCTTGGAGCAACAAGCATGGCGCTTGTAGGTGCTTTCGTGTCAAATAAGTTATTCAATAAAGAAGGAAAAGGCCATGAAGAGGATGGAGGTGGCAGCCATGAGTAATACGCAGTATTCAGGTGTGAAGGTAAAGCGATTCTCCATGGGCTTCGTAATCGCGCATGCTGTGAACGCCATTTCATTCTTTGCACTATATATCACGGCCCTGCCAATGTATACAGAGTGGTTTGACTGGCTTTATCCAGTATTGGGAGGACCAGAAGGAGCGCGCCTGCTCCACAGGATTTTCGCGATTGCCTTCGTAACGCCGACTTTCATCTGGCTGATCATGGATCCTAAAGGTTTCCTGCGCTGGGGAAAAGAGCTTGTTACCTGGAAGAAGAGAGATATCCAGTTTTTCACTGAGTTCGTTAAAGAACTATTTGGCTTCAAGTTCAAGCATGTAAAACAAACATTCTTCAACGCCGGTGAAAAAATAAACTCACTCATCCAGATCGCTACTGCAATCCTGATCATTGGTTCGGGTTTCCCTATGTGGTTCCCGGACTTGTTCCCGAAAGCAGTTGTCCAATGGGCATATGTAGCACATAATGTCGGCTTCGGCCTGGCAATTGCGGTAGTAGTCGGCCATATCTACCTGAGTGTCATCCACAAAAACTCTAGACCAGGATACACTGGCGTCATCACAGGTGACGTTCCGGCTGAGTGGGCAAAGGATCACTATACAGAATGGTATGAAGAAGAAGTCGAGAAGGGCAACTTCCCTGACCTTGATAAAAACAAGAACAAGAAAAAAGGCGCGTAAAACATTAATAGAGGGAATGGCAGCCTTGACCGGGCTCCATTCCCTTCAAAATTTATGAAATTAGAATGAAAGAGGGGCTGCAGCAATGAAAAAGTCCGTTGTCTCAAAAGAGTATCAGAAATTGCAGAAGGATATTATAGAGTTGCAGGAGCAATGGAAGACTTCACTGAATCCTGACTGTGTCCGGCCAAACCTTGATAAGTCGGCAATGGAGGCGGGAGTTCCTGTCAATGCTTTAGCGGCTATTGACTTTGATATTTCCCTATTCTTACAGTGGATAGAGGATATAGGAGAACTTTTATCGAAGTATCAACCAGAGATAGAAACCTCGATGCAATCTGTAAAAAATCTTTTGGATGAAGAAACAGCAAAGAGGTGGATCGATGAAGCATTTGCTTTTAATTATATATATTTTAAGAGTTTCGCAGAGGAAAATGATCTGGATGGCTGGATTCCGCAATTCGTGGCAGAGACAGTTCTTCGTCCATATCTGCAGATGACTGCTGCTAAGGTTCAGGATGAAATTCATCACGGTGTGCATGGTGCCGGATGCCCTGTGTGCGGCGAACCTGTACGCCTTGCACAGCTTGAAGGAGAAGGGAAGAAAGTATTGCACTGCCCGCGTTGTTCAGCTCACTGGAATGACCGTCGCGTAGCCTGCTCACACTGCGGAAATAACGATCATGAAACAGTGAAAATCCTTACAATCGAAGGAGAATCTGCGGCACAAATCCAGATTTGTGATGAATGCAAAGGGTATACAAAAGTCATCGATACAAGACAATATATCGTAAAGCCAACACCAGCAATGCTAGACCTGAACACAATCCACCTGGACTTTGTTGCCCAGGAGCATGGATATAAATCCGCTGGGGAAACCAAACAGACAAACTAAAAGAAGGTGCTGTGGGATGAAAGCCGGAGCGATCATTTTATCAGGCGGCAAATCTAGCAGAATGGGAACGAATAAGGCCCTACTGAAATTTCATGAAAAAACGAATATTGAGAGAATTAAGGATGAGTTACAGCACGTATTTGATGATATAATTCTAGTAACGAATGATCCTGAAACCTATCAGTTTTTAAATATTAAAATGGTAACAGACCAGTATCCGGGTTCTGGTCCACTCGCGGGAATCCATGCGGGACTCGAAGCATCAGACTATGAGGAAAACTTCGTCGTAGCCTGTGACATGCCATTTGTATCCTCAGAGCTAGCTTCAAATCTTGTAAAAGCGCTTAAGCACCACGATGCAGTCGTACCTGTCAGTGAAGGCAGACAGCATCCGCTTTTTGCGGCCGCTACCCTATCAAAAACGGGTAGCAAGAGAAGCTAAGGAATGCATAGAAGACGGGAATTTGAGGATCAGGCATATGCTTGGAAAACTGAATGTCCGCTTTCTCGAGGACGCAGATCTGCAGCTCTATTTCGAAGGCAGCCTGGATCGGGTATTTTTCAATATGAACCATCCCGTGGAATACGAAGATGCAAAGAAATGGGCGGAGTCCGGAGAATAGTTTTCAGGTGCTAGAAAGGAAGTAAGTCAGCATGCAATTTTTCAAAGTGAAAAGTGTTGAGGAGACCTTTGCATTAATACATGAGAAAATTGGCAAGATCACGGATACTGAAATCCGTCCTCTTGATGAGGCGCTTCACTACATCCTTGCAGAGGATGTCACTGCAGGTGAGAATGTACCTGGTTTTGACCGGTCGACCGTCGATGGCTATGCCGTCATCGCCCGTGACACATACGGTTCATCTGAATCGATGCCAGGCTTCCTGAATGTCGCCGGCGAGGTCCATATGGGAGAAGAAGCGGTCAAGCCAGTAGGCAGGGGCGAGGCAATATACGTACCGACAGGCGGAATGCTGCCACCAGGAAGTGACAGCGTGCTGATGATCGAGCATTGCGAGGAAATCGGCGGGCTGTTGAATACGTACAAGCAAATTGCACCAGGCGAGAATGTCATCCGTGCCGGCGAGGACATCAAACAAGGCGAAGTGCTGTTAACACATGGGACAAAATTGCGGCCCGCAGGAGCTTGGAGCACTGGCAGCACTTGGTGTTTCCGATGTTAAAGTCTACCGTAAGCTGAAGGCTGCATACCTTTCTTCAGGGGACGAAATCGTTCCTTTTGAAACGAAAACACTTGAAACTGGCCAGATTCGAGATATCAATTACTTAACCGTCAAGGGATTGGTCAATGAGTGGGATATCGAACTTATATACGGGGGGAATCACCCGCGATGATTACCAGGAATTCGCCCAAAAAGCCCGCGAATTGTATGAACAGGCTGACTGCTTGATTTTATCAGGAGGAAGCTCTGTTGGAACAAAGGATTACACAACCGAGGTCATCCAGTCACTTGGAGACCCAGGCGTTTTTGTCCATGGCATTTCAATCAAGCCCGGGAAACCTACCATTCTCGCTGTTGCAGATGGAAAGCCGGTCATCGGACTGCCGGGCCATCCAGCATCCGCAATGATCATCTTCAAGCTGTTTGGCGAACGAGTTTTCAGAAGGCTGAAGGGTGAAAAGATCGAGCATAAGCCTGAGCGGATTTTCGCCAGGATTGTGAAGAATATTGCATCCTCTCCAGGAAGATCTGATTATATCAGGGTAAGACTTGAGGAAAAGCACGGAGAATGGTGGGCTGAGCCGATCATTGGCAAGTCAGGCCTGATTACGACATTGGTAAAAA
Source organism: Mesobacillus subterraneus (assembly GCF_020524355.2). Taxonomy (NCBI): domain Bacteria; kingdom Bacillati; phylum Bacillota; class Bacilli; order Caryophanales; family Bacillaceae; genus Mesobacillus; species Mesobacillus subterraneus. Next base: position 4,549,448 of record NZ_CP129019.1, read on the forward strand.
GCGATGGAATCGTTGAAATTGTTTCCGAAAAAGAAGGAATTTCTCAAGGCGAATACGTTCCAGTCATTTTGACGAGATAGGGGGGGCACCATCATGGATAAAATACGCTATAACCGAAAAATTTATCTTGAGGACAAGCCGCGCGAAAAAGCGAGGAATGAAGTGCTGACCGCGTTCGACCTGCCTCAAGAAAAAGAATGGATCCCGGCTGCCGGCGCCCTGGGCCGAATTACTGCTGAACCTGTCTTCGCCAATGTTTCCATGCCTTTTTACCATGCATCCGCGATGGACGGGATTGCCGTGAATGCCGAGGATACTTATGAAGCACATGAACAGCGTCCACTCCACTTGAAGATGGGTCAGCAGTTCGAATACGTTGACACCGGGAATGCGATTCCGTCTCAATACAATGCGGTGATTATGGTGGAAAACATCCAGGTCATCGATGATGAGACGATTGAAATCATCGAGCCGGCAACACCATGGCAGCATATCCGTCCGATTGGCGAGGATATCGTCCAGGAGGAAATGCTGTTCACACAGGGACATCCATTGCGTCCTGCTGACCTCGGGGCACTCCTTGCGGCGCAGGTTACAGAGGTACCCGTCGTCAAAAAGCCGCTTGTGACCATCATCCCAACCGGAAATGAACTGGTCAGTGCGGACTCTTCACTGGCATCAGGCAGGATCATTGAATTCAATGGAACGGTTTTTAGCAACTATGTAGAAAATTGGGGCGGACAGCCATATCTGCATCCAATCGTGAAGGATGAGCCGGAAAAAATCAGGGAAGCACTGCTGGAAGCTGTGGAGAAATCTGATATAGTCGTCATCAATGCCGGATCATCAGCTGGTTCAAAGGATTATACCGTTCATATTCTAGAGGAGCTTGGCACTGTTTTCACCCATGGAGTCGCAACAAGGCCGGGTAAGCCAGTCATACTCGGAAAAATTAAAGATAAAATAGTTGTCGGTGTACCAGGATACCCAGTTTCCGCCTACATGGCACTGGAGTGGTTTGTAAGGCCGCTTGTTTGTAAATATCTAGGTGTACCAGAACCAGAAAGGCCTAAGCTCAAGGTAAAGCTTGACCGCAGGATCGTCTCCACGATGGGGGCGGAGGACTTTGTCCGAATGAATATCGGCTATGTGGATGGACAATTTGTCGCCAATCCGCTGACACGCGCAGCGGGTGTCACGATGTCGCTCGTGCGTGCGGATGGTTTGCTCGTCGTCCCGCCGGAAGAACTGGGATACGAACAAGGAGACATCGTCGAGGTCGAGCTGTACAGTCCTGTCGAAGAGATCAGGAACGCAATCGTCTTCAGCGGCAGCCATGATCTGACGATTGACCTGCTGTCCTCCCAGCTCAAAAGACAGCGAACTGACATGAAAATTGTATCTTCCCATGTTGGCAGCATGGCCGGATTACTGGCAATCAGAAAAGGGGAAGCCCATGTAGCGGGCATTCATTTGCTAGACCCGGAGACAAAAGAATATAATGTTACCTACGTAAAGAAATTCCTTGCAGGGCAAAACGCAATTCTTTATCCATTTTTAAAAAGAACCCAGGGCTGGATGCTGCCAAAAGGCAATCCGCTTGGAATTGAGAGCGTCAGTGACATAGCTTTGAAAGGCGCAGATTATGCCAACAGGCAGAAGGGCGCCGGCACTCGCATCTTGTTTGATTTAATGTTAACGGAAGCGGGCCTGAACCCAGACGATGTGAACGGCTATGACCGTGAAATGTTCTCGCACCTGAGCGTCGCTGCGGAAGTGAAAGGAAATGATAACGCAGCAGGTCTTGGAATCTTCCCGGCCGCACGCGCAATGTCTTTGGATTTCATCCCGGTAGCTGACGAAAATTACGATTTACTAATGTCAAAGGCATTTTATGAAAGCGAAAAGGGTATCTGGTTAAGGTCAGTAATCCAATCCGAAGCATTCAAGGCTGAAGTCGCCAAAATCGGCGGCTACGCAGTCGTCGACAACCCAGAGCCGGTTTACTTTTAAGCCTTGTTGAGGATAGAAGGTCTCTAACGGACAAATCGGGGGCAGAAACCTGGAAAAGTGTCCGATAGAAAGGCTCTAACGGACAAATCGGGGGAAGAAACCGAAAAAAGTGACCGATAGAAGGGCTCTAACGGACAAACCGGAGTCAAAAACCGAGAAAAGTGTCCGTCATAAGGTGCCTGACGGACAAATCGGAGTCAAAAACCGAGAAAAGTGTCCGTCATAAGGTGCCTGACGGACAAATCGGAGTCAAAATCCGGGAAAAGTGTCCGTCACAAGGTGCCTGACGGACAAACCGGAGGCAAAAACCGGGAAAAGTGTCCGTCATAAGGTGCCTGACGGACAAATCGGAGTCAAAAACCGAGAAAAGTGTCCGTCATAAGGTGCCTGACGGACAAATCGGAGTCAAAAACTGAGAAAAGTGTCCGTCATAAGGTGCCTGACGGACAAATCGGAGTCAAAAACCGAGAAAAGTGTCCGTCATAAGGTGCCTGACGGACAAACCGGAGGCAGAAATCTGTAAAAGTGTCCATAAAAAAATAAAATCCTGACCCGGATCAGTTTATTGAGGTGATTTTGATGAATTATGAAATAGCGAAAGATCCAATTAACATTCAATCCGTCATTGATAAAGTGGTCCAGCGTGAAGCGGGGGCAATTACTACTTTCATTGGCACAGTCCGTGAATTGACAAAGGGCAAAAAAACCCTTTACCTTATATATGAAGCATACGAGCCGATGGCAGTGAAAAAGCTGGAGCAAATCGGCACGGAAATCCAGGAGCGCTGGAACGGTGCCGAGGTTGCGATTACCCACCGCGTCGGCAAGCTCGACATCACGGATATCGCCGTGGTGATCGCTGTATCCACGCCGCATCGCAACGATGCATACGAAGCAAATCGTTATGCAATCGAGCGTATCAAGGAAATCGTCCCAATCTGGAAAAAAGAGCATTGGGAAGACGGCGAGGAATGGATCGGCAATCAACTAGAAACTGTCCCATATCCGACAGGGAAACCGGAGGAGAAGGATCTCAATGAATAAAATTTTATTTTTTGCCCATCTACGAGATGAAGCAGGCTATGAATCAGTCGAGATAGAAGCAGCTGGAAAAACAGTTGCCGAGGTAAAGGAAATGGTTGCTGAAAAGTACGGCGTCCAAAAGCTAGACACTTCAATGACAGCCATCAATGAAGAATTTTCATCCAATGATGAAGTGATTAAAGATGGAGATACGATCGCCTTCATTCCGCCTGTATCTGGCGGTTGATTAGTTATAGATATTACTGCGCCCCGATCCGTTGACTTTTATGGTCGATGCGATCTGGGCGTTTGTTTTACAAGGAGGGTAAACCTATGTCAGAAAGATATTCACGTCAAACTCTGTTTCCTCCAATAGGCAAGGCCGGACAAGAGAAAATCCGCAGCAAGCATGTGCTGATGATTGGTGCCGGAGCACTTGGTTCTGGGAATGCTGAGCTGCTGGTCAGGGCAGGAGTTGGCAGGCTGACAATTGTGGACCGTGATTATGTTGAAGCGAGCAACTTGCAGAGACAGCAGTTATATACAGAGGAAGATGTCGCTGAGAAACTTCCGAAGGCAGCAGCGGCAGAAAAAAGGCTTAGAGCAATTAACTCTGATGTTGAAATCAGGGCCCATATCGCCGACGCTACTCCTGAAAAATTAGCAGAGCTTGTCGATGGAGTTGATCTTATCATCGATGCAACGGATAATTTTGAAACGCGGATGGCTATTAATGATATTTCACAAAAAAACAGGATTCCGTGGATTTATGGGGCGTGCGTTGGCAGCTTTGGAATGAGTTTTTCGATCATTCCTGGTCAAACGCCATGTCTGAACTGTCTGCTAAAAACGGTTCCGCTTCAGGGGATGACATGTGATACTGGGGGCATTATTGGTCCTGCTGTGCAGATGGTTATTGCCCATCAGGGAGCGGAAGCACTGAAAATCCTCGTGGAAGACTGGGATGCGGTGCGGACTTCATTCGTCAGCTTTGATTTATGGCGAAACCAGTACACCAGCATGAAAATGTCCAAGGCAAAGGATCCTGGATGCCTAAGCTGTGGTGAACATCCTGAATACCCTTATTTAGACGTTGAGAATATGACCAAGACAACAGTCCTATGCGGACGTGATACGGTTCAAATCAGGCCGCCAAAACAGCAGCAGCTTAACCTGCAGGAAACGGCTGAAAAGATGAGGGATTTAGGCTATCAGGTAAAAGGGAATCCATACCTGGTATCAGTAGATATGGATGAAAACAGAATGGTCATATTCCAGGATGGACGCGCTCTTATTCATGGGACAAAGGATTGGCCCAGGCACGAAGTATCTATCAAAGATTTTTTGGATAGAATTCTATACACACATAAACCCCCTGCAAGTCAGCAGGGGGTTTCTATATAAACGACCTCTATGGACCGGTTATGATTGTGCATCCGCAGTGGACTATTTTACATCAGAAGCAACTAGCACAAGACGGCCTTTATCCAGTTCCATCTCATACTTCTCCGCCTCTTGTTTTGACAGACCAAGAGATTCGAACTTATTGCGAAGCTCATCTCCGCGTGACTTGAACATATTTCCGATGGAATCAAAGAACCCTTGCTCCTTGAAGCCCATGCCGCCTGTTTCTGTAGCATCAGTCAAGTGCTCACTGCGCTTCTCATCATGTGCGAATATATAAATGTTTTCTTTACCAAAGCCTGCTGCTTCAAAAGAGTTGATCTTCTCTGTAGCTTGGACTCCGTTTTCGACTACTTCTACTTTCAACATAGTATCTTCCTCCTTAAAATTTATAACCTATACTAGTTTTGGGAAGCTTTTTTAGCCTTCACCGTCTACACTATTTATATATCCGGTATGAGCATAAATAAACATACTGGGAATTGTTCACATTTAGTATCGGAAAACAGGTAGTTTAAAAGAAATGAAGGGAGCTGTCTCGATGGCACTATTAAATAATGGCTGGGAGTCTCTTCTGGCAGAGGAATTTGAGAAAGCCTACTATCTTGATTTAAGAGAATTTTTAATAGAAGAATATCGCAGCAGGACCGTCTATCCGGAAAAAGATGATATTTTTAATGCTTTGAGTTTCACCGGTTATGGGGATGTGAAGGTTGTGATTCTCGGGCAGGATCCTTATCATGGCTAGGGACAGGCGCATGGTTTGAGCTTTTCGGTAAAGCCTGGTGTTAAGATTCCGCCTTCACTTCGTAATATCTTTAAGGAGCTGAATACCGATCTCGACCTTGAAGTTCCGGATAACGGCTATTTAAAAAAATGGGCGGAGCAAGGTGTGCTTCTTTTAAATACTGTCCTTACAGTAAGAGAAGGGGAAGCCGCTTCACACAAAGGAAAAGGATGGGAACATTTTACCGATAAAGTGATTACCCGGTTGAACGAGCGTGAAAAGCCGGTGATTTTCATCCTCTGGGGCAAGCCGGCCCAAAGTAAGCTAAAGTTGATTGACGAGGACAAACATAAAATCATCATGTCTGTCCATCCGAGTCCGCTTTCCGCAAGCAGAGGATTCTTCGGCAGCAAGCCATTCTCAAAAGTGAACCAACTGCTGAAAGAGCAGGGAGAACAAGAGATTGACTGGCAGATTGAAAACTTGGAAGAGTAGAGGCTTCATCCTTATAGTTAAAAGTAATATTCTAGATTTGCAAATCCTGTTAATTGGAATGGAAAATAACTGGTCGGTCATAGCCCTGCGAACCAGGGCTGTTTTTTTTGCAAAAAGCGACATGTTTCACGTGAAACTTACATGTTTTTTTGACGATGGCAGTTCAAAACAACAATGTTTGCGGCGGGTATCACTCATAAAGTCGAAAAAACATGGGAATTGTTGTAGAATGGAACGGTAATTACATGATTCTTATGATATACATATATAACACCTATGGAGGTGAGTGAATGAACATTTCACTGCAGAAATTATTATTGAAAATGGAAGAGGAGTTAAAGTGGGCGAAATCTGCGGATTCGGAGGCAGTAAAGCGGGAAAGAATCCATTCGATTAAAACACTTTGCGAGCTCGTCCTTGATGAATCGTCGGATGGAGGAAGCACAGCTCCTGTGAAACAGGCAGCACAGCCATTTGTTCCGTCACAGCAGCTCAATCCCCAACAGCAGATGCAAGTAAGTCAGTCATCACCGATGGTTCCGCAGCCGAAGAAGCTTGAAATGGAAGATGATTCAAATGGAGACTCGCTGTTCGATTTCTAATTTTAAATAGAGGTGAAAGTAATGAAGTTATTTATATTGATCGGAGCTATCAATGCCTTCCTGGCAGTTGCACTTGGAGCATTCGGGGCACATGGACTTGAAGGAAAGGTAGAGCCGAAATATTTAGAAACATGGAAAACAGGGGTTACCTACCAGATGTTCCATGCAACCGGGCTATTAATCATTGGAGTTCTGCTAGGTAAGCTTCCGGCAAGTGCACTTCTATCCTGGTCAGGCTGGCTGATGCTGATTGGAATCGTGTTATTTTCCGGCAGCCTGTACGTTTTGACCCTCACAAAAATCAGCGTCCTTGGTGCAATCACCCCGCTTGGCGGAGTATCTTTCCTTGCAGCCTGGGTATTGCTGATGATTGCTGCTGTGAAGTATCTGTAAAAATGCCAACAAAGGAAATGCAAAAAGGAGCACGCCAATTGGCGTGCTCTTTCACATGCAGATTACGATTCTTTGACAATCGTTTTATTGATCTCAACTCGTTCTTTTCCCATCAGGAAGACTGCGATGACAGAAATAGCAATTGGGATTAAGGCGAGGGCAAAGATATGGGTGATAGACGCCGACATCGCTCCGACAATTTTATCGAGAACGAATTCCGGGATTTGAGATCGCTGCCCGGATTGGAATAATTGCTGCGGGTCTCCCGCAAACTGATTGCCTTGACCGCCTTCCATTCCCTGAAAGGCACTTTTTAGCTTTTCCATAAATGCATTATTCTGGATGGTGCCAAATATGGTTATCCCAAGCGTCATTCCAAGCGAGCGAAGGAATGAGTTGGTTGAATTTGCGGACCCCCGGTAACGCGGGTCAAGATTGTGGATGGAAGCGGTAGGGAGAAGCGAGAAAGAGAATCCCACCCCAAATCCGACCAATATCATGAACAATGTCAAAATCAATCTCGATGTGTCAGGTGACATCATGCTAAGCAGAAGCATCCCTGTAAAGTAGGATATAACAGAAATAATCATAAGGTTGCGATAGCTGGTTTTTGTCTGAAAAATACCACCAATAGCGCTGCCTGCAACAGAACCAAGCATCATCGGCGTCAATACTAATCCAGCCGCCTTCGCGGAACCCCCGTAAACTGCCTGGACGAAAATAGGAATATAGACTGCGAGAATGATAAACGTCGCTCCATATAGGAATGCAAGAACTTGCGATGTCGCAAACAGCCTCCGTTTAAACATCCAAAAAGAGATGATTGGCTCATCTGCTTTTCTTTCAGCAAAAATAAATACTATAAAGAACAGGCTAAAGCTTACAAACAAACCAATAATCGGCAATGAATCCCAGCTGTATTCTTTTCCGCCAAGTTCAAGGGCAAACATTAAGCTGACTACTGCCACGACTAGTGTGGAGGCACCTGCCCAGTCGATTTTTTGCTTGGAATGCTGAGTAGACTCATGATAATACTTTACAATGAAAAATAACGAAACGATCCCAATAGGTACATTGATATAAAATACCCAGTGCCAGCTGAACCAGTCAGTGATGTATGCACCAAGCAGCGGTCCAAGGACGCTCGATGTGCCGAAAACGGCGCCAAGCAGACCGGTCATTTTTCCTCGTTTTTCAGGCGGGAAAATATCAAATACAATCGTGAAGGCAATCGGCATCAAGGCTCCGCCGCCAATGCCCTGGATGGACCGGTAAATGCTCAATTGGACCATCGAGTCTGCAATCCCGCAAAGTGCTGATCCTAATAAAAATACAAGCAATCCAAATATGTAAAACCGTTTCCTCCCATACATGTCTGACAGCTTGCCGAAGATCGGCATACCCGCCATCACTGTAACCATATAGGCTGATGTGACCCAAACAAACTTGTCGAAGTCTCCTAGGTCTGCGACAATTGTTCCCATTGCAGTCGCGACAATCGTATTGTCCATCGCTGCCATCAGGATACCCAGAAGCAAGCCTGCCACTACGAGTTTAATATTGCTGTCATTTGAAACCATACTATTCCCCCCGGATTCATAATTAGAAAAATTAGGTATATAAAGTTTATTTATCAACTTCATTGTTGTCAAGGTTCTGAGGGCTGAGAAAAACAACAAGTATGAGCGGCTAAGCGCTGTAGCATGATATAGAGAAAATCCTATATAGTTATCCTTTCTTTGAAAGTTGCTGGTAATGAGAATAAGAAAAACGGCCGAAGCCGTTTTCATGTAGATAAGTTGTTAAATTAACGAGGAGGATAAGCAGTGAGTCCGCCACCGCCGCCGAATGGATAGTCGTACTCAATTTCTTCATCAAATGTGACATAATCTAGGTAAATCATTGGCAATAAAACCCTTTTCCCTGTCTGAGGATCACTGAGAATCAAGTGGTCCCTTCCAGCTGCTTCAACGATCCCCTGAAAAATTTTCGCGTTCCATTCCGTGTTGTTTTCAAAAGTGGCGTAGACGGTAGCAAGTTTGCCTTTATTCAGTCGAAGAATATTTTCTATATACGATGCTTCAATTGGAAGCATTCCTGGGACTTGGGGAGAGACACCTTGAAAAGCAGCACCTGCCACGGAAACACCTGGCATGGCACCACCTGACTGGGCAGGGAAGGCGGTGCCTTGCGGGAATCCAGCTTGCCCCATTTGCCCCATCTGTGCCATCTGTCCCATTTGCCCCATTTTTCCTTGCGCAGCTGTCTGGTCTTCTGTGCCGCTGTACGGTTGGTACATTTGCGGGTAGGTTCTGTAGTTATAATACGGATTATTGTATTCAGTCATGGTGTAGCCTCCTTAAAATATTTTCCTTCCTTCAATTCACCTTTATTTATGTAAATGGTGAAATTGAGCTTTACAGGTTGGGAGTACAAATAAAATGAATCCTCACTATTCAATACATATGAGAAAAGCTTGATTTTATGACTCGAACATTTTAAGAGAACACTCTTTTCAACAGGATATTCCGTGGCTAAAACAACACACAAAAATCCCCAGGCAAAAGCCTGGGGATTCAAATTATTAATTTTAAACGTTCAAGTATGCAGGTACGCGGTCTTCTTCTAAAAGGTTCCCTACGAAGAATGAACCAAATTCACCATAGCGGGCACTGACTTCGTCAAAGCGCATTTCATATACAAGCTTTTTGAATTGAAGGACATCGTCCGCGAACAATGTTACACCCCACTCGTAATCGTCGAAGCCTACAGAGCCAGTGATGATTTGCTTAACCTTGCCAGCATACTGGCGGCCAATCATGCCATGGCTGCGCATCATGTTACGGCGGTCTTCCATCGGAAGCATGTACCAGTTGTCTTCGCCCTGGCGGCGCTTGTCCATTGGATAGAAGCAAACATGCTTAGCTTTTGGAAGCTCAGGGTAAAGGCGTGCAAGGATTTGCGGATTTTGGTATGGATCTTCGCCAGCTGGCAGGTAGTTGCTCAGCTCGACAACAGAAACATAGGAATGAGCAGGAATCGTGTATTCAGCAAGCTTGGACTTGTTGAATTCTGTTTCGATTTCATTCAATTCTTCCATAGTTGGGCGAAGGATCATCATCATGAAGTCTGCTTTTTGGCCAACGATTGTGTATAGTGCATGGCTCCCTTGTTTCTCAGCCGCTGTCTTGTTCCACTTTTCCACTAGGCTGAGGAATTCCTGGACAATCTCCTGGCGTTCTTCTGCCGGAAGCATCTTCCAGGTTGTCCAATCCACTGTTCGGAAATCATGGAGGGAATACCAGCCATCTAATGTCTGTGCTGCTTCACTCATTTATATCACTCCTAAAAATCATCAATATACCATTATCATATCATAGTTTCTCCATTCGTCATGTTAATAAAACCATGATTGTTTAGCCTTTGCGGAAAAAGGATATTTTGTTAAAGATTGCAAATAGTAAAAGAGGCAGGTAAACATGCTTGAAAATTTACAATAAAAAGACTTCATGGTTGTAAACGGTAACATCCTTGAATTTTAGTGTTGGTAAAGTATGCTAGAGGTATAGATAAAAGGAGGAGTCAGCATGAGTGATTTATTTGAAGGCTTAAAAGCCAAATTAAGCGGACAAAATTTACGGATCGTGTTTCCGGAAGGCCTCGACGAACGGATTTTAGCAGCGGCTGGCAGACTGGCTGCAGACGGTGTTTTAACACCAATTTTAGTGGGCGATATTGAACAGATCCAGGCGAAAGCAGCTAATATGGATGTATCGCTTGAAGCGGTTGAAATCTACGACCCTGCAAATTTTGCAATGATGGATGAACTTGTCGCTGCATTTGTTGAAAGACGTAAAGGAAAAGCGACCGAAGAGCAAGCGCGAAAAATACTGCTTGATGAAAACTACTTCGGTACAATGCTTGTGTACTCAAACAAAGCAGACGGGCTGGTCAGCGGCGCAGCGCACTCCACTGCGGATACGGTAAGGCCTGCCTTGCAGATCATCAAGACAAAGGAAGGTGTGCGCAAGACTTCTGGTGTCTTCATCATGGTGCGTGAAGATGAGAAGTATGTGTTCGCTGACTGTGCGATCAACATCGCTCCCGACAGCCAGGACCTAGCGGAAATTGCAGTTGAAAGCGCGAAGACAGCGAGGATGTTCGATGTCGAGCCACGAGTGGCGATGCTCAGCTTCTCAACGAAGGGATCTGCGGTTTCTCCTGAGACTGAAAGAGTTTCTAAGGCAGTCGAAGAAGCAAAGCTCCGTGACCCATTAATGATTGTTGACGGAGAGTTCCAATTCGACGCGGCCTTCGTTCCATCTGTTGCTGAAAAGAAAGCGCCGGATTCAGTGATCATGGGCAATGCGAATGTATTCGTATTCCCAAGCCTTGAAGCAGGCAATATCGGCTATAAAATCGCCCAGCGTCTAGGCGGATTTGAAGCAGTTGGCCCGATTTTGCAGGGCTTGAACCGTCCAGTAAACGACCTGTCCCGCGGCTGCAGCGAAGAAGATGTGTACAAGCTCGCGTTGATTACAGCAGCTCAGGCACTTACTAAATAAGAAATTCCACCATGCCGGTCGATTTTTTCGATCGGCATTTTTACTTAATGAAAATATGTAGATTTACACTTCGAGAAATGTCCAGCTCCAGCGCCTAGCCCCTCGAGTCGCTTCGGTCCTGCCAATGAAGTCAAAGAACGACTTCACCGTCAGGCCCTCCAGCGCTTGTCGGGGCTGACCAAGGCGCTTGCGCTTTTCTTGTCCAGCTCCAGCGCCTAGCCCCTCGAGTCGCTTCGGTCCTGCCAATGAAGTCAAAGAACGACTTCACCGTCAGGCCCTCCAGCGCTTGTCGGGGCTGACCAAGGCGCTTGCGCTTTTCTTGTCCAGCTCCAGCGCCTAGCCCCTCGAGTCGCTTCGGTCCTGCCAATGAAGTCAAAGAACGACTTCACCGTCAGGCCCTCCAGCGCTTGTCGGGGCTGACCAAGGCGCTTGCGCTTTTCTTGTCCAGCTCCAGCGCCTAGCCCCTCGAGTCGCTTCGGTCCTGCCAATGAAGTCAAAGAACGACTTCACCGTCAGGCCCTCCAGCGCTTGTCGGGGCTGACCAAGGCGCTTGCGCTTTTCTGCATATGCTATAATATCAACGGAAAGATTCAGAAAGAAAAGAGGAAATCGCGATGGATGAGGCGCTCAATTTATTGCGTCAGGATACATGGAGATTGATCGACCAGTCGGCACTCGGGGCACAATTTCATGCTCTTCAGTCGTTCGGGACGGATGATACCTTATGCGAATCAGTCGGTACAGGCCAGTCGCCGGCCACAGCGAGAGCGTGGGTGCACCATGACACGGTCGTCCTTGGAATCCAGGATACAAGGCTTCCCTATCTCCAGCAAGGACTGAATCATCTTCAGGAGCAGGGCTACCAATATATTGTCCGCAATTCAGGGGGACTTGCCGTCGTGCTTGATGAAGGTGTCCTGAATCTATCACTTATTTTACCTGAAAAGGAAAAGGGGATAGACATCAACCGTGGATATGATGCGATGTGGTTATTGATTAAGGAATTGTTTGCTGATTTCAATAAAGATATAGAAGCAAGGGAGATTTCTGCGTCCTATTGTCCGGGAAGCTATGATCTAAGCGTTGACGGCAAGAAATTTGCTGGAATCTCGCAGCGCCGCCTGAAAAAAGGGGTAGCCGTGCAAATCTATCTTTGTGTGACTGGAAGTGGAAGTCAGAGAGCAGAACTGATCCGTGAGTTTTATGATCGCTCTAAAAAAGGGGAACTTACAAAATTCACTTATCCGGATGTTCAGCCTGAAGTCATGGCCTCGCTTTCCGAACTAGTTGGTGTCGAAATGACGATTCAGGATGTGATGCTGAGATTTTTAAAATTCCTCAGCGCCAACAGCAATCAGCTGGTATCAGGATACCTTGATGGCTATGAGATTGAACTGTTCGATCACTATTACAGCCGGGTCATTGAGCGAAATGAGAAATTCCTTGAGCCGCGGGAATAGCAAGTAATAATATACAAGCCGGAAAACCCATGTTTTCCGGCTTGTTTTATGCTCTTTTCAGAGACCTTTCACAATTGAAATTTACAAGTTCCTAATTTAAAAGTCTCATAAGAGCTTAAGAGGGGGCTGTTGCCATAACTCCTTCTCCATCTACCCTATCTATTTAGCAACTAGATTTCTATTCCGCTACTTTTTCAAGATTGCCGTTGCGGTCCATCTTGAACTTCGTTGCCGAACGTTCATCTTCTTCAAACAAGGTGAGCTTTCGGGCACGGTTCATGATTTTCATAAGTGTTTCGTAATCTTCCTGCATCGTGTTCGTGTTTTCTTCAAGCCTGTTAATTTTTCCTTGTAATTCTTCGTTTTGTTTCCTTAAACTATTGATTTCGCGCTTCAATCTTTCATTCTCACTCTTATAAATATCTACCTGAAGCGATGAGCCACTTAGGCTTTGCAGGTAAGCGATCACATGTCCCATTGTTATGCCGGTAGTCGGAACCGTGTGGCGGACCGGCGGTGTATGTGTCGTCTGGGTTACAACTGTCTTCGTCTCCTGGGCAGGGATTTCAGCCACTTCGGCAGCTGCTTCAGTAGAGTAATCCTTCTGTTCCTGCTTCTTGTTCATCAAATCTTGCATTTCAGCCATGAGTGCTGCGTCAATTTGCTTGTCGTCCTGTTCGAGCATGGACAGGTCAAAGGTTGGTTGAGATTCTTCCTGCTCCACTGCTGGCAGCGAACCTGTCAAACTTTCATCCAGCGTTGGCACCGGAGGATTGTAAAGCAGCTTCTTCTTGCCGCCCTGATCTTTTCCTAGGATTCTCTGTCTCTGTTTTCTCTGCTTTTTGGCAAGCTGCAATGCTTTTTCATAGTTATGCCTGACGACTGCGTTCCAGCGGAATCCACAAGCGGCAGAAGTGCGGTCGAGCTTGTCGCCCACCTCTTCAAATGCGTTCAATTGGGTGCTGCCTTCCCTTACGTGTCGCAGCACGGTTTCAGCTAGCAATAAATCATTTTCTTCCGTCCAGGCATCCTGGCGTGTCTTCATTTTCTTCAACTCCCTTTTACTTTGGTTAACTATTGAAACTTATAGTTCAATCTTGTCCTGAAATTGGAAAGCTTATACATTGTAAAATGGAAGGATAGTAGATTTTTTGCGCAAAATACATGTTTTTCATTTAAATAGATAAGCACATGGACCTGTTCAACAGCTTGCATTCATCTTTAATAAGAGGTAAAATACCCTTTAGTCTAAAACGAAAAGCAGAGGCGTACAGGATTTCTGATCTTCGCAGGGAGAATAGCTGTGATTGAGAGGCTGACGCTGGCGCTTGACAGTATTTATAGAAAGGGTTGTCCTAAATGGCAAACGAATTCCGTGTTTGCGACGATTGTCAGGCCGTAAACCTTAAAACATTGATTCCGAAGCTCAAACAGATGGATCCTGAAGCGACTGTCGACATCGGCTGCCAGTCTTATTGCGGACCAGGCAGGAAAAAAACATTTGCGTTCGTCAATAACCGTCCAGTTGCTGCACTGACAGAAGAAGAGCTTATGGAGAAAGTCCAAAAGAAACTTAAGTAATTCATTTTTAATATAATGGCTCCGCACTAATAGCCTATATAACTTCACCCCTAAACAACCGTTTAGAGGTGATTTTTTTTAGAATAAGAAAGTATTAATTTTTCACTTCGAGAATTGTCCAGCTCCAGCGCCAAGCCCCTCGAGACGTTTGTCTAGCTTTGGCTCCTAACTCCTCGAGACGCTAGTCTAGTGTCGCCTCCTAGAAACTCCGAAACTTCAGCTCCGCCGGCAGAAGCAAAAAGCGCTTCTTTGTCGGGGCCTCCAGTTTCTGCGTTTCTGGGCAGTCGGCTATACTTTTCGATTTCGGTCCGCTCAGGTGAAGTCAAAGGGCGACTTCAATGGTCGGCCCTCTAGCGCTTGTCGGGGCTGACCAAGGCGCTTACGCTTTTCTAATCAGAGAAACTTGCAAACTAGTTTATGACCCGAGGAATATAGGAATGAAAGGGAATAGGGAAATTCCCTGCAAATGAATATGCAATTTTTGTAAAAAAATGCAGAAAATCAAGATGAATTGACGAACGAAACAGGCTATAATAAAAACAAGCTAATCAGGAAGAAGGGGAACGATGGGATATTCGGAAGAAAAGCTATTTGAAGAAAAAGTTTTCAAAGATCCAGTACACCGCTATGTCCATGTCCGTGACCGGGTAATCTGGGATTTGATTGGAACGAAGGAGTTCCAGCGCCTGAGAAGGATCAAGCAGCTCGGCACAACATACCTGACTTTCCACGGAGCTGAACACAGCCGGTTCAACCATTCTCTGGGCGTCTACGAAATCACGCGCCGGATTGTCGACAATGCCTTTGCTTCCCGTCCTGAATGGAACGAAGGGGAGCGCCTTTTATCACTATGCGCAGCCTTGCTTCACGATCTTGACCATGGGCCGTTCTCGCATTCGTTCGAGAAGGTTTTCGACCTTGACCATGAGGATTTTACAAGGGAAATCATCCTGGGCGATACCGAAGTGAACCAGGTGCTGACGAGAGTCGCGCCAGATTTTCCGAAAAAGGTCGCTGAGGTTATTGAAAAAACGTATGAAAACAAGCTTGTCATCAGCCTGATTTCGAGCCAGATTGACGCTGACCGGATGGATTACCTGCAAAGGGATGCCTATTTTACCGGAGTCAGCTACGGACATTTTGATATGGAACGGATTTTGCGTGTGATGCGTCCGCGTGAGGATCAGGTCGTGATCAAGCAGAGCGGGATGCATGCTGTAGAGGATTACATAATGAGCCGCTATCAGATGTACTGGCAGGTTTATTTCCATCCAGTGACAAGGAGTGCGGAAGTCATACTGACGAAAATCCTGCACCGTGCCAAACACCTTCACGAGCAAAACTACACCTTTAAACATAAACCGCATCATTTTTATTCAATTTTTGAAGACCGCATGACACTCGAAGACTATTTAAAGTTAGATGAAGCCGTATTCCTCTACTATTTCCAGATATGGGAGGAAGAAGAGGACGAAATCCTGAGCGATTTGTGCCGCCGCTTTAATAACCGCAATCTATTTAAATATGTTGAGTTTGATCCTGCTAAAGAATACAAGAAGCTTGCGAAGCTTTCTCTGTTATTTGAACAGGCGGGATTGGATCCTGAATATTACCTGGTTGTTGATTCCTCATCAGATCTGCCCTACGATTTCTATCGTCCAGGTGAAGAGGAAGAACGCCTTCCGATCCATCTGCTGAAGAAAAACGGCGAAATCCGCGAGCTGTCGCGAGAGTCTGATATTGTCGACGCCATTTCCGGTAAAAGACGGACAGACCATAAACTATATTATCCTTCCGATTTCCTGGAAAAGGAGAAAGCACGCCCTGAGATTGAACAGATTGCACAGATTCTTGAGCTGAACTTAGACAATGGGACCATTTGATACAGGAGTTGACACGTTTTGCTAAAAGACCACGCTAAAATCATACAAGCTATTTCAGTTTCCGGAGAGGTCATCGGCAGGAAAAAGCTTCAGAAAATGATCTATATCGCCAAAAAGATGGAATTCCCGTTCCAGGAACGATTCCAGTTCCACTTTTACGGACCGTATTCCGAAGAACTTACACTGAGAGTGGAAGAACTTTGCAATATGGGTTTTCTGGACGAAGTGAAGGAAAAGAAGGGCGGCTACTATCAGTACCGCTACACATTGACAGAAGCAGGCCAGGAATTCCTCGGTGAAAACAGCGTCGAGATGCCATGCCTTGGCGACTGCCTGACAGACATCAACGATCAGAATGCAAGATTCCTTGAACTCGTTTCCACTGTTTTGTATTTTGATAACTTGCCAGAAGCTGAGGTCCGGGAAAAAATCCAGACCGTGAAGAAGAGCCAGAAGTATACAGACGAAGAAATTGACGACGCTTATGCATATATTGGAAGCTTGAAAAATAAGTCAAAGCAATTGTTGGCATAAGGATATTTGAATCATGAAATCGAGTATGGAACCTATTTAGGGTTTTGTGCTCGGTTTTTTTATGTAAGAAGGAAAGCTGGTCACATAAAAAGGAAGATATGTGCCCGGATGAGGGAGTAAGAAAGAAAACGGGGCACATAAAGAGAAAAAGCCCAGAATCCTCTGAGCTTTTAGTCCATCCTACTCGTCACTCAACCGCTTGCCTGCAACACCATAGTGGTTCTTCGTCATTTCCTCGATGAAAATGACGACTTTTTCTTTAGGTGCGCCAGTTGTCTCGCTGACAGCGTCTGTTACTTTTTCAACCAATGCTTTCTTTTGATCCTCTGTGCGTCCTTCAAGCATTTTTACTGTTACGTATGGCATGTGTATTGCCTCCTTGAAATGGTTGATATGTAAATCTAAATTGAGTTTTTCATAATTCATCAAAATTCGCAAGTCTGGTCGAAGATTCACTTTTTCACATTCGAAGGAGAATGGGTTATACTTTAAGAAAAGCGTAAGCGCCTTGGTCAGCCCCGACAAGCGCTGGAGGACCGACCGGTGAAGTCGCTCTTTGACTTCATTGGGCGGTTCGAAGCGACTCGAGGGGCTAGGCGCTGAAGCTAGACAAAGAAAAGACAAAAAAGGGGAATGGAATGTGAGCTTACCCTATTCGTTAGAGGAAATTCCGTATGTGGCTGCCGCATTGATGATTGCTTTCGCTGTCCATGAATTTGCGCACGCCTGGGTTGCGTATAAGTTTGGCGACCCGACCGCCCAGAGACAGGGACGATTGACACTGAACCCGATCAAGCATCTGGACCCGCTGGGAACCATCTTAATTTTTATCGCAGGATTTGGTTGGGCGAGACCGGTTCCGGTCAATCGCTTCATGTTCAAAAATCCAAAGCTTGCCGGAGTGCTCGTGTCGGTTGCCGGCCCAGTAAGTAATCTTATTCTAGTCTTCCTGGCAATGGCTATCTGGTACATATTTGTGATGCTAGGATTGGCGCCTGGGGTTCCAGAGTTTTTCCTGGACTTCCTGAATATCTTTATCGGACTGAATGCGATGCTGTTCATCTTCAACCTATTGCCGTTCCCGCCGCTTGATGGTTACCGAATCATCGAGGACCTGGCACCAGCGGACATCAGGGCGAAAATGACCCAGTATGAAGCGTATGGATCGATCATTTTCTTGATCCTTGTGATCACACCCCTTGATCAATATACAATCCAGCCGATTTTCTACTATTTGATTCCGGCTGTGACTGATGGAATATACAATCTATTTTTCTGATTTATTTTAAGGAGGTTTCCAACATGGAAGAAAAAAAGGGCAAGAATATTGGCTTCAATATAATAAAAAATGACCCGATGGACGGCCATAAGGGTTTCGGTAAAGGTGTTCTGACACTTGATAATGTCTCGCCGGTCATCATTGACGTGGAAGCAGGGGAGGCTGCTGTAGAAGTTGGTGCGATGCACGCTCGCAGTGCTGTTGAGAAAGGGATTAAGTTTCTTCCGGATCGGAATGAAGTACCTGATGCAAAGTTATATTGGGTTGTCTGGGTGACAATTGACAGGAAGGAAGAAGGACCTTATTATGCAGGTGTCACAGCCTGCGAAATGACTGTCAACCGTGAAATTCGCCGCGGGTACAAATCGCTGCCGGAGCATGTGAACCGTCTTGATAAGTCTATCAAGCGCCATATCATTGTCGACCATATGGATGAAAAATCAAAACAGATCCTGGCTGATTTCCTGAAGAATCATGATCCGGGAATGTGGGAACGCTCTGAAGATAAGCTGAAAGCGGGCTTACTAGCCAATTAATATATCTGGATAATTCTCCTAATAATTTGTCTAAATTGTGACAGTTAACAGCAAGTGACAATATCTGGCTTGCTCAAATGCAATAAAAAAAGTAAACTGATATCAGCGTAAAACACATTTTATGCTAGGACGAGGAAAACCCCGGAGGCTTGCTTCCGGGGTTTTTCTTTTTACAATGTAAATTTAATTTTTCACTTCGAGAAATGGCCAGCTTCAGCGCCTAGCCCCTCGAGACGCTTGTCTAGCTTTGGCTCTTAACTCCTCGAGACGCTAGTCTAGTGTCGCCTCCTAGAAACTCCGAAACTTCAACTCCGCCGGCAGAAGCAAAAAGCGCTTCTTTGTCGGAGTCTCCAGTTTCTGCGTTTCTGGGCAGTCGGCTATACATTTCGTTTTCGGTCCTGCCAATGAAGTCTAAGAACGACTTCACTGTCAGGTCCTCCAGCGCTTGTCGGGGCTGACCAAGGCGCTTACGCTTTTCTTGCTATACTGAGATAATTGTTGTTGACAACGTATGGTATATAGGATGGTCTACAACCCGAAAATCCGCTTATACCATGGTTTTTTTTCCTTTTCCTTCTTAGGCTGTTCTTCCTTATGCTCTTCATGATCTAGGTGTTCTGTGCAGTATTCAGTAGGCTCTGTACCTGCAGCGAATAATGTCAGCCTTTTAACCGGGCATCCGTCAGCAGCGAGCTTGCCATTGGCTGGGTCAACATAGACGGTGACAGTTCCTTTTGATGCCTTGAATTTTTTCACAGGCTCATTATCAAGTGCTTTTTCCATAAAATCGAGCCAGATATTCTTCGCATAGGATTTCTCCACTGTCAGCTCAATTGGCTTCCCTTTATCATAACCTGTCCATACTGCGGAAACGAGCTGAGGGGTATAACCGATCATCCAGCTGTCTGTTTCAGTCGTTCCAGACTTAGCAGCGTATGGCTGAGTCATCTTTTTAATCAGTGTGCTTCCTGTAACAGAAGAATAGCCATTGAGTTTTTTATCAAAAATGCCTGTCAGCATATGGGTCATCACCGAGGCGAGTTCCGGTTTCAGAACTTCTTCTTTTTCAGCCTTATATTCGTATATCACTTCACCTTTATGATTCTCAACCTTCTTGATCAGCACAGGATCTACTTTTTTACCGCCATTTGCCAAAATACTATAGGCATTGGCCATATCAATTACCCTGACACCGGATGTGCCAAGGGCTAGCGATGGAACCTTTTCCATATCCGATTTGATTCCAAATCGTTTCGCCGTTTCCACAAGGGTTTCTTCTCCCAGGAACAGATGGGTTTTCACGGCGTATACATTATCAGATAAGGCCAAAGCCTGCGCCATCGTTATGTCATCTTCAGCATATTTATTGTTAAAATTATGCGGTGTATACTCTGAACGTCCATCATCGAACATGAACGTCGTCAGCTGGCTTTTCATTGTGGACGATGGAGTAAAACCATTTTCAAGTGCGGCATAATACAGAATCGGTTTCATTGTCGAACCAGGCTGTCTGACAGCCTGCACAGCCCGGTTGAACGGACTTTCCTCATACTTCCTGCCGCCGACAAGCGCAACCACATGTCCATTCTTCGGATTCATTGCCACAAATCCTGTCTGGATTTCTGAATCAGCTGCAATCATTTTGTCGATAGACTTCTCGGCTATTTCCTGTTGCTCAAGATCGAGTGTCGTATAAACCCTCAATCCCCCAAGGGAAATGGTCCGATCATCAAAGTTCAATGAATTGCGGAGTGCATTCTGGACAGCGTCCTGGAAGTATGGAGCCGCTCCAATCCTGGAATGCTGATGCTCTCCGACTAGCTTCAGCTTTTCGATGCTTGCTCTTTGTGCGGCAAGCTCGGTAATATAACCGTTTGTCTTCATCGTACTTAAAATGGTGCGCTGTCGCTGCTTTGCTTTTTCCATTGAAGCGAGAGGTGAGTAAATGCTTGGTCCTTTCGGGATTCCGGCCAGCATGGAAGCTTCCGCCAGGGATAATTCCTTCGCGTCCTTGCCAAAATAATAACGACTCGCTGCCTGGATGCCGTATGCACCATTGCCATAATAAATCGTATTCAGATAGCCTTCGAGAATCTCGTCCTTGGAATAATTCATCTCAAGGCGCAAAGTGTAAAGCGCCTCGGTCGCCTTCCGTTTCCATGTCTTATCATGTTCCAGATAAAGGTTCCTTGCATATTGCTGAGTGATCGTGCTCGCACCCTGAACCTTGACCATCGCCTTCAAGTCAGCAAGCGCCGCACCGGCAATCCGCTTATAATCAAACCCATTATGGGTAAAAAAGGTCTTATCCTCTATAGAAATCGTCGCATTAATCAAATGAGGCGAAATATCCTTGAGAGCCACCCAATAGCGCTTTTGGCCGGAATGGCTTTCGCCGATCACCGTTCCATCATCGGAGAAAAACAAGGTCGATTGCGGCACGGCCAGAGGAGGCGGACCCTGGAGCTTCGCATAACCGATCAGGGAAAAGTAGAGTACAGTCGCCAAAGCAAGTCCTGCAAGTCCGAAAAAAATCAAAGCACGCAAATATTTCATCGTCTTGCGAAACCGCTGGTCTGTCATCAGCTCCATAAATGCTTCCTCCTAAAAAAAGATAGATATTATCAGTATGAAAAAAAACAGCAATTTTTAAACATAGAATCAAAGTTAATTAAATTTTGCTTGCATTTTTGCTAGATTCAACTATACTTTTTCTGATGTTTGTATTTGTGATGTTGGGGAAGTATAAAAAAGAAATGCGGAGGCGACTGTTCAGCTCCGACAAGCACTGGAGGGCCGGCAGGAGAAGTCGTTCTTTGACTTCACCGGACGGACCGAAGTGACTCGAGGAGCTAGGAGCCGCAGCTGGACATATATGTAATCTTTTGGATAAGACGTTTAAGAGTTCAACACTTGAAATTCGCCGCATCATAACGGAAATTTTTTTGCCGAAAGGAAGGAATAAAAATGGGTCTTTGGTTTACAGAAAAGCAGACAGAAAACTTTGGTATCACGATGAAAGTGAACAAGACGTTACATACAGAACAGACAGAATTCCAGAAGCTTGATATGGTGGAAACAGAAGAGTGGGGCAATATGCTTCTGCTTGACGACATGGTCATGACTTCTGTTAAAGATGAGTTCGTTTACCACGAGATGGTTGCACATATTCCATTGTTCACCCACCCGAATCCTGAGCATGTACTAGTTGTTGGAGGCGGAGACGGAGGAGTGATCCGCGAAGTGCTTAAGCACCCTAGCGTGAAAAAGGCGACTCTTGTTGATATCGATGGAAAGGTAATCGAGTATTCTAAAAAATACCTGCCTGAAATCGCAGGCAAGCTGGACGATCCACGTGTAGATGTCCAGGTCGGCGACGGCTTCATGCATATCGCAGAAAGCGAAAACCAGTACGATGTCATCATGGTTGACTCTACTGAACCAGTCGGTCCTGCAGTAAACCTTTTCACAAAGGGCTTCTACGCTGGAATTTCAAAAGCATTGAAGGAAGACGGAATTTTTGTTGCACAGTCTGACAACCCTTGGTTCAAGGCTGACCTTATCCGCAATGTTCAGAAGGATGTTAAGGAAATCTTCCCGATCACACGCCTTTATATTGCGAATATCCCAACATATCCAAGCGGAATGTGGGCATTCACACTTGGATCCAAGAAACATGATCCACTAGAAGTGAGCGAAGACCGTTTCCACGAAATCGAAACAAAGTACTACACGAAAGAGCTTCACAAAGCAGCTTTCGTATTGCCAAAGTTCGTTGGCGACCTTGTAAAATAATCAAGACTCAGCACAATGTTTATTTCGGCTTCCCGGTTAAACCGGGGGGGCCGTTTTACTGTAAAAAAACAACTGAAAGAGGTGTTTGGAATGCGTTTTGATGAAGCATATTCTGGCAATGTGTTTATCGGCAGCCATTCAAACTTTAACGAAAGCAAGGCTGTCCTCTACGGAATGCCAATGGACTGGACAGTCAGCTACCGACCGGGTTCACGCTTCGGCCCGACCCGCATCCGCGAGGTATCGATCGGCCTTGAAGAATACAGCCCGTATCTTGACCGCGAGATGGCTGATCTTAACTATTTCGATGCAGGAGATATTCCGCTCCCATTCGGTAATGCCCAGAAAAGCCTTGATTTGATTGAGGAATACGTAGACAAGCTTTTGGCTGAGGAAAAATTCCCGCTTGGAATGGGTGGCGAGCATCTGGTATCCTGGCCGGTCATGAAGGCAGTCGCGAAAAAGTACGAAGACCTTGCCATCATCCACTTTGACGCGCATACAGACCTGCGTGAAAACTATGAGGGCGAGCCATTGTCACACTCAACGCCAATTCGCAAGATTGCTGAGCACATTGGCCCGAAAAATGTTTATTCATTCGGAATCCGTTCTGGAATGAAGGAAGAATTTCAGTGGGCGAAGGAAGTGGGCATGCACATTTCCAAGTTTGAAGTGCTTGAGCCATTAAAGGAAGTATTGCCGACACTTGCTGGTCGTCCGGTATATGTCACGATCGACATTGACGTACTTGATCCTGCACATGCACCAGGAACTGGAACAGTCGACGCTGGAGGCATCACTTCTAAAGAGTTGCTTGCATCGATCCATGCAATCGCAAATTCTGGCGTGAACGTAGTTGGAGCAGACCTTGTTGAAGTCGCGCCAATCTACGATACATCTGAAATGACAGCCAACACAGCAAGCAAAATCATTCGTGAAATGCTGCTTGGGTTTGTAAAATAAAATTAGTAGACACTCCCTTTTTGAAAAGGGGGTGTTTTTTCAAGTGCGAGCAATTATGCATGAAGATCGCTGAATTATGGTGGTTTATCCTTTCGCAGAATCCAAGCTTACTTTTGCAGGAAAAACTGAGGTTTTCTCGGATAATAATAAAAAACTGGACAGCCACTCTGTCCAGTTCCCGTTATTACATCTTTTCGAATGTATCACAAATGGTTTCACGTTCATTGGCGGCTTGTTTGCCAGTATTCGCAACAACAAGGATGGAATCGGCAACACATTTATCGCCTTCTGCCCAATATTTGCAGTTTTCTACTTCGCATTTTACTTCGATTTTCATGTAGACCACCTCCTTAAATTGAAAAGCGCAAGCGCCTTGGTCAGCCCCGACAAGCACTGGAGGGCCGACCGGTGAAGTCGTTCTTTGACTTCACCTGAGCGGACCGAAAACGAAAAGTATAGCCGACTGCCCAGAAACGCAGAAACTGGAGGCTCCGACAAAGAAGCGCTTTTTGCTTCTGCCGGCGAAGCTGAAGTTTCGGAGTTTCTAGGTGGCGACACTAGACTAGCGTCTCGAGGAGTTAGGAGCCAAAGCTAGGCAAGCGTCTCGAGGGGCTAGGCGCTGGAGCTACACATTAATTTAAGTTTAAAATTTTGTACTTAAAAGGTTTTAATAATTGATACCCGATTTAGAGGGGGACTAATCCTATACATATATACCTAAATTTCCCTTTTGAATCATAACGCAATTCCTCCTGCGCTCCTTGCACTTTCATAGGAGAATATTTATACTTATAAAGTTATAATGAAGATAGAAAAGCACAGGCGACTTTGTCAAAGTTGACCAAGCGCTGAAGCTGGACAAGAAAAGGGCGTGTTAACGGTGTCTAGTAAACCCGCTGATCAGATTTCTGTTAAAGTGACGGTAAAAACGGCGATTTACAGTGGCAAAGAGAAGGAAACTTTTGAATTGACCACTTTTGACCGATACTATAAAAAGGCGAACAGCTCATACCTCCAATATGATGAAGTGATGGAGGAAGGAGATGTCCATACGACGGTTAAAATATCAGGGGACGAAGTGTTGATTTTGCGCAGCGGTGCGATCAAGATGAGGCTTCTTTTTCTGCTGAATAAAAAAACTCCGGGCAATTATCAGACCCAATATGGGCTGCTGCAGACTTCTGCACTCACGAAGCGGCTTGATACTGATTTTAACGAGACAAAGCAGGAGGGCTATGTGGACTTGCTATATGATATGGCAATACAGGGCGCGACTGCAGGTACATACCATTTGACGATCAATTATAAGGAGGAAGGCAAATGAATATAGTTGAACAGGTTCAATTGAAGCTGAAGGAAGAAATCAAGCAGGCGATCCTCAAAGCCGGTCTAGCTGAGGAGGCGCAAATTCCGGCCGTTATTTTAGAGACGCCTAAGGAAAAAGCGCATGGGGATTACTCTACGAATATGGCGATGCAGCTTGCGCGTGTTGCGAAGAAAGCACCTCGCCAAATTGCGGAGCTGCTGATCGAGAATTTTGATAAGAGCAAAGCATCCATTGAGAAAATAGAAATCGCCGGACCTGGATTCATCAACTTTTACATGGATAACAGCTATTTGACGGATTTAATTCCGGCAATCCTTGAAGCTGGGGACAATTATGGCGAATCAAATGTAGGTAATGGCGAGAAGATCCAGGTCGAGTTTGTTTCTGCAAACCCGACAGGCGACCTTCACCTTGGCCATGCACGCGGCGCGGCTGTCGGTGATTCACTGTGCAATGTGCTAGCTAAAGCTGGGTACGATGTATCCCGTGAATATTACATCAACGACGCTGGGAACCAGATCAACAATTTGGCTCTTTCTGTTGAGGCACGTTACTTCCAGGCGCTTGGCATGGACAAGCCGATGCCTGAAGACGGCTACCATGGTGCTGACATCATTGGAATTGGGCACAAGCTTGCTGAAGAATTCGGCGACAAGTACGCGAATGTTCCCGACCAGGAGCGCTTCGATGCTTTCCGTGAGTACGGTTTGAAATATGAAATGGAAAAGCTGAAGCAGGACCTAGAAAACTTCCGTGTTCCGTTCGATGTTTGGTACTCAGAAACCTCTCTATATCAAAATGGTAAAATCGACGTGGCCCTTGATGCATTGCGTGAGAATGGCCATATCTATGAAGAAGATGGGGCAACATGGTTCCGTTCATCAGAGCTTGGCGATGACAAGGACCGCGTGCTGATCAAACAGGACGGCTCTTATACGTATTTGCTTCCGGACATTGCCTACCATAAGGACAAGCTTGAGCGTGGCTTTGAAAAGCTGATCAACATCTGGGGAGCGGATCACCACGGTTATATCCCGCGTATGAAGGCCGCGATCGAGGCACTTGGATACGGACGCGATGCGCTTGAAGTTGAAATCATCCAGCTCGTCCACCTTTATAAGGACGGCGAAAAGATGAAGATGAGCAAGCGTACAGGGAAAGCTGTTACGATGCGTGACCTGATTGATGAAGTTGGTCTGGATGCAGTTCGTTACTTCTTCGCAATGAGAAGCGCGGATACTCATATGGACTTCGACCTTGATTTGGCTGTATCCCAGTCCAATGAAAACCCAGTATTCTACGCACAATATGCGCACGCTCGTATTAACAGCATCCTTCGTTCTGCTGCAGAGCAAGGGTTGATTTTCGACATTGAAGCAGACTTCAAGCATATCCAGGCTGAGAAGGAGATCGACTTGCTGAAAAAGCTAGGCGAATTCCCGCTGGCTGTTGCCGAAGCAGCACAAAAGCGCATGCCGCATCGAATCTCTAACTACATTTTCGAACTGGCATCCGTATTCCACAGCTTCTACAACGCGGAGAAAGTATTGGATCTGGAGAACAAAGAAAGAACAGTGGACCGCCTGTCGCTGATCAAGACAGCGCAGATCACATTGAAGAATGCACTAGAATTGATTGGGGTTTCTGCTCCGGAGAAGATGTAACACGAAAATGATGAGACCCAGCCGAAGATGGCTGGGTCTTTTTTAAATTGGAAAAAAACAAGCGGAATTTCCAATTCGCTATAAAAATTAGAATTTCGCTATAAAAAGGCTATTTTCGCTATAAAATTAAAAATTTCGCTATAAAAAAAGATTTTTTCGCTATTAAATCAAGATTTTCGCTATAATAATTAGTTCCCAGGCTTAAATCAAATTTTTTCATCTAAATTTTCATAAAAAGCATGCTAGTTTATTTCTTCCACTCTAAAACAGACCCGCCAATCCGTTTCACTCCGCGGATTTTAGCCAAATCTTCGACCAGCTTGAGAGCTGCTTTGTCCTTCTCTTTTGCTTCGATCATGAAGTCGACGTCCTGGCCGATGCCGCGGAGGATATCAATCAGTGGCAGGATGAATTCTGAATCAACATAATCTGCGTGGGATCGATATGCTTTTTCCGATTTAGGGGGAGGAGATATGAATCTTAGGTTTCAAACCAGTCCGTTCCCAGGTACCAAAGCCTGCTGGTAGCAATTCTTCCAAAGCCCCGTCATAAAGATTCGCCATATGGTGATGATAATCGAACATAAATGGCACGTCCTCTTTCAGGCATGCTGCCAGTGTTTCTTCCGCATTGTAAGTTTTATCATCATTTTCAAGCGTGGTGATTTTTTTGATATGGGCTGGCAGTTTGGCGAAGTTTTCATGGAAGCGCAAAATGGTCTCTTCCTTGTTTCCATATGCTCCGCCAATATGGATGTTGATGATCGCTTCGTTCTCCAGTCCCATTGCTTCAAGCATCCCATAATGGTATTCCATATCAAGAATCGCATTGGAGGTTACTTCCTCCCTTGGAGAGGTGAACAAGGTAAACTGATTTGGATGAAAGCTTGTCCGCAACCCATGCTTTTTCACCAGTGCGCCAATCTCCTGCCATTTTTCACGGAATGGCGTGACATAGTCCCACTTGACCTCCGGATGTGTAGCCAGAGGCGCAATCGAGCTGGAGAAGCGATACAAGGGAATATCATGGGCGATATTGTAGTGTATCATTCTTTCTGTGTTCACCAGGTTCTGATAGGTTACGGAAAGCAGCTTTTCATGACGTTCTTCCTTTGGCAGCTGACCATAACGAGCAAATGTAAGGGCCTTGGAGGGGGATGCATCCCAAAGGCTGATGGCGGTGGATACATAACCCAACCGAATAATCATAGGTACACTCCTTCAATGCCTTGATGATGACCAGTTCTTTTACAAAAAGTAGGATATTGTACTTGCTGCTTTTTCCTTCAGGGTCCCACGGTTGAAATCATCCAATGCAGCCTTCCGTGAATTCAGGATGTCTTCTGTCAAAATCCTTTTAATCTTTTCGATAAATTCACTATCATAAATCAGGCAGTTTAATTCATAATTCAAGAACATGCTTCTTTTATCAAAATTGGCCGTACCAACATCACAAACCTGATCATCCACAAGCAGAATCTTTGCATGGTAAAATCCATTTAAATACTGGTAAATTTCGGCTCCATCTTTGATCAAAGTCCTCAGGTATGGGAATGATGCTTCTTTTACAAGGGCATGGTCGGAAATGAGAGGAACAAGAACCGTAACTGAAACACCTCTTGTGATCGCATCCCTTAATAAATTGAATACCCTTTTACTCGGGATGAAATACGGTGAACCGATAAAAATAGAGGTCTTTGCATTGCTGATCAGGTCTGACATCATTTCCTCGAGCAGGATGCCTTCAGTAGGAACGATCTGGTGCCGTATTGCTCCTTTTTCTAGAGAAGGGAAGTAGGCTATATTTTGCAATAAATTGACTTTTGCAGCTGCGTGCCAATCCTCAAGGAACTCAGACTGCAAATCACTGACACCTTCACCTGTTATTTTTAAATGATAATCACGCCATGGAGACAGTTTGGGATCTTGATTATTATATTCTTTACCGATATTGAAGCCGCCGAGATAAGCGATTTCCCCATCAATGACAGTGATCTTGCGGTGGTTCCGCACCTGTGAAGAATAAAACAGGAAAGGCAATTTGGGCATTTGGGAATAGGCGAATTCCACTCCGGCAGCCTTCAACGAGTTGATTGTCTTGCGTTTCAGCCCGTTGCCCACCCAGTCGACCATTAGCCGCACCTCGACACCAGATTTAACTTTTTCTTTTACAATAGTGAGAAATTCCTGGCTGATTTTATCATCTTGCACGATGTAAAACAAAATATGAATGTGCTGCTTTGCATTTTTTATTTCCGAAAAAAGGTCATCAAACAATTTAGGACCTTCTGCAAAAATGGCAAGGTTGCTTTTCCTAACTGGCAGCCTATTCGTTTGGGCATTTGCCAGATGTTTTTTCCTGCCGAGCATGAAGTCTGCATAGAGCCAGAGGACAAGTCCTGCTATTATTGCAATCAAAATCCATCCAAAATCCATAGCAATTCGGCTCCCTTGAAAAGTAAATTAAAGCATAGCTGGATTCACCTCGATCAGTGTCCGGCTCCAGCGCCTAGCCCCTAGTCGCATGTCTAGCTGCGGCTCCTAACTCCTCGAGACGCTAGTCTAGTGCCGCCTCCTAGAAACTCCGAAATTTCAACTCCGCCGGCAGAAGCAAAAAGCGCTTCTTTGTCGGAGTCTCCAGTTTTCTGCGTTTCTGAACAGTCGGCTATACATTTCAGTTTCGGTCCGCTCAGGTGAAGTCAAAGAACGACTTCACCGGTCGACCCTCCAGCGCTTGTCGAGGCTGACCAAGGCGCTTCCGCTTTTCATATTATTTTTGCCGAAATTGCTTCATATATGTTAAGTTCCTGTAAAAGAGGAAGTGTAAACAATTTTCAGAAATGAAAGGAAATGAGTTGACTGAATGCTCATTCATTATATAATGTAGTTAAAGGTATATTCAGAAAATTTGTTTGGTTAAAAATTTTCATCCAAAAATCAGCATCGAAAGGGGTAAATGATTTTTATGAACGGTCTGCTATGGATTAATCTTATCGCGTTCTTGCTTGTAACCGCTTACGCTGTCAGCTTGTTTGTGTACGTGGTAAAGACGAGAATCGAGTACATTAAGCTCGGCAAGAAATCAGAGTTTGATGATGATATCAAGGATCGCTGGAGAAGAATCCTTGTCCATGTATTTGGCCAGAAAAGGCTTTTGAAGGACAAGAAAAGCGGTGCGATCCACGTTATGTTTTTCTATGGATTTCTTCTTGTCCAATTTGGGGCAATTGATTTTATCTGGAAGGGAATCAAGCCTGGCTCACATTTGCCATTAGGCCCTTTATATCCTGGTTTCACATTTTTTCAGGAGCTTGTTACGCTTACAATTCTTGTAGCGGTAGTGTGGGCTTTTTACCGCCGTTATGTTGAAAAGCTTGTCCGTCTGAAGCGCGGCTTTAAAAATGGTCTAGTTCTACTATTCATCGGCGGATTAATGCTTTCTGTTTTGCTCGGCAACGGAATGGGCATGATCTGGCATGGCCATGAAGGAACATGGACTGAACCGGTTGCATCTCTTATTGCAGCAACATTCAGTGGAATTCCTGAGGCAGCTGCCATCACGATTTTCTATATCTCATGGTGGATTCACCTCTTGTTCCTGCTTGCGTTCCTGGTGTACGTGCCGCAATCCAAGCATGCTCACTTGATTGCTGGACCAGCCAATGTTTATTTAACAAGGGTTGATTCTCCGGGAAAAATTACAAAAATTGATTTTGAAGATGAAACTCAGGAAACATTCGGTGCAGGTAAAATCACCGATTTCAATTATGAACAAATGATCGATTTTTATGCTTGTGTTGAATGTGGACGCTGTACGAATATGTGTCCGGCAACAGGCACTGGAAAAATGCTGTCACCAATGGACCTGATCGTAAAGCTGCGTGACCATTTGACTCTTCACGGTGCAGCAGTCACTTCCAAGCAGCCTTGGGTTCCGACTTTTGCTTTTTCAAATACTAAAGGCAACCAACTCGCATTAGCGGCTGCCGGCCAGGGTGCGAATGAAGCTGCAGCAGGGCTCGCATACAGCCCGAGCATGATCGGCGATGTCATCACAGAGGAAGAGATCTGGGCTTGTACAACTTGCCGTAACTGTGAAGATCAATGTCCGGTTATGAACGAACACGTTGACAAAATCATCGACCTTCGCCGTTATCTTGTTTTGACTGAAGGGAAGATGGACGCCGATGCACAGCGCGCGATGACCAATATCGAGCGCCAGGGCAATCCTTGGGGCTTGAACCGCAAGGAAAAGGAAAACTGGCGCGAGCTTCGCGACGATGTTGTCATTCCTACGGTAAAAGAAATGAAAAAGGCAGACGAAGAATTTGAATACTTATTCTGGGTTGGCGCGATGGGTTCATTCGATAACCGCAGTCAGAAGATCGCTCTTTCTTTCGCTAAGCTATTGAACGAAGCAGGCGTCAAGTTCGCCATCCTTGGAAACAAAGAAAAGAACTCCGGTGATACACCACGCCGCCTGGGCAACGAGTTCTTGTTCCAGGAACTTGCGACAAAGAATATCGAAGAGTTCGAGAAAAATGAAGTGAAGAAGATCGTGACGATCGACCCTCACGCATACAATATCTTTAAGAATGAGTATCCTGATTTCGGCTTTGAAGGTGAGGTTTACCACCATACCGAGCTTCTTGCACAACTTGTGAAAGAAGGAAGGCTGACTCCAAAGCATGCAGTGAACGAAACAATCACTTTCCACGATTCCTGCTACCTTGGACGTTATAACGAAGTGTATGACGCACCGCGTGATATCCTCAAGGCGATTCCAGGTGTGGACCTTAAGGAAATGGAGCGCAGCCGTGATACAGCCATGTGCTGTGGCGCTGGTGGCGGCTTGATGTGGATGGAAGAGGAAACAGGACACAGAATCAATGTATCCCGTACAGAACAGGCACTTGCAGTGAACCCATCCGTCATCAGTTCCGGATGCCCATACTGTCTGACAATGCTATCTGACGGAACGAAAGCGAAGGAAGTAGAAGAAAACGTCGACACCTTAGACGTTGCCGAACTACTTGAAAAATCCGTTTTCGGTGAAATCAAACCGCTTGTTTCTTAATGCAGATTAATCCTTAAAACTTAAATAGTAGAAGTTGACTCACAGGTAAAAATTCGACATAAGACAGAATTTTTAGCAAAGTGTTTCAATTTCTACTATTTTTAAAGTAAAATGAATAATATGATAAAGCGCTTACATTATTCTTCGGCAAGAATCCACCTTAGAACCTCACATAAACAAGAATACGCAAATTTTTTTGGACCGGTTTCGAGCGAGCGTTCAGTCACTCGTAGCCGCTCGAAACAAAATTGATTTTACATTTTCAAAAAAGAATAGATGGAAAGGGAGAGATGGCAATGGGAAAGACAGTCATTTTAGCAGGAGCTAGAACACCATTTGGAAAGCTTGGGGGGAGCTTTGAGCGGATTCACGGCGAGCCAGCTAGGCGGAATCGCGGTAAAAGAAGCGATGGCGCGTGCCGACGTTAAGCCTGAAGAAATCGGCGAGGTCATTCTTGGCACAGTATTGCAGGGAGGCCAGGGACAGCTCCCTTCACGCCAGGCTGCAAGAGAAGCAGGAATCCCGTGGGAAGTAAAAACGGAAACAATCAATAAGGTTTGTGCATCAGGCATGCGCAGCTTGACGCTTGGAGACCAGATCATCCGCGCGGGAGACGAGGAAGTCATCGTTGCCGGCGGAATGGAGTCAATGAGCAACGCGCCTTATATTCTTCCGAAAGCACGCTGGGGCTTCAGCATGGCCGACGGACAGGTGAGGGACTTGATGATCCATGACGGATTGACTTGCAGTTTCAAGGGAGTCCATATGGGCACTTACGGAAATGAAGTAGCGAAAGAATATGAAATCAGCCGCGAGGAACAGGATGAATGGTCATATCGCAGCCACCAGAAGGCGATTGAAGCGATTGAGTCAGGCAAGCTAGCAGAAGAAATCGTACCTGTTGAAGTGCCGCAGCGGAAGGGCGATCCAATTTTGGTTCAGCATGATGAAGCACCAAGGAAGGATACATCAGTTGAAAAACTAGCTAAGTTAGGCCCAGTGTTCAACTCGGACGGCACGATTACTGCCGGTAACGCACCAGGCATCAATGACGGCGCGGCGGCCCTCGTGCTGATGAGCGAAGAGCGTGCACAGCGTGAAGGCAGGACACCGCAGGCAGTCATCCTTGGGCACGCGGCCATCGCAACAGAAGCGAAGGACTTCCCGAAGACACCTGGAATTGTCATTAACGAATTGTTGAAAAAAACTGGCAAGTCGCTTGAGGAAATCGATCTATTTGAAATCAACGAAGCTTTTGCTGCAGTCGCGTTGACGAGTGGACGCATTGCGAACCTTGATCCAGAGAAGATCAATGTAAACGGCGGTGCGGTTGCCCTTGGTCATCCTATCGGAGCCAGTGGGGCACGCATCATTCTTACTTTGATGCATGAACTGAAGCGCCGCGGCGGCGGGGTCGGCATTGCGGCGATCTGCTCGGGCGGCGGCCAGGGTGACGCAGTGATGATCGAGGTTCCTAAGCAATAAGGAAAAGAGAAGAGGGCACATGCAAGAGCTGCCCTCCATTGACGAGAACTTTTTATAGGAGGAGAAACGATGAGTGTAAAAACAATTATGGTAATTGGCGCAGGACAAATGGGTTCCGGTATTGCCCAGGTATG
The DNA here is from genome assembly GCF_020524355.2 of Mesobacillus subterraneus. Lineage (NCBI taxonomy): Bacteria > Bacillati > Bacillota > Bacilli > Caryophanales > Bacillaceae > Mesobacillus > Mesobacillus subterraneus. The sequence continues at coordinate 4,582,387 of NZ_CP129019.1, forward strand.
CGCGCAGGCAGGATACGATGTGTTTTTGAACGACCTGAAGCCGGAATTTGTGGCACGCGGACTTTCCGGCATCAAAAAGAACCTTGACCGCCAGGTAGACAAAGGGCGAATGACAGCAGAACAGCTTGATGTGATTGTCGGAAGAATTACATCTTCAAGTGACCTGCAGGATGCTGCAAAGGTTGACCTCGTCATCGAGGCAGCTGTTGAAAACATGGACATCAAGGCGAAAATCTTTGCCCAGCTTGATGAAATTGCACCTGAACACACCATTCTTGCTTCCAATACATCATCTTTACCAATCACCGAAATCGCTGCAGCGACAAAGCGACCGGAAAAAGTCATCGGCATGCACTTCATGAATCCGGTGCCGGTAATGAAGCTCGTTGAAATCATCCGCGGGCTCGCGACGGCTGATGAAGTTTATCAAACCATTGAAGACATCACCAAGACATTGGAAAAAGTCCCTGTCGAAGTGAATGACTTCCCTGGCTTCGTTTCAAACCGCATCCTGATGCCGATGATCAATGAAGCAATCTATACATTGTACGAGGGAGTAGCGACGAAGGAAGCGATCGACGACGTCATGAAGCTCGGCATGAACCACCCAATGGGACCGCTGACCCTTGCGGATTTCATCGGCCTTGATACTTGCCTCTACATCATGGAAACGCTCCACGAAGGCTTTGGCGATGACAAATACCGCCCTTGCCCACTGTTAAGAAAATATGTAAAAGCAGGCTGGTTAGGCAAAAAATCAGGCCGCGGTTTCTACATTTACGAGTAATAATTTATCCGTCCGTACATAGATTTTGTCTGGACGTGGGGAGGGTTAAAAATGAATCTGAGATTTACAGAAGAGCAGGAAATGATGCGCAAAATGGTGCGAGATTTTGCACAAACCGAAATCGCTCCTTTTGTTGAAAAAATGGAAGATGGCGAGTTCCCGAGAGAGATTTTAAAGAAGATGGGCGAGCTTGGCCTGATGGGAATCCCGGTTCCTGAAGAGTATGGAGGATCGGAAATGGATTTCATTTCCTACATCATCGCGATCCATGAAATCTCCAAGGTCAGCGCTACGGTTGGTGTCATCCTGTCTGTCCATACTTCAGTCGGGACGAACCCGATCTTGTATTTTGGTACAGAAGAGCAAAAGAAGAAATATGTGCCTAAGCTGGCTGCAGGCGAATATCTCGGCGCATTTTGTCTGACAGAACCAAGTGCCGGATCGGATGCTGCAAGCCTGAAAACGCGGGCGGCCAAGAAAGATGGACATTATGTGTTGAACGGCTCGAAGGTGTTCATCACGAACGGCGGCGAAGCAGATGTGTATATTGTTTTTGCTTCTACTAATCCTGAAGCTGGTACGAAAGGCGTTTCCGCTTTTATCGTCGAAAAAGACACACCGGGCTTCATCGTCGGCAAGGATGAGCACAAAATGGGACTTTACGGCTCTCGCACGGTCCAGCTGACATTTGAAGACATGAAGGTGCCAGAAGAAAACCTGCTTGGCCAGGAAGGCGAAGGGTTCAAAATTGCGATGAGCAACCTTGACTCCGGACGCATCGGTATTGCCGCTCAGGCACTTGGGATTGCAGAAGCTGCTTTGGAAGCGGCGACTGATTATGCAAAAGAAAGAGTCCAGTTCGGCAAGCCAATTGCTGCCCAGCAAGGAGTCGGCTTCAAGCTCGCTGACATGGCAACATCCGTCGAAGCTGCAAAACTATTAATCTATCGCGCTGCCCAGCTGCGCTCAGAAGGACAAAAGTGCGGAATCGAAGCCTCGATGGCAAAACTTTTCACATCACGCACAGCAGTAGAAGTCACAACCGAAGCCATCCAGGTATTCGGCGGTTACGGTTATACAAAAGACTACCCAGTCGAACGCTACTTCCGCGACGCCAAAGTAACCGAAATTTACGAAGGCACAAGCGAGATACAGAAGATTGTTATTAGTAAGCAATTGTAAGCTGCTGGTATTATGACAGGTTTGGCTGAGGAAGCCGGAAAGCTGTCAAGAAAACCCGGTAATTATGACAGGTTAGACAGTGAAAGGCGAAAAGCTGTCAGGAAAAGCCCGGAATTATGACAGATTAGGCAGTGGAAGGCGGAAAGCTGTCAAGAAAAGCGCGAAATCGTGACAGGTTAGGCAGTGGAAGGCGGAAAGCTGTCAAGAAAAGCGCGGAATCGTGACAGGTTAGGCAGTGGAAGTAGAAAAGCTGTCAGGAAAAGCCCGGAATTATGACAGGTTAGGCAGTGGAAGGCGGAAAGTTGTCAAGAAAAGCGCGAAATCGTGACAGGTTAGACAGTGGAAGCCGGAAAGCTGTCAAGAAAAGCGCGAAATCGTGACAGGTTGGGGTGTGGAAGCCGGAAAGCTGTCAAGAAAAGCGCGAAATCGTGACAGGTTAGACAGTGGAAGCCGGAAAGTTGTCAAGAAACCCCGGTAATTATGACAGGTTAGACAGTGAAAGGCGAAAAGCTGTCAGGAAAAGCCCGGAATTATGACAGGTTAGACAGTGAAAGCCGGAAAGCTGTCAAGAAAAGCTCGTAATTGTGACAGATTAGGCAGTGGAAGCCGGAAAGTTGTCAAGAAAAGCGCGAAATCGTGACAGGTTAGACAGTGAAAGCCGGAAAGCTGTCAAGAAAAGCTCGTAATTGTGACAGGTTGGGGTGTGGAAGCCGGAAAGCTGTCAAGAAAAGCGCGAAATCGTGACAGGTTAGACAGTGAAAGCCGGAAAGCTGTCAAGAAAAGCTCGTAATTGTGACAGATTAGGCAGTGGAAGCCGGAAAGTTGTCAAGAAAAGCGCGAAATCGTGACAGGTTAGGCAGTGGAAGTAGAAAAGCTGTCAAGAAAAGCGCGAAATCGTGACAGGTTAGGCAGTGGAAGTAGAAAAGCTGTCAAGAAAAGCTCGTAATTGTGACAGGTTTGCGTGTGAAAGCAAAAGAGCTGTCATAAAAATTTGATATATAACCAGGTTGGATCACGAAATAGAGTCAATAGACTCCCGAAACAGCAGATAACTCAATTCAAATAAACAGTAACGGAGGAAACAAAAATGAATTTTCGATTATCCGAAGAACATGAAATGATTCGAAAAATGGTCCGAGATTTTGCGAGAAATGAAGTGGCTCCCACTGCTGCTGAGCGTGATGAAGAGGAACGCTTTGACCGTGAGATTTTTGACAAAATGGCGGAGCTTGGACTAACTGGTATTCCATGGACTGAAGAGTATGGCGGAATTGGCTCTGACTATCTGGCATATTGCATCGCAGTTGAAGAGCTGTCCCGTGTTTGTGCATCCACCGGCGTTATGCTTTCAGCACACACATCACTTGCTGGCTGGCCGATCTTCAAGTTCGGAAACGAGGAGCAAAAGCAAAAATACTTGCGCCCGATGGCTGAAGGAAAAAGTATCGGCGCATACGGCCTGACTGAGCCGGGCAGCGGTTCGGATGCAGGTGCAATGAGGACGACCGCTAAAGAAGATGGCGATCATTATGTACTGAACGGCTCTAAAATCTTTATTACAAACGGCGGCGTTGCGGATATTTATGTAGTGTTTGCGTTGACCGACCCAACGAGCAAGCATAAAGGAACAACTGCGTTCATCGTCGAAAGCGACTTTGCAGGATTCTCCGTCGGCAAGAAGGAGAAAAAGCTCGGCATCCGTTCATCTCCAACAACGGAAATCATTTTTGAAGATTGCCGTGTGCCAAAGGAAAATATCCTTGGTGAAGTTGGCGAAGGCTTCAAAATCGCGATGATGACACTCGATGGCGGCCGCAATGGTATCGCTGCCCAGGCGGTGGGAATCGCACAAGGCGCGCTTGATGCAGCAGTCGATTATGCGAAAGAACGTCAGCAATTCGGCAAGCCAATCGCGGCGAATCAGGGAATCGGCTTCAAGCTTGCAGACATGGCTACTTCTGTTGAAGCTTCTAGACTTTTAACCTATCAGGCTGCATGGCTTGAATCGGAAGGGCTTCCTTACGGCAAGGAATCTGCAATGTCCAAATTGTTCGCCGGCGACACGGCAATGAAGGTCACGACTGAAGCTGTACAGGTATTCGGCGGCTACGGATACACGAAGGATTATCCGGTTGAACGCTTCATGCGCGACGCGAAAATCACGCAAATCTATGAAGGAACACAGGAAATCCAGCGTCTTGTCATTTCCAGGATGCTGACGAAATAACAAGGCGGGTAGATGTTGATGAAAAAGCGAGAAGTGCAGGCGTCGGTAAAAGATGAGCGACTTGTGAAAAAAAAGGCGCGACCAGATGATTAAAGGGGCCGTTACCCTTTTCAAGCAGAAGGGCTTCCACCGCACGACGACCAGAGAGATTGCCCGGGCTTCAGGCTTTAGCATCGGCACCCTTTATGAATATATCCGAACGAAAGAAGATGTTCTGTATCTTGTCTGTGACAGCATTTATGACGAGGTTCGCAATCGCCTTCAAGAAAATCTCAACACCGATCAGGGTACGCTTGAGAGCCTGAAGGTAGGGATTGCGAATTACTTCAAGGTCATGGACGACCTTCAGGACGAAGTGCTTGTTATGTATCAGGAGGTAAAGTCGCTGACAAAGGATGCCCTTCCTTACGTACTGAAAAAAGAGATTGAAATGGTGGGGATGTTTGAGGAAGTCATCCAGCGCTGCGTCGAAAATGGCGAGCTTGACCTGGATGAGAAGCACGTCAAAATCATTGCCCATGATATTTTCGTCCAGGGGCAGATGTGGGGATTCCGTCGCTGGGCGCTGCAAAAACTGTATACACTCGAAGAGTATACGGAGCTTCAGACAGAATTGCTTTTTAAGGGGATCAAGGGGTAGGAAATGAAATTAGGAACAGGGGGAACAAAATGAGTATGCAGGAAACATATAAGCCAAAGAACCATATTCGCTTTGTGACAGCTTCAAGCTTGTTTGACGGCCATGATGCCTCAATCAATATCATGCGCAGGATTATCCAGGCAATGGGTGGCGAGGTCATCCACCTTGGGCATAACCGCTCCGTTGAGGAGGTTGTCAATGCCGCTATCCAGGAGGATGCACAGGGAATTGCGATTTCATCCTATCAGGGCGGACACGTTGAGTATTTTAAGTATATGTATGATCTTTTAAAGGAAAAGGGCGCTTCCCATATCCGCATTTACGGCGGTGGCGGCGGTGTCATCATTCCTCGGGAAATAAAAGAGCTTCAGGAATACGGAATTGCGAGGATTTTTTCTCCGGAAGACGGCAGGAAGTATGGCCTTAACGGCATGATTGAGCAAATGGTCAAGGAATGTGATTTCCCGACCGTCACTCCAGAAGGCGTTGAGGAGATCGAGAAGCTTGAGGCTGGAGACCCGAATGCAGTTGCCAAGCTGATTACGCTTGCCGAGCAGCATGTCGGTTCAGAAAAAGAAACAGCAGCAGCTGTTGAAACATTGATGGAAAAAGTAAAGACAATGACAAAATCCGTTCCTGTCGTGGGTATCACAGGTACAGGCGGAGCAGGAAAAAGCTCTTTGACGGATGAATTGATCAGAAGATTCATCAATGAAATCCCTGAAAAGCGGGTAGCGATTTTATCAGTCGACCCTACTAAACAGAAAACGGGCGGCGCGCTTCTAGGTGACCGTATCCGGATGAACGCGATCTTCTCTCCACGCGTTTACATGCGAAGCCTAGCGACAAGACAATCCAGGTCAGAATTATCGCTGGCAATTAAGGATGCAATCGACGTGGTAAAAGCAGCGGGCTTTGACCTGGTCATCGTCGAAACGAGCGGGATCGGACAGGGCAATGCCGGGATCACCGATGTGTGCGATGTTTCGATGTACGTGATGACGAGCGAATTTGGAGCACCATCACAGCTTGAAAAAATTGACATGATTGATTATGCGGATTTGATTGTCATCAATAAATTTGAGCGCAAAGGGTCTGAGGACGCTAAGCGCCAGGTGCAGAAGCAGTATCAGCGCAGCCACCTTCTTTGGGAAAAAGAGCTGGACCAGATGCCTGTGTATGGCACAATCGCCAGCCAGTTCAATGACCCGGGGACGAACGCTCTATTTGCGGCATTAGTCAATAAGATCAATGAAAAAGCAGGGACCGATTGGACGACACCTTTCTCTACAAATGCAGTAGTTGAAAAACAGAATGTCATCATCCCCAATGACCGCCGTTATTACCTGCGTGAGATTTCCGAGACGGTTCGCGGTTATCATAAGCATGCTGCAGAGCAGGCAGAACTTGCGCGCAGACTGTTCCAGATTGAAGGTACAATCGAGGCGGTAAAAGAAAGTGGAAGTAACAGCAAAGTGCTATCTTCTCTACAGATGCTGAAGGAAGAAGCGGAGAAAAAGCTGACGCCAGAATCAAAATATATCATTGAAAACTGGGAGGCGTTAAAGGAAAAGTACAGCGCTGACCAGTTCGTGACAAAGATTCGCGATAAGGAAATCGTCACTGAGCTAAGGACGAAGAGCCTGTCAGGTTTGAGCATCCCTAAAGTGGCATTGCCAAAGTACAAGGATTACGGCGAGATTTTGCGCTGGGTATACCTTGAGAACGTACCAGGAAGCTTCCCGTATACAGCGGGCGTATTCCCGTTCAAACGCGAAGGTGAGGATCCAAAGCGCCAGTTCGCTGGTGAAGGTACACCTGAACGGACGAACCGCCGCTTCCATTACCTTTCAAAGGATGATTCAGCAAAACGTCTAAGTACAGCATTTGATTCCGTGACTTTATACGGTGAGGATCCTGATTACCGTCCAGATATTTACGGTAAGGTCGGCGAAAGTGGTGTCAGCGTTTGTTCACTTGATGACATGAAAAAGCTTTATGCAGGATTTGACCTTTGCCATCCATCAACATCCGTGTCGATGACAATCAACGGACCGGCACCGATCATCCTGGCAATGTTCATGAACACAGCAATTGAACAACAGGTAGAAAAGAAAGAACAAGAGCTCGGCCGCAAGCTGAATGACGAAGAGTTTGCGCAAGTGAAGGAAATGACGCTCCAGACAGTTCGCGGAACGGTGCAGGCAGATATTTTAAAAGAAGACCAGGGACAAAATACTTGTATCTTCTCTACTGAATTCGCACTCAGAATGATGGGAGACATCCAGCAGTATTTTATCGATGAGAAGGTCCGGAACTATTATTCTGTATCTATTTCTGGCTATCATATTGCCGAAGCAGGAGCGAACCCGATTTCCCAGCTGGCCTTCACGCTGTCAAATGGCTTCACGTATGTTGAATACTATTTAAGCAGAGGCATGAACATAGATGACTTTGCACCGAACCTGAGCTTCTTCTTCTCAAACGGACTTGATCCTGAGTATTCAGTGATTGGCCGCGTTGCCCGCCGCATCTGGGCGACAGTGATGAAGAACAAATACGGCGCAAATGAGCGAAGCCAGAAGCTGAAGTATCATATCCAGACATCCGGTCGTTCCCTTCATGCACAAGAAATCGACTTCAATGATATCCGAACGACGCTTCAAGCTTTGATGGCATTGCATGATAACTGCAACTCGCTTCATACAAATGCTTATGACGAAGCAATTACAACCCCGACGGAAGAATCTGTCCGCCGCGCGATGACCATCCAGATGATCATCACGAAGGAGCATGGTTTGACGAAGAACGAGAATCCGCTCCAAGGTGCATTTATCATCGAAGAGTTGACAGATTTAGTAGAAGAAGCTGTCCTTCAGGAATTTGAACGGATCAATGACCGAGGCGGTGTGCTTGGTGCGATGGAAACACAGTATCAGCGCGGAAAAATCCAGGATGAGTCGATGTTCTACGAAATGAAGAAGCATTCAGGAGAGCTGCCGATCATCGGTGTGAACACCTACCTGAATCCAAACCCGCCATCCGAGGAAGAAATTGACAAGATGGAGCTTGCCCGAGCAACGAAAGAAGAAAAAGAAACTCAGATTCTTAACCTTGAATCCTTCAAAGGCAAAAACAAGGATCAATCCGAAGAAGCGCTTGATCGCTTAAAGGAGACAGCAGTCAGCGGAGGCAATATTTTTGCAGAGCTGATGGAAACTGTAAAATATGCAAGCCTTGGTCAAATTACCAGGGCGCTCTACGAAGTTGGCGGCCAGTTCCGCAGGAATATGTAGGATATCAATTTTTTCATAATTGAAGTAGGTATAGTTTAAAATCAAAAGCGCTGGTGTATAAAGATAGGACGTGGCATTAGAGCTTTTGCAATCGATCTGGATTTGGCAAGGTGGCTTGTAGGAAAACTATAAGCCATCTTGCATTTTGTTATGCTCTTTTCGTAAACTAGCATTAACACATGAATAGCTCCAGCAGCTTCTATAAAAAAGAGCACGAATATAAGATGAGATTTGGTGAGAAAAGCAACTTTTAAAGAATTTTTCATATCTTTTACCAAATAATCTTATATAATCTAGATATCAGCTAATACATACGACCTACTTCAGGATGTGAATTTTGTGAGATCGGTGTTATTAACGGCAGGGGCTGTTATGGCAGCTGCAGCCATGTATTATCTTTACCAGCGACAGCTTGGAGCGATATCTTTTTTCATTCTTTCGATTGTTTTCTTTTTCCTGGCTTTCGTCCAACTTAAAAAGAGAAAAAGGACTGGCAGCAGGAAAGCGGATAACGAAACCGAAAAAAGGCGAGAAAAGGACAGATAAAACTGGCATAAAGGTTTAGAATTTGTTTATAATGTAGAATATGCATTCTGGGATAATTTCCTTGTTTTCGGACGCAGGGCCGGGTAAGGCCTGGAATAGAGAAAGGAAGTGCGAAAATTGAGTTTAAATCAATACTCAAAAGAAGAGCTTCAAGAAATGTCAATGATTGAAGTTGCCTTTGAAATTTTAAAAGAGAAAAAGCAGGCTGTAACATTTCAAGACCTTATGGCGGAGATCAAGAAGGTCATGAAATTGGACGAGGCCGAAGTAACTGAAAAAATGGTTCAGTTCTATACAGATATAAACATAGATGGACGTTTCATGTCCCAGGGGGAAGGCCGCTGGGGACTGCGCGTTTGGTATCCAGTTGACCAAATCGAAGAAGACAATGTCACGACAGTGAAGCCAAAGAAGAAGAAAGCGAAGAAAGCTGTCGATGAGGATGACCTTGACCTTGACGAATTCGATGAAATCGATGAGGAAGATTTGGACTTCGATGATGACATCGAGGAGTTTGATGAAGATGACGATGATGATCTCGATGATGACGATGATGATGAAGACTTCGATGAGGATCTTGAAGACACTGATGATTTCGACGACGATGATGAGTTGTTAGAAGACGAAGAAGGTCCACTCGAAGAAGAAGATGAGGAAGAGGACGAAGAACTGTAATTAACAGCTTGACTTTTATTTTGACCGGCTGTAGAATACTTTTTGGGCTCCTTAAAAAAGGACGATTATGTAAAACAGTTACTAAACGCTCCCCATACTCTGTATGCGGGGCGTTTTTTTTATTTTGTGCAGATTGTTGAAAACCCCCGGTTATATTGGCTTGCGGGCCAAATGAAAAGGTTAAAAATTTTATTAATAAATCAATTAAACAGGTACATATTGTACAAACTGTTTGATGAGGGGGATTACACAAATGGCAAAGTATATTTTTGTAACAGGCGGCGTAGTTTCGTCTTTAGGTAAAGGGATCACAGCAGCATCTCTTGGAAGATTGCTGAAGAACAGGGGCATGAATGTTACGATCCAGAAATTCGATCCATACATCAACGTGGACCCTGGGACAATGAGCCCTTACCAGCACGGTGAAGTATTCGTTACAGATGATGGTGCTGAAACGGATCTGGACCTTGACCACTACGAGCGTTTCATCGATATTAACTTGAACAAATACTCAAACGTGACGACAGGAAAAATCTACTCGACTGTCCTGAAAAAAGAACGCCGCGGTGACTACCTGGGCGGAACTGTACAGGTTATTCCGCATATTACGAATGAAATCAAAGACCGAGTTTTCCGTGCCGGCAAAGAAACAGGAGCTGACGTTGTCATCACAGAAATCGGCGGAACAGTAGGGGACATCGAATCCCTGCCATTCCTCGAAGCAATCCGCCAGATCAAGAATGATGTTGGCCGCGACAATGTGATGTACGTCCACTGTACATTGGTTCCTTATATAAAGGCAGCTGGTGAAATGAAGACGAAGCCAACTCAGCACAGCGTAAAAGAACTTCGCAGCCTCGGTATCCAGCCAAACATCATTGTTCTTCGTACAGAAATGCCGATTTCGCAGGACATGAAAGACAAGATTGCTCTTTTCTGTGACATCGATAAGGAAGCAGTAATCGAAGCGGCAGATGCGGATACATTATATTCAATCCCTCTTGCCTTGCAGGACCAGAAGATGGATCAGCTTGTATGCGATCACTTCAAGCTGGATTGCGGCGAAGCGGACATGACAGAATGGAATGCACTAGTTGAAAAAGTTACGCATCTTTCAGGTAAAACAAGAATTGCTCTTGTTGGTAAATATGTTGAACTTCAAGACGCTTATATTTCAGTAGTTGAATCATTGAAGCACGCTGGTTACGCATTTGACAGTGATATTGAAATCAAGTGGGTCAACTCTGAGGAAGTTACAGAAGAAAATGTTGTTGAATTGCTGAATGACGTAGACGGAATCCTCGTTCCAGGCGGATTCGGGGACCGTGGTATTGAAGGGAAAATCCTTGCGACCAAATATGCTCGCGAGAACAAAGTGCCGTTCTTCGGTATTTGCCTCGGCATGCAGCTCGCATCTGTTGAATTCGCACGTCACGTACTTGGCTTGAAGGATGCACACTCAGCAGAAATTATGCCAAGCACGCCGTACCCAATCATCGACCTTCTGCCAGAACAGAAGGATATCGAAGATTTAGGCGGAACACTTCGTCTTGGATTATATCCTTGTAAGCTTGGTGAAGATACAAAAGCTTTCGCAGCATACAATGACGATTTGATCTATGAACGCCACCGCCACCGCTATGAATTCAACAATGAATACCGCCAGGCGATGGAAAAAGAAGGATTCATTTTCTCTGGGACAAGCCCGGATGGCCGTTTAGTTGAAATCATCGAACTGAAGGACCACCCATGGTTCCTTGCATCCCAGTTCCATCCAGAATTCACATCAAGACCAACACGCCCGCAGCCATTGTTCAGAGACTTTATTGAAGCATCCATCAAGTCAAATAAGTAACAAGCGGAGAAATAGCAAAAAGCCGGTGGGAAATCACCGGCTTTTTTGCATTTATGGATCAACTGGCCGTATTTTTCCGCTTTATGCCAGTTAACGTCAATATAATACCAGTTGGATCGGTTTTAATACCAGTTAGCGTCAACATAATGCCAGTTTAATTCGTGTTAATACCAGTTGTGCCAAGCCCCCGCTATTAGTACTCCTCTAAAATTTCCTGTATTGTGAATTTCAATCCAAAGTAAATATATAATGCGACGATGGATGTAGGGTAGCCGACTCTGTTGCCCAGTTCATCAGGCAGGAGTCCTTTTTTTACTTTTAAATCGATGTGCACATCAGCCATAGTGTCCAGGCCGGTGTTTTCATTTTCACCGCGGACAGTGGAGATGACCACGAAAGGAATCCCTTTTTCCAGCAAATTGCGTGCTGCTTTGACAGCCTCTTCGTCGTCGGCATATCGGCTAACAAGCAATACTCGATCGGCAGCCTCGAGCTCGACGTTCTCTGTTAAAATTGCCGCAGATTGCAACGGTTCCTCTCCATAAATCGCTTCAAGGGCTACAGCCTGCATCTCCTTCGTACCTAAAATATATACAGTTCCTTCACCAGCTGCAGCCTGTGCAAGCAGGCGAGCTCCGTCCTCAATCGAAAATTCTTCTTTCTCCTGAAGCCTGTTGAACAAACCTGTCAGCTGTGTCGAAAACATTTTTAACATAACAGCACCTCCGTTTTTGCCAATACTGATTATAAAGTACTACAATGGAAATGAAAAAGCATCTGTCGAAAAATAAGTTTGAAAATATGGGAGGAATTTCAAGCTTTTTAACGAATTGTGTAAATGGGGATAAGACGAACGATTTTCCTGGACAAACACATTTATCAATATACTACATTTATTAGGGGGAAGAGGCGGCATGAAAGAAAAAATACTAATTGTAGACGACCAGTTTGGCATCAGAATTCTACTTAATGAAGTGCTGCAAAAAGAAGGTTATCAAACGTATCAAGCTGCAAATGGCGTCCAGGCCCTGGATCTCGTTAAAAAGCATCCACCAGATCTAGTACTTCTAGACATGAAGATCCCTGGTATGGATGGAATTGAAATTTTAAAAAGAATGAAGGTAATCGATCCTGATATCCGCGTCATCATCATGACCGCTTACGGCGAGCTTGATATGATCCAGGAAGCTATGGACCTCGGTGCACTGACCCATTTTGCAAAACCATTCGATATTGATGACATCCGTGCGGCAGTTAAAAAATATTCGCAAACCGTTTCTTAATTTAAAAAACAGATTACATAGAAATGTCCTCTCGAATTTTCGGAGGGCATTTCCTTTTAAAAAGCAAGGATAAAACAAGTTTACAGACTAGTAAAATTATTGGTAACGTTTGCTTTATAGCATTTTTATGACACTTGCAAAAACATGGCTTGAACAATGGTAATTCTGATTTTCTTTTGGTATGATACTTATGAATTCCACAGGATCATTCGTTTTGATGAATGCCTTCTCGGGTACATAATCAAAAGCAGAGAAGGAAAACCTTTAAAATGGTAGCATTGTCAAAATGAAAATTGATCATATCGAAGGAGGAAAAAAATATGCCTTTAGTTTCAATGACGGAAATGCTGAAAAAAGCGAATGCGGAAGGCTACGCTGTTGGGCAATTTAACTTAAATAACCTTGAATTTACTCAAGCGATCCTTCAAGCTGCAGAAGCTGAGAAATCACCAGTTATCCTTGGTGTTTCCGAAGGTGCTGCACGTTACATGGGCGGCTTCAAAACAGTAGTGAAAATGGTAGAAGGATTGATGGAGGACTACAAAACAACAGTTCCTGTCGCAATCCACTTAGACCATGGTTCAAGCTTCGATAAGTGTAAAGAAGCAATCGATGCAGGTTTCACATCTGTCATGATCGATGCTTCACACGGTCCTTTCGAAGAGAACGTAGAAATCACTTCAAAAGTGGTAGAATACGCTCATTCAAAAGGTGTTTCTGTTGAAGCAGAATTAGGAGTAGTTGGCGGCCAGGAAGATGATGTCGTTGCTGATGGCGTTATCTATGCTGACCCTAAAGAGTGTGAAGAACTAGTTCAACGCACTGGAATCGACTGCCTTGCTCCAGCTCTTGGATCTGTTCACGGCCCTTACAAAGGCGAACCGAACCTTGGCTTCAAAGAAATGGAAGAAATCAACAAGACTGCAGGCGTACCATTAGTATTGCACGGCGGAACTGGAATCCCTACAAAAGACATCCAGAAGTCCATCTCTTTCGGTACAGCTAAAATCAACGTTAACACAGAAAACCAAATTGCATCTGCAAAAGCAGTTCGTGAAACTCTTGCTGCGAAGCCGGAAGAGTATGACCCACGTAAATATCTTGGACCAGCTCGCGATGCAATCAAGGAAACGGTAATCGGCAAAATGCGCGAATTTGGTTCTTCTAACAAAGCGTAATAACAATAAAATTCTGTTATAATAAAACCGCCTTACATCAAGGCGGTTTTTGTCCATTTATCCTTGTTTGAAAATTATGTCGACTGGAGGCGTTTACAAATGAAGTTTTTTATCGATACTGCAAATATGGAAGAAATTCGCGAGGCCTATACACTGGGGATTTTATCAGGGGTTACAACGAATCCTTCACTAGTAGCAAAAGAAAAGAATGTAAAGTTTGAAGACCGCTTAAAGGAAATCACTGAATTAGTTCCAGGCTCTGTCAGTGCAGAAGTCATCGCACTAGATGCAGAAGGTATGATCAAAGAGGGGAAAGAACTAGCTGCAATCGCTCCAAACATCACGATCAAAGTGCCAATGACCCCAGAAGGTTTGAAGGCCGTTTCTGTATTTTCAAAAGAGGGAATCAAAACGAACGTAACCCTTGTTTTCAGCGCAAATCAAGCATTGCTGGCAGCAAGAGCGGGCGCTACATATGTATCTCCATTCCTTGGCCGCCTGGATGACATCGACCATAACGGACTCGACTTGATTTCAACGATTGCCGAAATCTTCACCATCCACGGAATCGACACAGAAATCATCGCCGCATCCATCCGCCATCCACAGCACGTAACAGATGCAGCACTAAGAGGAGCACACATCTCAACCGTACCATACAAAGTCATCCAGCAAATGTTCAACCACCCGCTGACCGACAAAGGAATCGAAGCATTTTTGAAAGACTGGGAGTCTCGCGGACAATAATTTTTCCTTTTTAAAAAGGCGGGAAAGCAAAATAATGAATTAAGTCCAGTTGATTGGAGTGGAAGGCGCGCAGACTCCTCCGAAAATGCTAACGCATATCCATCGTGCGTGGGCGAAATCGAAGAAGTCTATTCAAAGTCCTGCGGGCTCAGCTCCAGCCCCGCGGAAAGCGAAGCGCCTGGAACGGAAATCAACGACCGATTTCGGAGAGTCATTTATTTAAAATGGTGGGTTTTAAGATTTCAGACACTCAGCCGAAAGTGGAGATTAACAATTGATTTGCACAGAGATGGTCTCGGCCAGCCGAAACCATTTTTCATTAGGAACTTTTACCCAATTTAATCTTTTTTGCATTTTATTACATGAAATTGGGAATATCGTGTAAACTAAAGGAATAGAAAACTCCCGGAATCTAAGTGTTTTTAATGGAAAAATATTCCTGTTGATTTCGGTAATTAAATCTAAGTAGAGCCTATATCGGTCTTAGCTGTAAATGTTTTATCTCCAGCTTGACCTTAATACATCACGGCTTAGAAGGGAGTCAAAAATGGAAAAGCTTAAGATTGCAGGCGGCTATCCTTTAAAAGGGACTGTTCGGGTCAGCGGTGCGAAAAACAGCGCAGTGACCTTGATCCCAGCAACGATTTTAGCAGAATCGCCTGTGACCATTGAAGGTTTGCCGGATATTTCCGATGTTCATATGCTCAAGGACTTGATGGAGGAGATCGGCGGTTCTGTTGAATTCTCGAACAATGAAATGACGGTAGATCCGTCTTCCATGATTTCCATGCCTTTGCCGAATGGAAAAGTGAAAAAGCTGCGAGCTTCATACTATTTGATGGGAGCTATGCTGGGCCGTTTCAAAAAGGCTGTCATCGGACTTCCGGGCGGCTGCCATTTGGGTCCATGGCCGATTGACCAGCATATAAAAGGATTCGAGGCGCTTGGTGCAAGCGTGACTAACGAACAGGGCGCGATTTACCTGCGTGCCGACGAGCTTCGCGGTGCAAGAATTTATCTTGACGTCGTTAGCGTTGGGGCAACAATTAACATCATGCTTGCTGCTGTCCGTGCAAAAGGGCGCACAATCATTGAAAATGCCGCAAAAGAGCCGGAAATCATTGATGTCGCCACTTTGCTTACCAATATGGGTGCGAAGATTAAAGGGGCAGGTACGGATGTCATCCGTATCGATGGTGTCGACGAGCTTCACGGATGCCGCCACACGATCATTCCTGACCGCATTGAAGCTGGGACATACCTGATTCTTGGAGCTGCCATTGGAGACGGAGTGACAATCGATAATGTCATCCCACAGCATATTGAATCGCTTGTGGCCAAGCTGAAGGAAATGGGCGCTAAAATTGAAGCCAGTGACGAGCAAATATATGTTGCGCCGTCTGAACAGTATAAAGCAGTCGATATTAAGACGCTTGTCTACCCTGGTTTCCCGACGGATTTGCAGCAGCCATTCACTGCACTTTTAACAAGAGCGGAAGGCTCAAGTGTCGTAACAGATACGATTTATGGCGCGCGCTTTAAGCATATTGATGAACTGAGAAGAATGAATGCCAACATCAAGGTCGAAGGCAGATCGGCGATTATTAGCGGTCCTGTCAAGCTGCAGGGAGCTAAGGTTAAGGCAAGTGACCTCCGCGCAGGAGCTGCACTTGTCATTGCTGGACTGATGGCGGAAGGTGTCACCGAAATTACTGGTGTCGACCATATTGACCGCGGTTACAGCCATATCGTTGAAAAGCTAAATGGACTCGGTGCCACAATTTGGCGTGAAGATATGACATCTGAAGAGCAAGAAGAAGTGAAAAAATCATAAAAAGTATAGTACAATAGAGCTGTACAATACAAATAGTGGTGCTAATGCTTATTTTTAAACAAAAAAGTATAACCTATTTAACTTTTAAGCCGCCAACTATGGCGGCATGAAAGTTTTGCTTCCTAAGTAGTTTCCGGATACACAATCAGCTAACGAGGAGAAAGTTGATTTATGTAAAAGGCTTCTTTGAAAGGGACGCATTTTCGGTAGGCATTAGCATCTTTCATGATTAGGGGATGATCATATGGAACGTAGCTTAACGATGGAGCTTGTCCGCGTGACAGAAGCGGCTGCGCTTGCTTCAGCCCGCTGGATGGGACGCGGTAAAAAGGATGAAGCTGACGATGCTGCAACGTCGGCAATGAGAGATGTGTTTGACACCATTCCGATGAAAGGCACAGTCGTAATCGGCGAAGGGGAAATGGACGAAGCACCGATGCTGTATATCGGTGAGAAGCTCGGGACAGGCTATGGCCCGCGTTTGGATGTTGCTGTCGACCCATTGGAAGGGACGAACATTGTAGCGTCAGGCGGCTGGAATGCTCTTGCAGTTCTTGCGGTGGCAGATAACGGAAACCTTCTTCACGCACCTGACATGTACATGGACAAACTTGCTGTCGGACCTGAAGCGGTAGGCATGGTCGATATCAATGCTTCCGTTCTTGATAATCTGAAGGCCGTGGCAAAAGCGAAGAACAAGGATATTGAAGATGTAGTGGCAACGGTATTGAATCGCCCGCGCCATGAACATATCATTGCCCAGCTTCGTGATGCCGGTGCAAGGATCAAATTGATCAATGACGGAGATGTAGCAGGCGCAATCAACACGGCGTTTGATACGACAGGCGTCGATATCCTGTTCGGTTCAGGCGGAGCACCTGAGGGAGTGATCGCAGCGGTAGCGCTGAAAAGCCTTGGCGGTGAAATCCAGGGTAAATTGCTTCCGCAAAATGATGCAGAGCTCGAGCGCTGCATAAAAATGGGCATCGATGTCAATAAGGTCCTCCTCATGGAAGATTTTGTCCGCGGCGATGATGCGATTTTCGCTGCCACAGGCGTAACTGATGGCGAGCTGCTAAAAGGAGTCCAGTTCAAAGGCTCTTACGGCTCAACCCATTCTGTCGTCATGCGCGCAAAATCAGGCACAGTCCGCTTCATTGAAGGGCAGCACAGCCTAAAGAAAAAGCCGCATCTGGTAATGAAATAATAATTTTTTAATAAAATTGAGTGCAAACCCTTACAAACAGACTCCCTTTACCGCATTCTGCAGGTAAAGGGAGTTAATAAATAAAAAGATTGATTATTTTTCCCATTTAAGGGTAAAATGAAAATTGTTTTAATAAACTAGTTGATTTAGATTAGACACAAACCAGTTGTATACCTTCATTAATTCCTTCTTACAACCTTCAAAGGTAACTCATTTCTTCTTTTTCCATCCATACGCTGATATTCTTAATACATTTTTTATGGGGGAAATCGAAATATTTTAAGGCGTGGTGACATTATGGAAGTTAATATTTCAAGCTTAGAAAATATGAAATTGAAAGAGCTTTATGAACTCGCAAAAGAGTATAAAGTCTCTTACTACAGCAAATTATCGAAAAAAGAACTTATTTTTGCTATTTTAAAAGCGCGTGCGGAACAGCAGGGCTATTTTTTCATGGAAGGTGTCCTGGAAATCATCCAGTCTGAAGGCTTTGGATTCCTGCGCCCGATTAACTACTCGCCAAGCTCTGAGGATATTTATATCTCAGCTTCACAAATCCGCCGTTTTGATTTAAGGAACGGGGATAAAGTTTCGGGTAAAGTGCGTCCTCCTAAAGAGAACGAGCGTTATTTCGGCTTGCTTCAGGTAGAGGCAGTCAATGGTGATGACCCAGAATCGGCGAAGGAAAGGGTTCACTTCCCGGGTTTGACGCCATTATATCCTGACCGCATGATGAAACTGGAGACAACTCATAAACATGTATCAACAAGGATCATGGATGTTATCGCTCCTGTCGGTTTTGGTCAGCGCGGCTTGATTGTCGCACCGCCTAAGGCTGGTAAGACCATGCTTTTAAAAGAAATCGCAAACAGCATCACAACGAATCATCCTGAGGCTGAGCTGATTGTCCTGCTGATCGATGAACGTCCGGAAGAAGTAACAGATATCGAACGGTCCGTGGCTGGCGATGTTGTCAGCTCCACTTTTGATGAAGTGCCTGAAAACCACATTAAGGTAGCTGAGCTTGTGCTTGAGCGTGCGATGCGTCTTGTTGAACACAAACGTGATGTCGTCATCCTGATGGACAGCATCACTCGTCTGGCTCGTGCGTATAACCTTGTCATCCCGCCAAGCGGACGTACTTTGTCAGGTGGTATTGACCCGGCGGCATTCCACCGTCCGAAGCGCTTTTTCGGTGCTGCCCGTAATATTGAAGAAGGCGGCAGCTTGACGATTCTTGCGACTGCGCTTGTTGATACAGGCTCACGTATGGATGATGTCATCTATGAAGAGTTCAAGGGAACCGGAAACATGGAACTTCACCTTGACCGTTCACTTGCAGAAAGAAGGATCTTCCCTGCAATCGACATTCTGGAACTCGTAAAGAAGAACTTCTTATTCCGAAAGACCATCTGGACAAGCTGTGGGCAATCCGTAAATCGATGTCCGATTCTCCAGACTTCGCGGAAAAATTCCTGCGTAAGCTAAGACTCTCCCAAGTCAAATGAAGACTTCTTCGCTGTTCTTGGCGAGGAAATGAAGGGGAATAACAAGCGATCTTAATTCCAAATTATGGTCGTAAAAACTAACTTGAAATATATAGATGGACTTGTTATAATGAGTGCAGTGTGTTTTTCCAATAACGGTTTAACCGTTGATTATAACTCTGTTTCGGATATGATTCAGGGCGGAAGGAGATGAAAAGAATGAAATCAGGAATTCATCCAAACTACAAAACAGTTAAGGTGACTTGCGCATGCGGAAACGAATTCGAAACTGGTTCTGTTAAGAACGAGATTCGCGTTGAAACTTGCTCTGAGTGCCACCCATTCTATACTGGACGTCAGAAGTTTGCTGAAGCTGGCGGACGTGTTGACCGCTTCAACAAGAAATACGGTCTTAAAAACAACCAGTAATATAAGAAACGATAAAACAGGCAAGAAGCTTTGTGACTTGCCTGTTTTTTATTTTGCATTTTTCGGGATTTTGGTTCGAATTATGGAATACAAACAGATAAAATTTAATTTTATGAACTTTATTTTTGTGTCTGGATTCAGCGCCTTTTTTTGTTATAATGGAAAAAGCTGAAAAAAAGTGTCGAACTTTTAACCAGGCTTTTTTCGTACCTTTATGGCATGAAGAAGCCGTAAAATTACGAAAACAGCTTATTTAGTGCAAGATAACATTTTTATTGTCCAGCTCCAGCGCCTAGCCCTTCGAGTCGCTTCGGTCCGCTCGATGAAGTCAAAGAACGACTTCACCGTTCGGCCATCAAGCGCTTGTCATGGCTGACCAATGCGCTTGCGCTTCCAAATTTACGAGCGAGGAAGGAGAGGCTGACCATGTACGTTATGAAACAAAGCGGTTGGATTGAATTGATCTGCGGCAGCATGTTTTCCGGTAAATCCGAAGAACTGATCCGCCGAGTGCGCAGAACTCAATTCGCCAAGCAAAAAATTGCTGTATTCAAACCCGCGATTGATAACCGCTACAGCGAAGAATCGGTTGTATCACACAACGGAACTGCAGTTACTGCAAAGCCTATTGCCAACTCTATTGATATTTTTAAGCATATCAACCCTGAAATCGATGTCATTGCCATCGATGAAGTGCAATTTTTTGACAATGAAATCCTGCAGGTGATCCAGCATCTTGCAGACAGCGGCTACCGCGTAATCGTTGCCGGACTTGACCAAGATTTCCGCGGCGAGCCATTCGGACAGATGCCTGCATTGATGGCCGTTGCCGAAAATGTGACCAAGCTTCAAGCTGTATGTGCAGTATGTGGATCGCCATCTAGCCGGACACAGCGTTTGATCAACGGCAAGCCAGCCTCTTATGATGATCCAATCATTCTCGTTGGCGCCTCCGAATCGTACGAACCACGATGCAGACACCATCATGAAGTTCCTAAATCACCAAACGAGCTGAAGATCAAGAACACGACGACGGAAAGCTTAACATAGAAGGTGGAATCCTCCCGGGTGCGGGGGGATTTTTTGTTATTTGCGGGCTTGTATTTACCTAATATTGGATGAAAGTGCAATTACTACACTTTACTGTGCAATTCATACTCTTTTATGTGCAATTAATGGTTTTATCGTGCAATTATGACTCTTTTCCGTGCAATTATAGTCATTGAGTAAGAGAATAATTTTTCCAATTGCCGTTTTTCCCTTAAAATAGGTGACTTTAGAGCTCCTAGATGCATTTCAGCAACTTTTTGGGGCAATCTAACAGCGGGAGGTGCCATAATTTGAAAAAATTACTCATGTTGTTTGTGCTTGCGATGATTATGGTTTCAGGTTGTGTCCAGGATAATACAGAATCAGTCTATGACAAGAATGAAGATCATGCTGGAGTAGACCTGAACAGGGATGATGACGGGGTCCGCGAAGGAGATGGACCGAATTTCACAAGGGACCAGGATGAGGGCATGACGATGACCGATCAGAATCCCAATTTGCTGAATACCGATAACGAAAACCATTATAGTTTTTCCCAGGATGTCCAAAAAGCGAAGGACGTCATTTCTGATGCAGGCTATGACCCGGGTTCCATCTGGATTAACGGCGGCGAAATGAACGTGACCGCACAGCTTGAAGGGCGCGTAACCAGAAAAGATCGTGAAAACGCTCAAAAGATACTGCAGAAAAAGCTGACAAGAGCTTTGCCGCGCTATGATATTAACGTTGATATTGAATAAAGTTGTGAAGCTTCACAGCATGCTCGTAAATTGGGCATGCTTTTTCTGATGCCTGAAGTTGGACAGTCGCCTCCGCATTTCGACTTGTCTAGTATCGGTCCCTAGAAACTCCGAAATTTCAACTCCGCCGGCGAAGCAAAAAGCGCTTCTTTGTCGGAGTCTCCAGTTTTTGCGTTTCTGGGCAGTCCGCTATAATTTTTCGGTTTCGGTCCGCTCAGGTGAAGTCAAAGAGCGACTTCCTGGTCAGCCCTCCAGCGCTTGCCGGGGCTGGACAAGGCGCTTGCGCTTTTCTATTCACAATGGCTTTGACTGAGTGTGCCACCTATACTATAATTAGAATGTTATGCTATGTTGAACTATCGGACCTGGTGCGGAAATACACAGGCAAGAATAAATGTATAAACTAATTTTCAAGGCTATAAAAATAGAGGTGAATGTCCGTGTTTGATCGTCTTCAATCAGTTGAGGATCGTTATGAAAGATTGAATGAGTTATTGAGTGACCCGGAAGTTGTCAATGATTCCAAGAAGCTCCGCGAGTATTCAAAAGAGCAGTCTGACATCCAGGAAACAGTCATGGCTTACCGTGAGTACAAGGAAGTTAAAGAGCAGCTGACAGATGCGAAAGCCATGCTCGAGGAAAAGCTCGATGCAGACATGCGTGAGATGGTAAAGGAAGAAATCTCCGAGCTCGAACCACAAATCGAGGAGCTTGAAGCTCGCATCAAGATTCTTCTTATCCCTAAAGACCCTAATGATGACAAAAACGTTATCATGGAAATCCGTGGCGCTGCTGGCGGCGATGAAGCTGCTTTATTTGCCGGTGACCTTTACAGGATGTACAGCCGTTATGCTGAATCACAGGGATGGAAAACGGAAGTCATCGATGCCAGCACGACTGGCGTGGGCGGCTTTAAAGAAATCATCTTCATGATCAATGGCAATGGCGCTTATTCTAAAATGAAGTTCGAAAACGGTGCCCACCGAGTACAACGTGTTCCGGAAACGGAATCAGGCGGCCGTATCCATACTTCAACTGCTACGGTTGCATGTCTTCCTGAAGCGGAAGAAGTGGAAATTGAGCTGCACGATAAAGACATCCGTTTTGATGCCTTTGCATCAAGCGGCGCCGGTGGACAGTCTGTTAACACGACAATGTCAGCAGCTGTACGTCTGACACATATACCAACTGGAATCGTTGTATCGTGCCAGGATGAAAAATCACAGCACAAGAACAAAGACAAGGCGATGAAGGTACTTCGTGCCCGTGTCTATGACAAATTCCAGCAGGAAGCACAGGCGGAGTATGACCAGGTTCGTAAATCTGCTGTAGGTACAGGGGACCGCTCCGAGCGCATCCGTACGTACAACTTCCCGCAAAATCGCGTGACCGACCACCGCATCGGCCTGACGATCCAGAAGCTTGACCAGATCCTTCAGGGCAAGATGGATGAAATCATCGAAGCGCTTATTATGGAAGACCAGTCTCAAAGACTTGAGAGTGCGAACAATGACTAATGTGAAAATATTTGAAGCCCTCAATTGGGCTTCTTCTTTTTTAAAAGAACATAATCGCGAGGAGTTCGCCGGTGAACTTTTGCTCCGGCACTATTCCGGATTGTCCCGTACGTCGATGCTTGCGATGATGCGCGACGAACTTGATGGAGAAGTGTGGGCCGCATTTCAGGATGCTGTAAAAAGGCATGCAGCTGGCGAACCGATTCAATATATCATGGGCAGCGAGGAGTTTTACGGCCGCTCCTTCAATGTAAATGAGCATGTGCTGATTCCCCGGCCGGAGACGGAGGAGCTTGTTCATGGAACGCTTCAGCGTTTGGATAGACTTTTTCCGGAGAATGGTCAAATTGACCTTGTCGATGTCGGCACCGGTTGCGGAGCAATTTCGGTTACCTTAAAGCTGGAAAAACCAGAAATGAAGGTAACAGCGGTTGATCTTTCAAAAGACGCCCTCCAGGTTGCCCGGGAAAATGCAAGTCAGCTGAGTGCAGAGATTGAATTTTTACACGGAGATCTCCTGCAGCCGCTCATTTTACAAGGCAAAAAAGTACATGCTGTCATCTCGAATCCTCCATATATTCCGGTTTCGGACCAGGAATGGATGTCAGACATTGTGACAGAACACGAGCCTCATATGGCGCTTTTTGCAGGCGAAGACGGACTGGACCTGTATCGCCGTTTCATGGACGAACTCCCGCTGGTATTGAAGGAGAAAGCCTTGGTCGGCTTTGAAATCGGCGCTGGCCAGGGTGAGGCAGTACGTGCGCTTCTGGAAAAAACCTTCCCGCATGCCAGGGTAGAGGTTGTCTTTGATATAAATGGCAAGGACCGGATGGTGTTTGCGGAAATGGACTCCCTAAAAAAAGGAGTCCGTTTTTTTCAAAATTACTAGTTTAAGAATCTATCAATCTGTCCACACTGTGACTAGTGAAGGGACGGTGCGAAAGATGATGATGAAAAAATCAGCCGCTATTTTATACATATTCTTATTATGTGCAGGGACTATTCTAAGTTTATATATTCCAAAAAATGAAGTGACCGCGAAGGAAGCGATGGTCATCCCGAATGAGGCGATTCGCCTGAGGATCCTCGCTGACAGTGATCTGGAAAAGGATCAGAATATCAAACGTCTGATCCGCGACGAAGTGAACAAAGAAATCACGAACTGGGTTCAGGAGCTGACTTCGATTGAAGAAGCGAGGAACGTCATCAAATCCAAGCTGCCAGAAATCCAGGCAATCGCTGAAGAAGTTATCGCAGCTGAAGGGTCAAATCATCCTGTAAAAACTGAGTTTGATAAAGTGCAGTTTCCTACTAAATTATATGGGCAGCTGCTCTACCCGGCAGGTGAGTACGAAGCAATCTTGATCACGATTGGTGAAGGCGAAGGCGCGAACTGGTGGTGCGTCCTGTATCCGCCACTATGCTTCCTTGACTTCTCGAATGGCGAAGCAACAAGCGAAGGCTTCGACGAAAACGATGACAAAGGCGCTGTAAAAGCTGACGCTGAAGACGAGTCAGCCGATATCAAGCTTGATGACGAAAAACAAAGCAAAAAAGGTAAAAAAACAGTATATGAAGGCGGCGAAGAAGAAGAAGTTGAGGTAGCCTTCTTCCTCGTCGAGATTTGGAACAGGATTTTCGGATAAAATAAGCCCCTGCGCAGGTTGCAGGGGCTTATTTTGAGCTTGAAAAGGCCAGGGTATCGACCAGATGATGATATTTTGTTTGCGTATAAAATTATTTCGATCACATTTGTGGATATTTCGACCACATTTTGAATTAATTTGGCGGATTTTTAGCTATTTCGACCACATTTTGAATTTTTTCGACCACATTATCGAATAATTCGACCAAGTGATGATATTCCGCTCATGTTTGAGCTTCTATCGAGACGTTTGCCAATAATTCCGATAACACTTGCTACTCTTTAAATGTTCTGCGCAAATCTCTCATCCGGAATCTTGTTGAGCATCACATAAAGTGTGACTGGCTCTGACCCTGTGTTCTTATAGGCAAGCTCTTCTGTTCCGCTCACGTGGACGGTTTCGTTTGCTGCAGCTACTACGGCTTCACCGTCAATCGTGAAAGTGCCTTCGCCCTGCAAAGTTAGGATAAAAACTTCTGTTCCTGGATGTGTGTGCTTTGGCAGCTCTTGTTCTGGCATGAAGTTCAACAAGAACACGGTGCTTTCGCCTTTTTTAAAAACGATCCTCTTTGTAAAACGTTCTTCGCTAAATTCTTGGTATTGTTTTAATGTCTGTCTTTCCATTATGAAATGCCCCCTTATTGTTTGTTAATCATGATTGGTGCAATCTGGCTCAAACGCTCGAACAGGGCCTTTCCGCCGTCGGTTTCGATCAAGCCCGTTTCCGTAAGTGTTTCATGCATCAGCTTCAGCCAGGCCTTCGCGCGCAGCGGTGTAATTTCGAATGGCATATGTCTCACTCTCATATTGGGCGGCCCGAATTCCTCGCTGTATAGTGCGCCGCCGCCGGTCAGCTGCGTGAGGAACATCCATTGCTTTCGCTTGATTTCGTCCATATCCCCTTCAAACAAAGGGCTGAGTTCTTCATTTTCATAAACCTTTGGATAAAACGTATCCACAATCTTGCGGATTGATTCATCTCCGCCGATCCGGTCATATATCGTTTTTATTTCCATGCCGTCCCCCCTTTTTGAGAAAGGTTTTCATTTGAATACATTTATTATAACTAGACAGATTGAGTGACATAGTGACTTAAATCACTCACTTAAGATTTTTCATTATGAGAAGCTGAGAAACTCAAGCTGCCTTTTCTCAGAAATACTTGGTAAAAGAGGAAAAAGAGCTGAGATAATTTCCAATTATATTACATTCTTCAGACAAGCATATTACATCCTCCTGTTACTAGTTTTGGGTTAGGGAGATTCAGGATATTCAAAGTGGTATAACATCTAAGCTTAGATTTCAAGGAGGATGAGTGAAATGGCGAAAAACAATAACAATGATAAGATGTCACGTGAAGAACGAGGACGCATGGGCGGCAAAGCAACAAGCCAAAACTATGGCAGCGAATTCTATCAGGAAATCGGCCGTAAAGGCGGCAAAGCAACTTCCGAAAATCACAATCAAGATTTCTATCAGGAAATTGGCCGCAAAGGCGGAGAGGCTACTGCTGGGAGCCATAACAGCGAATTCTACCAGGAAATCGGGAAAAAAGGCGGCGAATCTACATCAGAAAGCCACGACAAGAACTTCTATCAGGAAATCGGCCGCAAAGGCGGCAATGCCCGCAACAACAATAACTAATCCATTGGCATAGAGAGCCGGAATAAAAAGATGCACGGCAGCTTTCATTTTAATGAAGGCTGCCGTGTTTTCTTTTTCTATCAGGAATTAGGTTCTACTTTTTATCTTCTATCATATTCATTTAGTAGAATCTTATTTTTGAGGTGAATAATATGACATGGAAAATCAGAAGTGCTTATCAAAAGGATGTACCAAAGCTCGAGGCTTTTTTAACAAAGGCAGGAGTAAGCGCGGATGGATTGAATGATTTCATCGAAAACTTTTCACTGATGGAAAACCAGGACGGCGAGCTTAAGGCATGCCTTGGAGTAGAACCGGTGGATAAAGCAGGACTGCTTCGCTCATTTGTCGTTTCCCCGCAAATTGGCCAGCCTGATTTGATGCTTCTTTTTAAACGGGCATTCCTGACAGCGAAAAATCAGGAGCTTGATGAGCTTTATCTGGTTACTAACAAGATGAGTGCGGTTTCCTTCTTCAGCGGTTTCGGTTTTGAAATGGTAAATCAATCAGAGCTCCCGCAGGCTCTCCTTGAAAAAAGCCATATAAAACAAGTTCTAACTGTGGATAACTCCGCAATTATGAAAATAATTCTGTGAATTGTGGATTAATCCACAAAGTTATCCACGGATTCGTTAAAATTATACACAATTTGTGGATAAAAACTTGTGTTCGCCATATTCTTCTTTTATACTTTCATAAGAAATATACTAGTTTAGCGAGAAGTTAAAGGTGGATGTACATGCAAACACAAATGTGGACAGTGGATAAGAATGTGGATAATTTAAAAACATATCCACAAATCATCGAAGCTGCACAAAAACTAAAGCAAAATGAAGTAGTAGCTTTTCCAACAGAAACGGTTTATGGCCTCGGCGGCAGCGCAGAAAGCGATGAAGCCGTCTTGAAAATATTCGAAGCAAAAGGAAGACCTGGGGATAACCCGTTGATCATTCATATTGCTAATCGTGAGCAGATTCATTCGTTTGTAAAAGAAATCCCTGATCAGGCAGCCACTTTAATGGATGCCTTTTGGCCGGGACCGTTGACGATTATCCTGGAAAAAAAAGAAGGTGCGCTTTCTGAAAAAGCAACGGCCGGTTTATCCACAGTTGCCGTCAGGATGCCCGACCATCCGATCGCACTGGCGATTATCGAAGCTTCTGGATTGCCACTGGCAGCCCCGAGTGCGAATTTGTCAGGCAAGCCGAGCCCCACGACTGCGAATCACGTTGCCGATGATTTGACGGGCCGGATTTCTGGAATTATCGATGGCGGAGCGACCGGAGTAGGCCTTGAATCCACAGTTGTCGATTGCACCGGTGAAATTCCGGCCATCTTAAGACCGGGCGGTGTGACAAAAGAACAGGCTGGAAGAAGTGGTCGGAGAAGTCGCCGTCGATCCAGCCCTGAAAGATTCGAACCAGGCGCCAAAATCCCCGGGAATGAAATATCGACATTATGCACCAAATGCGCCCTTCTATCTTGTTAATGGAACAAAAGAAGAAATTCAGCAGCTGGTGAATGAAAAGCGAAATGAAGGAATGAATGTCGGCGTGATGACAACGAAGGAAAACCTTGAGTTTTATGATGCCGATATTGTACTGCCTTGTGGCGAAAGAGCAAGGCTTGAATCAGTTGCCGAAACGCTCTATGATACACTCCGGGCCTTCAATCAGGAAAAACTCGATATCATTTTCGGTGAAATTTTCCCCGAACAAGGCGTAGGCCAGGCAATCATGAACAGGCTGTCAAAAGCCTCGGGACTGCCAATCATTGAAAAATAATGTTTTACAGAGAAGCGCTTCAGGTGATGAAGCGCTTTTTATATTATAGAAGGATTCTGAAAAATATCATTTTAGCGGATAATACCACTTTTGCGAAGACTTAATACCAGTTGAGACCAATATAATACCAGTTACCGATGATTTAATACTAGTTGAGACAAAAATAATACCAGTTGGCGATGACTAAATACTAGTTGAGACCATTTATGACCATTTGCCGTAGTTGAGACCATCTAAGTCCAGTTGAACTGAATTTAATACCAGGTGTCGAACCAGCTTTCGAAATATTGTCACGGTGAACAGGCATACAAACAATTGGTATCTCATGACGAAACCAGAGAATTCCATGCTTCTAAATCCGTTTGGACGTGCATATGCTGAATTAGCAAGTCCGAGGGGGCGAAGATATGACTGCAATAGCCGGCGAAGTATTCACATTGTTGTTGATGGCATTCGCGTTGGGTATGGATGCTTTTTCCGTAGGTCTCGGAATGGGCATGTTCAGACTGACGAAAAGGCATATATTTAAAATCGGCGTCACAATTGGTTTATTCCATGTGTGGATGCCGCTGCTGGGAATGGTGGCTGGGAGATTTTTGTCCGAGCAGTTCGGAGCAATAGCTGGATATATTGGCGGCCTGCTTCTGATTGTGCTGGGTGTCCAGATGATCTGGGCAAGCTTCAAGGAAGATGAGACAAGCTTGATTACCCCGGTTGGCAAGGGTTTATTTATTTTTGCCCTCAGCGTCAGCCTGGACAGCTTCTCAGTAGGACTGACACTTGGAATTTACGGCGCCAGGACGCTGCTTGTACTGATCTGTTTTGGTGCAGCGGCAATGGTCCTTACGTGGGCAGGTCTCCTGGTCGGAAAAAGAGTGCAGGGATGGCTAGGTACATACAGTGAGGCATTGGGCGGCAGTATCTTGCTCGCATTCGGTCTTAAATTGCTGCTTCCTCTATAAAGTTTTACGGGGCTGAACAAGGCGCTTGTGCTTTTCGTATTGTCCAGCTCCAGCGCCTAGCCCCTCTAGTCGCTTCGGTCCGCTCAGGTGAAGTCAAAGAACGACTTCACTGGTCGGCCCTCCAGCGCTTGTCGGGGCTGACCAAGGCGCTTGCGCTTTTTTTTCACCTGCTGGTCAGGTGTATTTTTTATGTCTAGCTTGCTTCTCGGGGTTGTGCAAGGCATGTGGGATTCCTATCTGCAAAAATGAAAACGCTGAAAGATTATCATATAATGAAGAAAAGTTATGAATAGGAGGGAACAAGCATGGCGCGCATTTTATTCGTCTGTACCGGAAACACATGCCGCAGCCCGATGGCGGAAGCGATTTTAAAAAGCAAGCAGCTGACTGGGGTCGAGGTGAAATCAGCAGGAGTATATGCCCCGAATGGTGCGGAGGCTTCTGTCAACGCGAAGACCGTGCTCGAGGAAAACCATATCAGCCATGATCATCGCTCCTCGACATTAACGAAAGAAAACATCGACTGGGCAACTTTGGTCCTGACGATGACACAGAGTCACAAAGGCTTGATCTTGAGCCAGTATCCAGACGCTGGGGATAAAACTTTCACATTGAAAGAATTCGCTGATGAAAAGGGAAACCTGGATGTGGCAGACCCATTTGGCGGCAATGAACAAATTTATCGCGAAGCTTTTGAAGAAATTCAAAAAAATATTGAAAGAATCATGGATAAAATCCGATAATACCTGTGAAAAGCTCTTTGCGAATATGGCGCGACCGCTCCGAAAAGCGTAATGAGGCTAAAAGATCATTCTAAAATTTTTTCAGGGGGATTATCCGTGGGGTCTAATCACAGCTACAAAATGGGATTAAGAAAGAAATTGGTCATGCTGACGACAGTGTTGGCGATCATCACTTATTCAACAAGCGCATTTTTCATTTACTTTCTTTATCCTATTGTTCAAAACTTCTTGGGGATCAATTCGGTCGTTTATACGGCGTCCATTCTTGGAATGGGGATTTTCTGGTCAGGCCTGCTAGCGTATATGGCTGCTGGTTTGATTACCAAGCCTTTGCAAAAGCTCGAGCAGTCTGCAATAAAAGCAGCTCAGGGCGAAATTGGCGAGGATACAGAAGTTTCGAAATCGGATGACGAGATCCGCTCTCTGGGACTGGCTTTTAATCATATGCTCGCAAACCTGCGTGAAATGGTCAGCCAGATTGATAGCAACTTCAAAGAAACCAATGACAAAGTCATCCAGATTTCCGGGCAATCAGCGCAAGCATCTGAGCAGGCGTCCATCATCTCGACAACGATCAAAGAGATTGCCGCTGGGGCGGATTCTTCAGCATTGTCTACACAGACAACAGCAGAGTCTGTCGATGAAGTTATTCGCATCGCAGAGGATGTCCAGGAAAAAGCGCGTACATCTGAATCCATCTCTGTGGAAATGGTGAAAGACTTGCAAGAATCGAAGAATGCAATCCATTCACTGATTTCCGGCATAGAGACACTGGCGAATGATAACCGCGAATCGCTTGGTACGGTAAAGCGTTTAGAAGAAAACGCGACAAAAGTTGAACAAATCATCCAGCTTGTTGGCGACATCGCAGCACAGACGAATTTGCTCGCCTTGAACGCATCGATTGAAGCAGCTAGGGCTGGCGAGCACGGCAAAGGATTTGCTGTCGTTGCCGAAGAAGTGAGGAAGCTTGCTGACCAGAGTGCGGACGCGGTCCAGGGGATTTCAGAACTGATCCAGAACATCCAGTCTGAAGTCCAGAATGTGGTCGGCCAGATCAGCAGACAGGTTGAAACTGCCAACGGAGAAGCAAAGAAAGGCGAGAAAACGAATCAGGTGATCGACGCGATGACCTCAACGATTCATGAAATGGCAGATGTCATCCATACGATTGCCGCACTGGTTGAAACCCAAATGGAAACAATCCAGCACACTTCCACCCAATCGCAGGAAATGGCGGCGATCGCAGAAGAAACCTCCGCCGGAGCGATCAGCGTAGCATCAGCAGCTGAGCAGCAGGCAGAAGTCATCGCGAATGTCGAAGAACTGGCGGTTGAACTGAAAAATCAAGCTGAAAAATTAAAAGGTACGATTACGAAGTTTTCATTATAGATTTTGGACCACAGCTGGATGATGCTGTGGTTTTCCTTTTTGTAAAACTGGGAAAAATCCCGCGGAATTTCCATTTCGCTATAAAAACGAAGAAGTCGCTATAATAAATAGGAAATCGCTATAAAAACAATACTTCGCTATAAAAAATGAATTTTCGCTATAAAAATAAAAAACTCGCTATATAAAGTAAAACCACCGCTATTAAAAAGTAAATTTTCGTTATAATATTTTTTCCTGATGAGATTCTAACAGTAAGCTGCTAAATTATCGGCACAAACCAACCCGTTTTCTTTATAAAATGAAACGAATATGAGAAAATAACGATAGATTTGATCGCCCCACAATTCGGGATAACATAGGAGGATTTTACAATGAAAGTTGCTATTGCTTCAGACCATGGCGGAGTGAATATCCGCGAAGAAATTAAGAATTTGATGGATGAAATGAATATTCAGTATGAAGATTTCGGCTGTGAATGCGGTACATCTGTTGACTATCCGGACTATGCGCTTCCAGTTGCTGAGAAAGTGGCGAACGGAGAGTTTGATAAAGGAATCCTGATTTGCGGAACGGGCATTGGCATGAGCATCGCCGCGAACAAGGTAAAAGGAATCCGCTGTGCGCTTGTGCATGACGTCTTCAGTGCAAAAGCGACACGCCAGCATAATGACAGCAATGTCCTTGCGATGGGAGAGCGAGTAATTGGACCTGGCCTGGCACGTGAAATCGCAGCCGTTTGGCTTTCGGAAGAGTACGAAGGTGGGCGCCACGAAAACCGCGTCGGTAAAATAAAAGATTACGAAAATAAATAGGCCGGAAAACCTTCGGCCAAATACCATGTAATGGAGGCGTTACAACTGTCTATCGAACAATGGAGAGCAGAATTGAACTCCATCCTTACTGAATTTAATGAGCAAGTTCAGCTAAAAAAAGGCCAGGTGCTGGTCGTTGGCTGCAGCACGAGTGAAATCATTGGCCAGCGGATTGGCACAGCTGGTACAGATGAGGTTGCCGAAATGGTCTTCAGGCAGCTCCGCGAACTGCAGTCAAAAACAGGTGTCCAGCTGGCGTTCCAGTGCTGCGAGCATTTGAACCGGGCGATTGTCGTCGAGCGGGAAACGGCCAAAAAGAAGCAGCTGGATGAAGTGACCGTGATTCCGGTGAGGAATGCGGGCGGAGCGATGGCAGCTTACGCGTACAAAAATCTTGAGGACGCTGTGGTTGTCGAATTCATCAAGGCTGATGCAGGCATTGATATTGGTGACACGCTGATTGGTATGCAAATGAAGCATGTCGCTGTGCCTGTACGAGTTCAGCAAAAAAGCATTGGTCATGCGCATGTTACTCTGGCGAAAACAAGACCAAAGCTGATCGGCGGCGCTCGTGCGGTTTATGAGCATACGCCGGAAAACGAATCTTGCTGACGGGGAAAAGGTAATTGAGTAATCAGCCCTACTTTTACCTTCCTCCTTTTCTTTCATTATCATATCGGCTAAAATAATAATGAATTTTCTAATAAATGAACAAAGGGAATACATATAAGAGGGGGAACTTAAGTGAAGCACTTGTCAGAGCAGGACAGCCAAGTTTATGCTGCAATGCAGGATGAATTGAAGCGCCAGCGTACGAAAATCGAATTGATCGCATCAGAGAACTTTGTCAGTGAAGCCGTAATGGAAGCGCAGGGGTCTGTACTTACGAATAAGTACGCAGAAGGCTATCCGGGACGACGTTATTATGGCGGATGCGAATACGTCGATGTTGTTGAAAACATTGCCCGCGACCGCGCGAAGGAAATCTTCGGTGCAGAGCATGTCAATGTCCAGCCGCATTCTGGAGCGCAAGCCAATATGGCTGTTTATTTTACAATCCTCGAGCATGGAGATACTGTGCTTGGGATGAATCTTTCCCACGGCGGACACTTGACGCACGGAAGCCCGGTTAACTTCAGCGGCGTCCAGTATAATTTCGTTGAGTATGGTGTTGATGAAGATACTCATACAATCAATTATGATGTCGTACTGGAAAAAGCCCGCGAGCATAAGCCGAAGCTGATCGTTGCCGGAGCAAGTGCTTATCCGAGAGCGATCGACTTCAAGCGTTTCCGTGAAATCGCTGATGAAGTCGGCGCATACTTGATGGTCGATATGGCTCATATCGCTGGTCTTGTTGCAGCTGGCCTGCACCAGAATCCAGTGCCATACGCTGACTTTGTGACAACGACTACTCATAAAACACTTCGCGGCCCGCGCGGCGGAATGATTCTCTGCAAAGAAGAATTCGCGAAGAAAATCGATAAATCCATCTTCCCTGGAATCCAGGGCGGGGCCGCTTATGCACGTGATCGCTGCTAAAGCAGTAGCATTCGGCGAAGCGCTACAGGATTCTTTTAAAGAATACGCCCAGAATATCATTTCGAATGCCAACCGCCTTGCAGTAGGTTTGAATAAAGAAGGCATCGCTCTTGTATCCGGCGGAACGGACAACCATTTGCTGTTGGTTGACCTGCGTTCACTTGGCCTGACTGGGAAAATTGCTGAAAAGGTGCTGGATGATATCGGCATCACCGTCAATAAAAACACGATTCCATTCGATCCGGAAAGCCCATTCGTCACTAGCGGCATCCGCATCGGTACAGCTGCTGTCACAAGCCGCGGCTTCGGTCACGACGAGATGGACAAAATCGCTTCAATCATTGCCTTCACATTGAAAAATTACGAAGACGAGGCGAAGCTGGAAGAAGCAAGCAAACGCGTCGAAGATTTGACAAGCAAGTTCGAACTATATCCTGAAAGATAAGATTTTACCCGGCGGCCCTACATGAATGAGGGCCGTTTTTTTCGGGAAAAATCATTACAATATAGCGGTTGCTTGTACAGTAGTTTTTCTGTAAAATTATACGAAGTGTGATTCAACAGATCTTACATAAAACAGACAGGTGTTCACAACTCATTTACCTTTAAAAGGAGCGATACACATGGCAAAAGTATACGTATTTGACCATCCATTGATCCAGCATAAACTTACTTATATCCGCGAAAAAAAGCACAGGCACGAAGGAGTTCCGCGAGCTTGTAGACGAAGTCGCAACGCTGATGGCGTTCGAAATCACGCGTGACATGCCGCTTGAGGAAATTGAAATTGAAACACCAGTCGAAAAGACAAAATCAAAAGTACTTTCAGGTAAAAAGCTCGGCATTATCCCGATTCTTCGTGCAGGAATCGGAATGGTTGACGGGATCCTGAAATTGATCCCGGCAGCAAAGGTTGGACATATCGGACTATACCGTGATCCAGAAACATTACTGCCGGTTGAATACTATGTGAAACTTCCAAGTGACGTCGAAGAGCGCGATTTCATCGTCGTTGACCCTATGCTTGCGACAGGCGGATCTGCAGTCGAAGCGATCAACTCTCTCAAAAAGCGCGGCGCCAAGCACATCAAGTTCATGTGTTTGATTGCGGCTCCAGAAGGCGTTGAAACGGTAAAAGAAGCACACCCAGATGTGGATATTTACATCGCTGCACTCGATGAAAAGCTGAATGACCACGGATATATCGTACCTGGATTGGGAGATGCAGGAGACCGTTTATTTGGTACAAAATAAGGAGTGTTTGATTTGAGTAAGCCAATTAAAGTGATGACGATTTTTGGGACACGCCCGGAAGCGATCAAAATGGCGCCACTTGTCCTCGAATTACAGAAACACCCTGAACACTTTGAATCAATCGTAACGGTAACCGCCCAGCACCGCCAAATGCTGGACCAGGTTTTGAATATTTTCAATATCACGCCAGACCATGACCTCAACATCATGAAGGATCGCCAGACATTGATTGATGTAACGACAAGAGGTTTGGAAGGTCTGGATAAAGTTATGAAGGAAGTCAAGCCGGACATCGTCCTTGTGCATGGAGATACGACAACCACATTTGTGGCAAGCCTAGCGGCGTATTACAATCAGATTGTTGTCGGCCATGTCGAGGCGGGCTTGAGAACGTGGAATAAATATTCTCCGTTCCCTGAAGAAATGAACCGTCAGCTGACAGGAGTAATGGCAGATCTTCATTTTGCCCCAACTTCTAAATCAGCGGCTAATTTGCTGCAGGAAAACAAATCTGAAGAAAACATCTTCGTAACTGGTAACACGGCAATTGATGCGCTAAAGACAACGGTAAAAGAAACTTATCAGCACGAAGTTCTCGATAAGCTTGGCGACAGCCGCTTGATCCTGATGACGGCACACCGCCGTGAAAACCTTGGCGAGCCAATGCGCAATATGTTCCGCGCTATCAAGAGAATCGTCGATGAGCAGCGTGATGTACAAGTTGTTTATCCTGTTCACTTAAACCCTGTGGTCCGTGAACTGGCGGATGAAGTGTTGGGCAATGACCCGCGCATCCATCTGATCGAGCCTCTTGACGTCATTGATTTCCATAACTTCGCGTCACGCGCGCATCTTATCCTGACTGATTCAGGAGGCGTGCAGGAAGAAGCACCGTCATTAGGTGTGCCAGTACTGGTCCTGCGCGACACA
Organism: Mesobacillus subterraneus; assembly: GCF_020524355.2. Taxonomy (NCBI): domain Bacteria; kingdom Bacillati; phylum Bacillota; class Bacilli; order Caryophanales; family Bacillaceae; genus Mesobacillus; species Mesobacillus subterraneus. Next base: position 4,617,778 of record NZ_CP129019.1, read on the forward strand.
ACAGAGCGTCCGGAGGGGATCGAAGCAGGAACACTGAAGCTTGCTGGTAACGAAGAGCAGCCGATTTACCAAATGGCAACAGAATTGCTGACAGACCAGGAAGCCTATGAAAAAATGGCCAAAGCATCGAATCCATATGGCGATGGCCGCGCATCCGAACGCATTTGTGAAGCCATTCAATATTACTTCAAACGGACAGAAAATCGACCTGAACAATATTAATAAGAAGCTTTAGACACCCCTTTTTTACAAAAGGGGTGTTTTTTCTCTGTATGAAGGGTGGATGGAGGTGGCAGAGGGGTGAAATTAGCTTCAAGATCTAGCTGAGTTATCCAAAGCGCCTCCTGGAAAAGTTTTTAAATCCCTTTAACGAGTTAATTGCCCGAAAATCAGTGATATTCTCCTGTTCAATTGCAATAATTGCCCGGAAAGCATGAATAAATTAGTCTGTAATTACCCAAAATCATCCCGTCGTCCTATGAATGGTAAATTTAAGCTTCATTGCATCCAATTTCACTCTTGAAATATTTGCTGGGAAAATTTTTAAATTACTAATGTATGATAATTTCGTGAGAAACAGGAAGAATTTCGTACTACTTCTCAATAATTGCACCAAATACATGCTTAATTGCGTAAGTAAACGGAATAATTGCGTAATTATACTTATTTTGGAAAAAGTAAATCTCGTGCCAATCCATAATTTCCAATCTATCACCCTGTATACTTACCACCCTAATTCGAAATCCTAACGGAAAAAGGGGGATTTCATCTTGCTGAAGGGTTCTTTCTTAATTATTTTTCCGATATTACTGATACTCACTGCATTCCAACCGCAAAAACTGGAGCTCCCGCCGATTCCTCAAGAAGATCCCCAAACCGAGAAAATCGCTATCGTGTTAACTGAGCACCAGGTGAATGAACAAGAAATCCATCATCAGCTGAAAACCCTTAAAAACACAAAGCTTCGCCGCGTCTTCAAGCATGCTGTCAACGGATATTCCGTTAAAGGTCCAATCTCTGAGCTTGAACAGCTAAAAAAGTCCAATGACATCCAACTGTTATCCGAAGTAAACACATACAAGGTAGAGAATTCAGGGCATCTGCCAAACCGATACAAGCCAAGCGAGAGCTTTATCGATAATTTTGAGCTGATTGGAACGGAAGCGGTCCGTGGGCTTCTTGATAAAAAAGGCAACCGTCTAACAGGGAAGGGTGTGACAATCGGGGTAATCGACACGGGGATCGATTATGAGCATCCTGACTTGCGAAGAAGTTTTTCGGGAGGTCATGACCTGGTTGACGGCGATGATGACCCGATGGAAACGAAGGGGGCCGGCTTTAGAAGCACCCTGCATGGTACTCATGTAGCAGGTGTAATCGCGGCAAACGGAAGAATGAGAGGGATGGCTCCCGATGCGAAAATTGTTGCTTACCGTGCCCTGGGCCCAGGTGGCAGCGGAACAACAGAGCAGGTTATAGCTGCTATCGATGACGCGATAGAAGACAAAGTGGACATTCTGAATCTTTCGCTCGGAAATGATGTCAATGGTCCGGACCTTCCTATCAGCTTGGCGCTCAATAAAGCGGTCGATAAAGGAATCGTCGCGGTTACTTCATCCGGGAATTCTGGACCGAACCGGTGGACAGTGGGATCACCCGGCACCGCTTCAAAGGCCATTTCGGTTGGCGCGTCGACACCTCCGATGCAGGTGCCGTACTTCAATGCCCCGGGAATATCTAAAGAAATACGGCTAGAACTTTTACAGGGTTCGGATAATTGGAATATTACCCAAAGTGAAAATCTTGTTTTTGCAGGGCTGGGAACGAAAGAAGAGATGAAAGGTGTAAGGGATAAGCTTGTCCTAGTCGAGAGGGGTAATCTTACTTTTACCGAAAAATCAAAGAATGCATTTGAAGCAGGAGCAATCGGAGTGATCATCTATAACAACACAAAAGGAACATTCTTTGGGAATCTAGAAGAGAACCTGCCAATTCCGGTGGCTGCAATCAGCAAAGAAGATGGCTTGGCGCTAAAAAAGCAGCTCAATAAAAACTCCATGCTCATCCGGATGGATTTAATAGAAGAAAAAGATATTCTTGCTGACTTCAGCTCACGCGGTCCGGTGACCGACACATGGGAAATCAAGCCGGATATCGTCGCGCCTGGCGTTGCAATCAACAGTACGATTCCCGGAGGTTACCTTCCTCTTCAAGGGACGAGCATGGCAGCACCTCATATTGCAGGAGCGGCAGCCTTGATCAAGCAGGCCCATCCAGACTGGTCCCCAGCCGAGATCAAGGCGGCAATCATGAATACTGCCAAGGATATTAGCGACCGTGACGGCAAGCGGTACCGGACTTACGAGCAGGGAGCAGGAAGGATTCAGCTGGAGGAAGCGATCAATACGGAGAGTCTGGTCATTCCGGGCTCGCTACAATTTGGAAAATTCCAGCTTGCAGATAACATGCATCGTCACAGTGCGAAAATGACAGTCAAAAATACGGGTTCAACCACCAAAACTTATTCATTTTCCATTCCAAAAAAAGAACAGGGAATAGAGTGGGAGCTTCCGATGAGCTTTTCGCTAAAGCCGAATGAAGCGAAAAGCTTGGAGGTGGCGATGCAAGCCACTCCAGCATTATTGAAAGATAAAATCCATGACGGCAGACTGCTGATGGATGATGGAGAATATATGATAAGGATTCCATACTTGTATGTTCTGGAAGAACCGGATTACCCGCGGGTGATGGGCTTCGACTTCGCGCCGGCAGATAACGGCGGGGCTTATCGCTATGAAGTCTATTTGCCGGGAGGAGCAGACGAATTTGGCATCGCGCTTTTTGATCCCGATCAATACCGCTTCGTCGGATTCCTTGATTGGGGAAGAAAGCTGGAAAAGGGCATGGTAGGAAAAGAAATACCTCTGGAGAAATTGCCCGAGGAAGGAATGTATCTTGCCAAGGTTTTCGCAAAGAAAAAAGGCCGAGAGAGTACAGTAGACGCCATGATTTTTATAGGTAAAAATACAGGGAATCGGGAGCACGATTGAAGCAGTGATTTATGGAATGATTTAGGGTCGGAAAAAGGTCATTCCTTTCCGGCTCTGAATTTTTTTTCTAAAGTTTTATTTTTCTCAAAAACCGGCATGAATGGAAAAAAGCACATTGAAATGACAGGGAAAATAAGCTTTTATAATATAATACTAAAATAGGGTTAATTGTATATATTCACAGTGAAAACTTTGTGAATTTTTTCACCCCAATGGATTGACATTGACATTTGCCTATTGTATGCTTACAAAGGGCATAAAATGATAAGGTTTTCAATGTTGATATGCAAGCTTTTTTTAGTGAAAATATTGTTTTTTTCTGAAAATGATTTTTCACCCCCTGAAGCTCCCATTCTCAAATGTGAGGATGCGTTTTTTATGCGCCGAAACAACCGCCACCCTTTACAAGCGATGGCACTCATGTCCGCTATACTATCTCAATTGGTAGGCTCCATTTTAATTGGCATTTTCTCCGGAAGATGGCTTGATCGTACCCTTGGTGCAGAGCCACTTTTCTTAATATTCGGATTGCTGATCGGATTGGCGGCAGGTGTTTATGCCATGCTCCGCCTCATCCAACACTTCTTTTCGGGAGACTAGCCACCTATGGAAATTCAGGACTTGTTTATTCGCCAGCGCAAATACATATTCACCTTGTTGTCTCTATACGTACTCGGGTACGGCTTTACAAGCTATCAATCTGTTTTTGCAGGGTTGATCTTTGGTACAAGCCTGAGCCTTTTTAATTTATGGCTGCTTGCGAGGAAGATGAACAACTTCGGGGATTCGGTGGTGCAGGGGAAGAAGGTACGCTCTCTCGGCTCGATGTCGAGGCTTGCGACCGGAGCGCTTGCTGTAATCGTTGCGATGGAATACCCGGATCGCATTGACCTTGTATTTACGGTTTTGGGATTAATGACAGCCTATATTGTCATTATGATAGATTTTTTTGTCCAGTCTTTTCATTTACGTAAATAGCGGGGAAGAGAGGTGAATTAACTGATGCATCATGAAGCTCCTTTAGTTCCATTTTTAGGACTTTATTTTAACCTGGCAAACATGCTGATGATCACAGTAGCAAGTGCTATCGTTTTCATCATTGCAGTACTTTCCACTCGAAGGCTTGCGATGAAACCGACAGGAATTCAAAATTTCATGGAATGGATTATGGATTTCGTCAAAGGAATCATCAATAGCACGATGGACTGGAAAGACGGGGGAAGATTCCACGTACTTGGCATCACATTGCTTATGTATGTGTTTGTTGCCAATATGCTGGGACTGCCGTTCTCTGTCGTTGTCGACAATGAACTTTGGTGGAAATCACCTACAGCCGATCCAGTCATCACACTGACTCTTGCAGTCATGGTGGTAGGGCTTTCCCATTACTATGGCGTCAAGCTTAAGGGGACCGCCGAGTATGGCAAGGAATTCTTTAAGCCGTTTTGGTTCATGTTCCCGATCAAGATCATTGAAGAGTTCGCAAATACGCTCACTCTTGGTCTTCGTCTTTACGGTAACATTTACGCGGGTGAGATCCTGTTGGGTCTGCTTGCAGCCAGCCTAGCAACTGATGCTGTCGGCACATTGGCCGCAGCACTTCCAATGCTTGTATGGCAAGGTTTCTCCGTTTTCGTCGGAGCAATCCAGGCATTTATCTTCACAATGTTAACGATGGTTTATCTCTCTCATAAAGTGAGCCATGACCATTAATATATACCTGTTCATTTAATGGACAAAACTAAAAAAAACATTTTTTCATACATTAAAGGAGGAAATTTATAATGGGTCTTATAGCAGCAGCAATCGCAATCGGTTTAGCAGCACTAGGTGCAGGTATTGGTAACGGTTTGATCGTATCACGTACAGTAGAAGGTATCGCTCGTCAGCCAGAAGCTCGCGGTATGCTTCAAACTACAATGTTCATCGGGGTTGCATTGGTTGAAGCGATTCCAATCATCGCTGTAGTTATCGCGTTCATGGTTATTGGTGGTTAATACATTATAAGAACTTAAGATGGCGAAGATCATTCCGCGCGAACCTTCGCCATTCTATTATGTAGGCACTGTGCCGGGAAGGTTTGCCAAACCGGCAGGGGCCGACCTGAATTTGAATGCAAGCAATCGTTTGAAATAAAATCGGGCAAGCCCGCCTTTTGGAAGGGCAGCCTTTAGCGTTGGCTACTAGTTAGACAGGTGACGCATGTTGGACCTTTTAAAGAGGTTTGGAAGTATAAATTTCACTTCGAGAAATGTCCAGCTACAGCGCCTAGCCCCTCGAGACGCTTCGATTCTGCCAATGAAGTCAAAGAACGACTTCACTGTCAGGTCCTCCAGCGCTTGTCGGGGCTGACCAAGGCGCTTGCGCTTTTCTAAATCATGGTACAACTCTTGAAGGGAGTGAATCGAGGGTGTTAACAATGAATTTTGTATTGGGAGCGGCAACCGGCCTTAACACGGGCGATATCTTGTTCCAGCTTTTTATGTTCCTTGTTTTGTTAGCATTGCTTAAGAAGTTCGCTTGGGGTCCATTGATGGGCATCATGAAGGAACGTGAAGAGCATATTGCTGGCGAAATCGGAGCGGCTGAAAAAAGCCGTGCTGAAGCACAGAAACTTTTGGAAGAACAGCGTGACATGCTTAAGCAGGCACGCACAGAAGCACAGGGCCTAATTGAAAACGCTAAGAAACAGGGCGATGTTCAGCGTGAAGAAATCATTGCGCTTGCACGCACTGAATCTGAAAGAATCAAAGAATCTGCGAAGCTTGAAATTGAGCAGCAGAAGGAGCAGGCTGTTGCGGCAATCCGCGAACAAGTGGCTTCACTATCTGTATTGATTGCTTCTAAAGTAATCGAGAAGGAAATCTCTGCGGCTGACCAGGAAAAGCTCATCAATGAATACATTCAAGAGGCGGGTAATGCCCGATGAGCAACTCGACAGTAGCAAAACGCTATGCCCTGGCACTTTTTCAACTCGCTTCTGAAAAACAGGCTCTCCCACAGGTTGAGGAAGAGCTTCGTACTGTAAAAGAAGTTGTTGTGAACAATCCTGAATTGACTGCCTTTTTAAAGTCTCCGAAACTTCCTAATGAGAAGAAAAAAGAGGTTTTAAAGACAGCATTCGGATCTGCAAGCACATATGTCCTTAATACTCTGATGATTTTGGTTGACCGCCACCGCGAAGACCAGATCGCAGACGTTGCTGACCAGTTCATCGCCCTTGCAAATGATGCAAAAGGCGTGGCTGAAGCAAAAGTGTATAGTGTCCAGCCACTCACGGCTGAACAGGCTGAAGCTATTTCAGCTTCGTTCGCGCCGCAGGTTGGCAAACAGTCACTTCAAATTGAAAACATTGTAGATTCCAATTTGCTTGGAGGCGTAAAGCTTCGAATTGGAAATCGCATTTTTGACGGTAGCTTGCGCGGCAAGCTCGATCGTTTAGAACGTAAATTGCTAGGCTAAGATTCGTAGATAGGGGTGAAACTCATGAGCATCAAAGCTGAAGAAATCAGTGCGCTGATAAAATCGCAAATCGAAAATTATCAGTCGGAAATTCAAGTGAGTGATGTGGGTACAGTTATCAGTGTTGGTGACGGTATCGCCCGTGCTCATGGGCCTCGACAATGTCATGGCTGGAGAACTTGTTGAATTTTCAAACGGCGTTATGGGTATGGCACAAAACCTGGAAGAAAATAACGTCGGTATCATCATTCTTGGACCTTTCACGGACATCCGTGAAGGTGACGAGGGTACGCCGTACGGGCCGCATCATGGAGGTTCCTGTAGGGGAACAGCTTATCGGCCGCGTCGTAAACCCTCTTGGACAGCCAGTCGATGGCATGGGTCCAATCAACACAACGAAAACTCGTCCAATCGAGTATGCTGCACCAGGCGTTATGGATCGTAAATCCGTTCATGAGCCGTTGCAGACTGGTATCAAGGCGATTGACGCTCTTGTGCCAATCGACCGCGGACAGCGTGAATTGATCATCGGTGACCGCCAGACTGGTAAAACATCTGTAGCGATCGATACAATCCTTAACCAAAAAGGCCAGGACATGATCTGTATCTACGTGGCAATCGGACAGAAGGAATCAACTGTACGTAACGCGGTTGAAACTCTCCGTAAACACGGCGCGTTAGATTATTCTATCGTTGTTACAGCATCTGCTTCCCAGCCAGCACCTTTGCTATACCTTGCTCCTTACGCTGGTGTAACAATGGGTGAAGAGTTCATGTACAATGGCAAGCACGTTCTTGTCGTATATGATGATCTTTCAAAACAAGCGGCAGCATACCGTGAACTTTCCTTGCTGCTTCGCCGTCCTCCAGGTCGTGAAGCTTACCCAGGGGATGTATTCTACTTGCACTCACGTTTACTAGAGCGTGCTGCGAAGTTGAGCGACGCTAAAGGCGCAGGCTCAATCACAGCACTTCCGTTCATTGAAACACAAGCAGGCGACGTTTCTGCTTACATTCCAACGAACGTTATCTCAATCACAGACGGACAGATCTTCTTACAGTCTGACCTATTCTTCTCTGGCGTACGTCCAGCGATCAACGCAGGTCTTTCTGTATCCCGTGTAGGTGGGTCCGCTCAAATCAAAGCGATGAAGAAGGTATCTGGTACACTGCGTCTTGACCTTGCTTCTTACCGTGAATTGGAAGCATTCGCACAGTTCGGTTCTGACCTTGATAAAGCGACTCAGGCTAAATTGAACCGCGGTGCCCGTACGGTAGAGGTACTTAAACAAGATCTTAACAAGCCGCTTGCTGTTGAAAAGCAAGTAGCAATCCTATATGCACTTACTCGCGGCTTCCTTGACGATATTCCATTGCAGGATATCCGCCGCTTCGAAGGTGAATTCCTTTCATGGTTAGACCACAACCATACAGATGTGTTAGACCATATTCGTTCAACGAAGGAACTTCCTTCAGACGACGATATGGCTGCTGCACTAAACGCTTTCAAAAAGACGTTTGCAGTTTCCGAATAATATGAAAGGCGGAAGCGCCTCGATCAGTTAGGCGCTGAAGCTGGACAGGTAAGGCGTTTGCCAGTCCGTCTTGAAAAAGGCTCACTGGCTCCTGCCTGACCTTGGACTAACAATCTTTGTAAAAGGGTGGTGAGAACCGAAATGGCATCTTTACGTGATATAAAAAACCGTATTACTTCGACTAAAAAGACGAGCCAGATTACCAAGGCAATGGAAATGGTATCCGCAGCTAAATGGAACCGTGGAGTCATGAACGCGAAAGCATTCGTTCCTTACATGGAAAAAATCCAGGAAGTGACTGCCTCAATCGCAATGGGCAGCAAGGATTCCAACCACCCAATGCTGAACAGCCGTCCAGTCAAGAAAACGGGATATCTAGTGATTACATCTGACCGCGGACTAGCAGGGGCTTACAACAGTAACGTCCTTCGCCAGCTGTATCAGACAATCCAGCAACGCCATAAATCAAATGATGAGTTTGCAATCATCGCGATCGGGCGTGTCGGCCGTGACTTTTTCCAAAGCCGTGGCATGAACGTTGTCCTTGACATCGTCGGCATTGCAGACCAGCCGTCCTTCGCGGAAATCCAGGATATCGCCAGCAACACAGTTGGCATGTTCTCTGACGGAACATTTGATGAATTATATATTTACTATAGTCATTACGTCAGCGCGATCGCTCAAGAAGTAACTGATAAGAAGCTGCTTCCGTTAACGGATATTGGCGGAGCATCAACAAAGCTTACCTCTTATGAATTTGAGCCAAACGCTGAAGAGATCCTGGAAGTTCTCTTGCCGCAATACGCAGAAAGCTTGATTTACGGAGCACTGCTTGACAGCAAAGCAAGTGAACACGCTGCTCGTATGACAGCCATGAGAAACGCAACGGACAATGCGAAAGAGCTGATCAATTCCCTCAGCTTGAGCTACAACCGCGCGCGTCAGGCTGCTATTACCCAGGAAATCACCGAAATCGTCGGTGGAGCTGCAGCGCTCGAATAGATTTAGTGTCTAGCTCCAGCGCCTAGCCCCTCGAGTCGCTTCGGTCCGTCCAATGAAGTCAAAGAGCGACTTCACCGGCCGGCCCTCCAGCGCTTGTCGTGGCTGGACAATGCGCTTGCGCATTTCTAAATAAAAACCGGGGATGTGGCTTGATGCTGCATCCCATCATGATGTATATATTTCAACTAGTACGATAGGAGGGAACAAGATGAACAAAGGACGCGTTCTCCAGGTTATGGGTCCGGTTGTTGACGTTAAGTTTGAAAGCGGCAATCTTCCAGAGATCTATAACGCTTTGAAAATTGTAACCAGCGATGCGGATGTGAACATCGAACTAACTCTTGAAGTAGCCCTTCACTTAGGCGATGACACAGTTCGTACAATCGCGATGTCTTCCACAGACGGCCTTAAGCGTGGCGTCGAAGTATTAGATACGGGTGCTGCAATCTCCGTTCCGGTTGGGGATGTAACACTAGGACGTGTATTCAACGTATTGGGTGAGTCAATCGACCTTGAAGCTCCAGTCGCTGCTGATGCACGCCGCGATTCAATCCACAGGGAAGCTCCAACATTCGAACAGCTTTCAACTGAGGTTGAAATCCTTGAAACTGGTATCAAGGTAGTTGACCTTCTTGCTCCATATATCAAGGGTGGTAAGATCGGATTGTTCGGTGGTGCCGGTGTAGGTAAAACCGTATTAATCCAGGAATTGATCAACAACATCGCTCAAGAACACAGCGGTATCTCTGTATTCGCAGGTGTTGGCGAGCGTACACGTGAAGGTAACGACCTTTACCATGAAATGACTGACTCTGGCGTTATCAAGCAAACAGCGATGGTATTCGGACAGATGAACGAGCCGCCAGGAGCACGTATGCGTGTTGCCCTGACTGGTTTGACAATGGCTGAATATTTCCGTGATGAGCAAGGGCAGGACGTTCTTTTCTTCATGGATAACATCTTCCGTTTCACGCAAGCAGGTTCTGAGGTTTCCGCGCTACTTGGCCGTATGCCATCTGCGGTAGGTTACCAGCCGACTCTTGCAACTGAAATGGGTAAATTGCAGGAACGTATCACATCTACTAACGTAGGTTCTGTTACTTCCATCCAGGCGATCTATGTACCAGCCGATGACTACACTGACCCGGCTCCGGCTACAACTTTCGCTCACTTGGATGCAACAACGAACCTTGAGCGTAAGCTTTCTGAAATGGGTATCTACCCTGCGGTGGATCCACTTGCTTCGACTTCACGTGCATTGACACCTGAAATCGTTGGCGAAGACCACTATTCAGTAGCTCGTCGCGTACAGCAGACATTACAGCGTTACAGAGAACTTCAGGATATCATTGCGATCCTAGGTATGGATGAGCTTTCAGACGAAGATAAGCTAACTGTACACCGTGCTCGCCGTATCCAGTTCTACCTGTCACAAAACTTCCACGTAGCCGAACAGTTCACAGGACAAAAAGGATCTTACGTGCCAGTTAAAGAAACAGTTAAAGGATTCTCTGAAATCCTTGACGGCAAATATGACCACCTTCCAGAAGATGCATTCCGCCTAGTTGGCCGAATCGAAGAAGTTATCGAGAATGCAAAACGTATGGGTGTAGAGGTCTAATAACGGACCAGGAGGGTAAAAAATGAAGACGATTAAAGTCAGTGTTGTTACTCCCGATGGGCCGGTGTATGAATCAGATGTTGAAATGGTAAGCACAAAAGCGAGCACAGGCGAGCTTGGAATCTTGCCAGGCCACATTCCTATGGTTGCACCGCTACAAATTGGAGCTGTCCGTTTGAAAAATGGCAGCAACAACGAGTTCATTGCAGTCAGCGGCGGCTTCCTCGAGGTCCGTCCTGAGCAGGTGACCATCCTTGCTCAATCTGCAGAACAATCATCTGAAATCGATCTTGAACGTGCATTGAAAGCAAAAGAACGCGCTGAACAGCGCCTGCATGAAAGAAAGCAGGAGAACATCGACTTCAAGCGTGCAGAACTTGCCTTGCAGCGTGCGATCAACCGTATTTCAGTTGCAGAACGCAGAATTTAATGACCCACACCCTCCGGGACGCCGGAGGGTGTTTTTATTTTGGAGAGAGAGGTTCCTGCACTTTCTGCCAAATTAATTGAAAATCTGGTAGCAGATTCCGTTTCGCTATAAAAATAAAAATTTCGCTATTAAATAAGGATTTTCGCTATAATAATCAATTTTTCGCTATTAAAAATAGATTTTCGCTATATAATTATTATTTTCGCTATAAAACATTTTGTAGACTAAATTACGGAGTGTTTAATGTGCAATTCAAGTTAATAAAAGAGACTTAGACATCAAAGACCAACTGTTTTATCCAAAAAACACTTATTTGAAGGTCAATTCATCAGTCAATTTTCTATTTTTAATCCTAAAAAACTCCTCGCCAGTTAAAATACCCACCAGTTCTCCATGAACTACGACGAAACAGACCTTATAAATGTTGATAAACGTCACTGACAACTCAATCCAATATGTATTTAATATAAAATGTAACCGATTGTCTTTTTTTAGGAGCAGCGGGTAACGAAACAGGGGGGCTGCACACTCCAAGTCGATGCGCTGCCAGGCAATAAAAAGCCTTGTGAAAACAATGCGAATAATTTGTCTTCCAGAAAACTAAGTATGGAAGGGGACGGCTATTCCCGGCGTTCAAAAAGATACTATTTTTCTATCAGAACGGCTTGGAAGAAGGTTGCCAGATTGTTCAATGGCTTGTCGACACACTATTGTAACAATGATATAATTGTTATCGGTTACAAGATTAAAAAGTGTGAAAATTTCACAACATTGGAGGGATGGGCATGGAGCAGTTAAATCTATATCAAAATAACTATTTGATAGTCTTTGTGTTCCTATGTCTCGGGGTATTGCTTCCAATCGTAGCCTTGTTTGTGGCTAAGCTTCTAAGGCCGAAATACAAGCAGGACGAGCGGAAATATACCACCTACGAGAGCGGGATGGAACCGTTCAGCGATGCGCGGGTCCAGTTTAATGTCCGTTATTATGTTTTTGCTCTTATGTTCGTTATTTTTGATGTAGAAACAGCGTTTTTGTTTCCATGGGCTGTCGCCTATGAGAAGCTGGGGATCTTTGCATTGATCGAGATGCTGATTTTCGTCGTAATGCTACTCATCGGACTCATCTACGCATGGAAAAAGAAGGTGCTAAAATGGATTTAAAATTGGATGATTTATCACCAGCAGAAGCGGCAGAACTCCAAAGAAATGTATTCGTGACAACTCTTGAGCAGGTAAAAGGCTGGGCCAGAAGCAATTCGATGTGGCCAATGACTTTCGGTCTAGCGTGCTGCGCGATCGAAATGATGGCATCGAGCTCGGCTCACTATGACCTTGACCGTTTTGGGACGTTCTACAGGAACTCCCCTCGTCAATCCGATGTCATGATTGTTTCAGGAACTGTAACGAAGAAAATGGCTCCGACTGTCCGCAGGCTGTACGACCAGCTGGCAGAACCAAAGTGGGTAATCGCGATGGGTTCATGCGCGACAGCAGGCGGTCCATATGTAAAATCATACTCAGTTGTAAAAGGTGTCGATCAGATCGTGCCGGTCGATGTTTACATACCGGGTTGCCCGCCGAATCCAGCAGCATTGATTTACGGGATTAATAAATTGAAAGAGAAAATCCGTTATGAGGCGAAAACCGGGAAGAAGGTGATCTAACCGATGAGCGGGGAAAAGGATTTAGAGCAGATAAAGAGAGAAGCAGCCCAAAAAGCAAAGGAGCTTGCGAAGCAGCGCCAGGCTGCAAAACAAGCAGGGGAAGGAATTGACCCGAAAGAGGTTGCCGACTTAGTCGCAGAACCTGAGCTTAAAGAAACCGAGACAAAGGCAGAAGCACCAGCAGGTGACGATGCTGAACTCGCTAAAAAAAGAAAGCCGCCGCAGCAGCGAAGGCAAAGGCAGCTGCACTGGCGAAAATAAAAGCAACTGGCCAGGACGCAGGTGAACCGTCACAAGCCAAAGAAGAAGTTTCAGCTCCGGTAGAAGGTCAAGATGCAGAATTAGCCAAGAAAAAAGCAGCGGCAGCAGCAAAAGCGAAAGCAGCAGCTCTTGCAAAAATGAAAGCAACTGGCCAGGTGGAGGAACACGCTGAAGTGGAAACTCCAGCAGCACCTCAAGCTTCAGCAGGCGACGACGATGATCCGGCGAAAAAGAAAGCCGCAGCCGTAGCGAAAGCAAAGGCAGCAGCGGCAGCAAAAAGAAAAGCACAGGCAGAAGCAGGCGGAGAAGCAGATGCTCCAGCAGGCGACGACGATGAACTGGCGAAAAAGAAAGCCGCAGCCGTAGCGAAGGCAAAGGCAGCAGCGGCAGCAAAAAGGAAAGCTCAGGAGGCAGGCGGAGGAGCAGATGCTTCAGCAGGCGACGATGATGAACTGGCGAAAAAGAAAGCCGCAGCCGTAGCAAAAGCAAAGGCAGCTGCAGCAGCGAAAGCCAAAGCCGCAGCCGGCGGGGGATCCGCTGACGATGAAAAAGCGAAAGCGATTGCCGCAGCGAAGGCAAAAGCAGCCGCAGCAGCGAAAGCTAAATCAGCAGCTGGTGCAAAAGCAGGAGCAGAAGAACCAGTTGAAGAAAAGAAGCCATCTCCAAACCAGCCTTACTTAGATAAATATGTAAAAGCGATTACCGACAATCTGGGTGCTGATATTTTGGAAGATTCCTATATTAACCCTCTTTCAAAAGACGTCCCAACACTTGTCGCTAAAAAAGAATCCTATTATCGTCTGGCTGAATTCCTGAGGTACAACGAATTATTAGGCTTCGATTACCTGTCGGAGCTTCACGGGACTGATTTCCAGACGCATATGGAAGTGTATGTTCACTTGTACTCATACAAGAACAGACAGTCAGTAGCGCTGAAGGTCAAGCTTGACCGCGATGAGCCTGTTACCAAGTCGGTACAGCCTCTATGGGCAGGAGCTGATTGGCCAGAGTGTGAAACATATGACTTGCTTGGCATCAAATTCGAAGGCCATCCAAACCTCCATCGCATCATGCTTGGTGAAGACTGGGTCGGCCACCCATTAAGAAAAGACTATGAACCGTATGATGTGGAGGTGTAGCCCGTGATACGCACAGAAGAAATGCTCTTGAACGTGGGGCCCGCAGCACCCTAGTACACACGGTGTATTCCGCCTCGTTCTGAAAATAGACGGTGAGATCATCGTTGAAGCAAAGCCAGTTATCGGATATTTGCACCGCGGGACTGAAAAGCTTGCCGAAGACCTTCAATATACACAAATCATTCCGTATACAGACCGGATGGACTATGTATCGGCGATGACGAATAACTATGTAATCGTCCATGCTGTCGAAACGATGATGGGCTTACAGGTTCCTGAACGTGCTGAGTACCTAAGGATCCTGGCGATGGAATTGAACAGGGTTGCCAGCCACTTGCTGTGGTGGGGAACATTCATCCTCGACTTCGGTGCGACAAGCCCTTTGCTTTACGCATTCCGTGACCGCGAGATGATCCTGAACCTGCTGAATGAACTGTCTGGTGCTCGTCTGACGTTCAACTACATGCGTGTAGGCGGCGTCAAGTGGGATGCTCCGGAAGGCTGGATCGAAAAGGTGGCAGATTTTGTCCCTTACTTGAGAGGCCAGTTGAAAGGCTACCACCAGCTTGTATCAGGAAACGAAATCTTCCTTAACCGTACAAAGAACATTGGTACTTATACAAAGGAAGACGCAATCAATTACTCATTGAGCGGCCCGAACCTGCGCTCTACAGGCGTGAAATGGGATTTGCGCAAAGATGAGCCGTATTCAATTTATGACCGCTTCGACTTCGACGTAGTCACTCGAGACGAAGGCGATGCGCTTGCCCGTTACCATGTAAGGATGGGTGAAATCGAAGAATCTCTGAAAATCATCGAACAGGCTGTGCAGCAATTCCCGAAAGACGGAGAAATCATAGCCAAGGTTCCAAAAATCATCAAGGCTCCAAAAGGGGAAGCGTTTGTCCGGATCGAAGGCTCCCGAGGTGAGATCGGCTGTTACATATCAAGCGATGGCAAGAAAGAGCCATACCGTCTCAAGTTCAGACGACCGAGCTTCTACAATCTGCAAATCCTCCCTAAACTGCTCGAAGGTGAAAGCATCTCAAATCTGATTGCAATTTTAGGAGCGGTTGATATCGTTCTTGGGGAGGTAGACGGATAATGGTTCAGGAGCTACTCGAATCAAGCGCTGGCCTTATGAACTTTAGTATCTTCTTCGTCCTTGCTGTCGTCCTGCTGTTCGTAATCCTTGGATTCGTAACAATGGCAATTCTGGCAGAGCGGAAAGTGCTTGGTTTCATGCAGGGCCGTTACGGTCCATCCCATGTCGGCGGTAAATGGGGTCTTTTGCAATCCGTTGCCGACGTTGTAAAGCTACTTGTAAAAGAAGACTTAATTCCAAAAGCAGCGGATAAGCCGCTGTTCATTATCGCACCGGTCATCGCGTTCGCGCCGTCCTTCATGGTCATGGCGACGATTCCTTTGACGGATAAATTGCAATTTGCTGACTTGAATGTCGGCTTCCTGTATTACATCGCCATTTCAGGTCTGACGATCGTCGGCATGCTGATGGCAGGCTGGGCATCCAACAACAAATACTCATTGCTTGGCGGAATGCGTGCCGCGGCACAGATGATTTCCTATGAAATCCCGCTAGTCATGAGCGTTCTTGGAATCGTCCTGTTGACAGGCAGCCTCAATCTTAATGAGATTGTTGCGGCACAAGGTGAAAGTGGCTGGTTCATCTTATGGCAGCCAATCGCATTCATCGTGTTCTTCATCGCTGCTACTGCCGAATTGAACAGGGTTCCATTCGACCTTGCTGAAGCGGAAAACGAGCTTGTTGCCGGTTTCCACACAGAGTACTCTGGCTTCCGCTGGGCGATGTTCATGCTTGCTGAATATGTGTATATGTTCGCAATGTCTGCGTTGATCACTGTATTATTCCTTGGAGGCTGGCTGCCGCTGCCATTCCTCGGCTTCATTCCAGGAGCTGTATGGTTCGCGCTCAAGTTCAGCGTAGTGGTCTATATCCTCATTTGGTTCCGTGCTACGTTCCCGCGTATCCGCGCCGACCAATTGATGGAATTCGCATGGAAAGTGCTACTGCCGGTCGCGCTGGCAAACATCTTCCTAACTGCTTTGATTAAAGAATTTTTTCTAAAATAGGAACGGGAGCAGTATTGCTTCCTGCATTAAAGGGGTGAATTACGTGCTAGGATGGACTAAAGGATTAGCTTATACCCTTAAACAATTGACTCGCGAAAAGCTGACTTACGATTATCCAAATGAACCGATTCCGCTTCCTGACAGATTCCGCGGGATCCAGAAGTTTTATCCTGAAAAATGCATCGTCTGCAACCAGTGTGCCAATATTTGCCCGACCGATTGCATTAACTTGACTGGTAAAAAGCATCCTGATCCAACGAAAAAAGGCAAAATCATTGATACGTATGATATCAACTTCGAACTATGCATCCTCTGTGACCTGTGCACAGAAGTTTGCCCGACTGAAGCGATCATCATGACGAACAACTTTGAGCTTGCTGAATACAGCCGGGATGATTTATTCAAGAACCTGGAATGGCTTGACGAAAATGATGAGAATATACGGAAGGTGAATAAAGCATGACGTTAACAGGCGAATTCTTTGCGTTTATGTCACTTGCTTTAGTGGCGGTAATCGGCGGCGTGCTTTTATTAAACCTCACCAAGGTGATCCACATGGTCGTAGCGCTCGTCTTTACTTTCGTCAGTATTGCAGGTATTTATGTGCTCTTGTCCGCTGAATTCCTGGCGGTCATCCAAGTAATGATCTATTCCGGGGCTATCACGATCATGATGCTTTTCGGAATCATGCTTACCCGCCACCATGGTGACGATGCTGAACCAAAAGGCGGTATGCTGCGCAAGATTGCACTGCTGCTTGGCGTAATTGGTTTTGGCGCCGCTGTTTATTTCGGAATTTACGATTTGAATTTCGAAGCAGTTCCAAATACACTTCATGAAAACAATACAGAACAAATCGGGGTATCGCTGTTCTCGCATTACATTATCCCGTTTGAACTGACATCCGTGATCCTGCTTGCTGCGCTCGTAGGCGCAATCGTACTTGCGCGCAAGGATGACGAAAAGGAGGGTGATCAGGAATGAGTTCTGTTCCGGTTTCAGCCTATCTAGCTCTTGCACTTATTCTTTTTTTGCATCGGCCTTTACGGCGCACTGACAAAAAAGAACACAGTTATTGTGTTGATATCCATCGAGTTAATGCTTAATGCGGTCAATATCAATCTCGTAACCTTCAGTAAATACGGAGTGAACCCTTCGATCACTGGCCAGGTTTTCGCGCTGTTCTCCATTGCGGTAGCAGCAGCTGAAGTAGCGGTAGGACTTGCAATTCTGATTTCGCTTTACCGCAACCGCAGAAGTGTCAATATTGATGATATGAATCAGTTGAAAAATTAGGATTGATGGATTTTTCATAGGCGGCATTTGCCGCTGAAATCAGATGATTTCTTGTAGCTGGACTGCCCCGTGAAAGACGGGGCCTCAATCTGACGGGCGTATATATGATAGATAGCGCACGTTCAAAAAAGGGGATTGTGATATTAATGGAGAATGCTTGGCTCATTCCGCTGTTCCCGCTTGTATCCTTTCTATTCCTGCTGCTGTTCGGTAAAAAGCTTAAAGAAGCGAGCGCATTCGTTGGGATTCTTGCGACGCTTGCCTCTCTTGTATACTCCATCCTTGTGCTGATCGAGCGCTTTTCGGAGTCTACATTCAAAGCTGAAGCCGTTTGGCTGACAATAGGGAATCTGGAACTAACTGCGGGCTTTGAAGTAAATCAATTAAACGCATTGATGCTGGTGATCGTGTCTCTTGTCAGTTTCCTTGTGCATACTTATTCAAAAGGATATATGCATGGTGATGAGCGCTTCCCGGTTTTCTATGCATACTTAGGACTATTTACTTTTGCAATGCTTGGTCTTGTAATCTCGCCGAATCTTTTGCAGACATATATTTTCTGGGAATTGGTCGGTGTAGGTTCATTCTTGTTGATTGGATTCTATTTTTACAAAGAAAGCGCCAAAGCGGCTGCAAAGAAAGCCTTCATCATGACCCGTATCGGGGATGTCGGGCTGCTGATCGGGATGATTCTTTTATTCTGGCAAACTGGCAGCTTCGAATATGATGAAATTTTCGCTGCGGTAGAAGAAGGCGCTATTTCTGGAACGATGATTACCCTGACTGCAATCCTGATTTTCATCGGTGCAGTTGGTAAATCAGGTCAGTTCCCGCTTCATACATGGCTTCCAGACGCGATGGAAGGCCCGACGCCAGTTTCTGCGTTAATTCACGCAGCGACGATGGTTGCGGCCGGTGTATATCTGGTTGCATCGCTGTTCCCGCTGTTCAATGCGAGCGAAACAGCTATGCTGACTGTAGCGATCATAGGTGCCTTCACGGCAATTTTTGCGGCAACGATCGGCCTTGTCCAAACTGACATCAAACGAGTGCTTGCGTTCTCGACTGTCAGCCAGCTTGGCTATATGATGCTTGCATTAGGATCTGCCGGTTATGTTGCCGGAGTATTCCACTTGATGACTCACGCGTTCTTTAAAGCGTTGTTATTCCTTGCAGCAGGTAGCGTTATCCATGCTGTACATACTCAGGATATTGAAAAAATGGGCGGGCTTTGGAAAAAGCTTTCATTCACTGGACCGCTGTTCCTGATCGGAACGCTGGCCATCAGTGGTGTCCCATTGTTCTCAGGCTTTTTCAGTAAAGATGAAATTTTGGTTGCTGCATGGGCACACGGCAATTACCCGTTGTTCTGGCTCGCAGTGATCGCGGCGTTCTTCACAGCATTCTATATGTTCCGTTTGTTCTTCATGGTGTTCACCGGCGAGGCGCGCAGCGAAATGAAGAATGTTCATGAATCGCCATCCGTCATGACAATGCCTATGGTGGTCCTGGCTGTATTGGCTGTTGTAGCTGGTTATGTCAATACACCTTGGTTCGGCACATTCCTTGGTGACTGGCTTGTTGAAGGCAATGAAGCACTTGGCCACGGACATATCGAAGCTCCAGGCTGGATCATGATTGTCGCGACTGCTGTCTCCCTTCTCGGCATCCTTCTTGCATGGATGATGTACAGCAAGAAGTCGATATCTCGCGACTGGCTGTCCAGTAGAGCGCCAATTGCCTATGGCATCGTGAAAAATAAGTACTATATCGACGAGATTTACAATCAAAGCATCGTGTTTGCTGTGAAAGGAATCAGCTTGTTCCTGCGGTTCATCGAGGTCTTCCTTGTTGAGGGACTCGTAAAGCTGACAACAGCAGCTGTTCAGGGACTTGGTAAAACCGGTGCGAAAATCCAGAACGGCCAGGTACAGACTTACGGCACCATCGCCTTTGTCGACCTTGCAGTCCTGATCGTCATCTATGCGTTGACAGGGGGGTATTTATAATGGATTTCAACTATTTTCTTACCTTACTGGTATTCTCCCCTTTACTAGGAATCCTGCTTTTGGCATTCATGCCAAAAACAAATGAATCAGGTATCAAAATGCTTGGCGTATTGGCAACTCTGCCGTCATTGATTCTTGCGTTGATCGCATACTTTTCATATCGCGGCGGCAATGAACTTGCTAATTTTTCGGAAAAATTCCGCTGGATCCAATTCGGCGGCCAGGGTGCTGAGCAGCAGGGAATGTTCGCGGTGAACTACGAACTTGGCATCGATGGATTCGGTTTGATCATGGTGGTGCTCACAGCAGTGATCGCGACGCTTGCGGCAATCGCGTCTTTCCATATCAAAAAAGAATGGAAAGGCTACTACATGCTGTTCTTGCTGCTCGAAATCGGGATGCTAGGAGTATTCACATCACAAAACTTGATTCTGTTCTTCCTGTTCTTTGAAATCACCTTGATCCCGATGTTCTTCCTGATTGGTAAATGGGGCTATTACGAAAAAGAAAAGGCTGCTTACAGCTTCTTGATTTATAACGGCCTTGGCTCAGCGATCCTGCTGATTGTCATCATGGTGCTGTTCTCAAGAACAGGCACATCAAATATCGATATGCTGTCTGTCATGATGAATACAGAAGGCGTGCCAATGTTCGCACCTGTTTCCGAATCGTTGAAAATGGGATTATTGATCGCCTTGCTTGTCGCATTCGGTGTCAAGCTGCCAATCTTCCCGCTCCACAGCTGGATGCTGCGCGTCCACGTTGAAGCGCCACCGTCAATCGTCATGATTCACTCAGGAATTTTGCTGAAAATCGGTGCATTCGGTCTAATTCGCTTCGGAATGGGAATCTTCCCTGAACAATTTGCGGAATTGGCCGTGCTGCTTGCGGTATTGGGTGTCATTAACCTTTTATACGGAGCGTTCCTTGCTTTTATCCAGACAGATTTCAAAATGGTCCTTGCTTACTCTTCTATTTCCCATATGGGAATCGTTTTAATCGGACTTGGAGCATTAAATGAGGCAGGAATCCAGGGAGCTATTTTCCAGGTCGTATCACACGGTCTGATTTCAGCATTACTGTTCTTCCTTGTCGGTGTGTTTTATGAACGCACGCACACGACAACGCTTGCCAATCTGGGCGGAATGGCAAAAGGAATGCCGCTTGCATCAGGCTTCTTGCTTGCAGGCGCGATGGCATCGCTTGGATTGCCTGGCATGTCAGGATTCGTCAGTGAATTCATGGCATTCCTTGGACTATTCGAAGAAATGCCTGTCCTTGCAGCAGTTGGTACAATCGGCATCATCATGACAGCCGTTTACCTGCTTCGCGCAGTGCTTGCGATCACATATGGCAATGCGGAGCGCGAGTTTGTCGGAGTGTCTGACATACGCTCATTCGAATGGGCACCGGTGTTAGTACTTGTCGGCTTAATCGTCCTGATCGGTGTATATCCAGCCGTTCTTAGTGAACCGCTTCAGGCAACATTAGAAACTATCATGATGGGAATAGGGGGGGTGATGAAGGATGGATTTAGATACACTTCTATCATTTGATTGGGGAACGATGACTCCGGAATTCATCATCCTTGGCATGATTGCAATTTTATCAGTTGCTGATTTATTCATGCCCAAGCATGTCGACCGGAAAGTCCTTGGCTGGGCCGGTTTTGCAGGTGTGGTACTGGCGCTGGTTTCACTGGTTTCGCTGATTGGTACTGAAACCACATCGATACTATACGATACATTCCGATTGGATTCGTTCGCAATCGCCTTCAAGCTGATCCTCCTTTTAGGAGCGGCGCTAGTCATGCTGTTGGCGATTGACTACAGGACGAATGATGGACTTGAGGAATACAAGGGAGAATTTTTCTACCTGTTCCTTACTGCCTTGCTTGGTACGATGTTCATGGCATCAAGCGGCGACTTGATCACATTGTTCGTCGGTCTAGAATTGCTGTCCATTCCGTCTTACGTCCTTGCAGGTATGCGCAAGCGTAACCTGAAATCGAATGAATCGGCAATGAAATATGTAATTAACGGCGGAATTTCTTCTGCAATCACATTGTTCGGTATGAGCTATGTTTACGGAATCGCCGGAACAACCAATTTAAAAGGAATCGCTCAAGTATTTGGAGGTCTGAGTGACCCTCAGCACATTTACATTCTTGGACTGGCATTCTTTATGATCTTTGTCGGCCTGTCATTCAAGCTGGCATCCGCTCCATTCCATATGTGGGCACCAGATGTATATGAAGGAGCACCAACTCCAGTGACTGCGTTCCTGAGCGTCGTCTCAAAAACAGCTGGATTTGTCATCATCCTTCGTATCCTGTTATCCATTTTTGGCTATATTCCTGTCTCACAAGAAGATGGACAGCCAATTCCGCTTCTGTTCGCAGTTCAGGATTACATCGCATTCCTGGCTGGAGCAACAATGATCATTGGTAACGTCGTCGCCTTAAGACAGCGTAACATCAAGCGCATGTTCGCTTACTCAAGTATCGCGCATGCCGGTTACATCCTTGTCGCTTTGACAGCCATGTCATTCGTGACCTTCGATGCAATCTGGTTCTACATGCTTGCTTACGTTTTAATGAATCTCGGCGCATTCGCCATCATTCAGCTGATCACTATGAAAACTGGCTCAGAGGATATCAGCCATTTCGCCGGCCTCTACCGCCGCTCACCGCTACTGGCAGTGGGAATGGGGATTTTCATCCTGTCACTCGCAGGAATCCCCGGTACAGCTGGCTTCATCGGTAAGCTGAACATCTTCATGGGCGCATTGATGGTCAATCAGGCACATTACGTTCTTGTATCAATCATGATTGCGACAACAGTCGTATCCTACTTCTACTACTTTGGAGTCATGACACAAATGTTCTTCCGTCCGGCAGCAAACGACGATAAAATCCAGCTGCCAGCAGGAACAATAGCCGTCATCCTGATCACCGTAGTCGGAACGATCCTGTTCGGAATCATGCCAAACCTGGCAATCGACTTCATGCACAGTAACTTCAATCAGTTCGTGGATTTCATGAGGTAGACCATCACTTCGGAAACTGTGAAGTAAGCAAAGCACAAAACATGTTTGGGTTTTGGGGAAAATTTATTCATGGAAACAAAGGGGTAAATTCAGCTGGCCTTGCTATCATTGCTGGGCCAGTTTTTTTATGGGGTGGTATTTTGCGATTTTTATGGTTAAAGGATAGTTTCGGTCACAAGAGAGAGAAATATGTGCCCGAAAAGTAAGGAGAGAGCGAGCTTCGGTCACAAGAAAGAGAAATATGTGCCTGAAAAGTGAGGAGAGAGCGAGTTTCGGTCACAAGAGAGATAAATATGTGCCCGAAAAGTAAGGAGAGAGCGAGTTTCGGTCACAAGAGAGATAAATATGTGCCCGAAAAGTAAGGAGAGAGCGAGTTTCGGTCACAAGAGAGAGAAATATGTGCCTGAAAAGTAAGGAGAGAGCGAGTTTCGGTCACAAGAGAGAGAAATATGTGCCCGAAAAGTGAGGAGAGAGCGAGTTTCGGTCACAAGAGAGATAAATATGTGCCATTTCGGTCACAAGAGGAACGAATATATGCCCTTGAAAAAAACAGGATTAATTATCCTTCTAAGTAGTGAAACTTTCCGAAGTCAGATGCGTCTAAATAACAGGTAATCATCAAGTTTATGTTAAGATAGACATGATAAGGGGGGACAAATTATGATCACAGGTTTTGGCGGCTTCGCGCTGACCAGCATCCTAACGCATCTTGTTTTTATCGCCATTTCATGGTGGGCTCTTCAAGCACTCCAATTTGATAAGCTGCTTCGGGCTAACCATGTTCTTCAAGCCCGTGTCTTATATATTCTTGCATCCATCGCACTGGGATCCACAGTAAGTAATTTCTTCCTTGATTACCTCCAATGGTCACAGCAGCTTCCGATGATTTTTCAGTAAAGAACTTTTAGCTCATCTTCTGTTCGTTTAAAAAAATGTTCGTTCTAAACAAATTGGTAAAAAATTAGGTCTTCATACATGTTTCCAAAACGGTAAATGTTGAGTATTATTGTCTTTGTGCTTGTTTTTTTGCGTAGGCATGTTTGTTTTTTCACAAACAATGAACACCCGGCAAAGTTGGTACATAGAATGATGTCAAAAAGTGACGAGAATTCCCAAGTATGCGATTTGCTCTCCTGGTAAGAATGGTATTAAGGGGAGAGTGACAAACATATGAAGAAGATACCATATATTTTATCAATTTTTGGCATTATTGGTTTTATTGTGCTTCAAGCTGGGAATAAGACGACTGTAGCTGACGCTGATCATGAAATAAAAACTCTGGCCTCGGTTTTGCAGGACGAAAATATTTTAATCACTGGTTGGTCTGTTTATGCAAGGGAAACACTGGACGAAAAAAATGTCGATACATTGGTGAAGGACTTGATGACCCAGTTTCCAAATTGGACATGGGAAAGCAGCGATAGTGAAGTTATCGCTGTGTCAGAGTCTCAAGAGCTGCAAGAAAAAATTAAAATTGTTTCTACCGACACAAAGGGCTCGGTACATACGTATGTGATGTATGAGGTCAGAGGTCAATATTGGAATAAAAATACAGAAACCTTTTTAAACAAAAATTTACCAGGCAGAATATTTGACATTTTTCGAGGAAATGCCACAACTTTCTCTTGTATTGAAGGCGATATCAGTGATAAGATAAAATCGGCTTTACCTGTTTATAAAACTAAATTGCTAAAGGCTTTTCAAGCCGAGGAAGTCGAAGGATTGGAAGAGGACTTATTTATTTCCACATCCGCCGTTTCACCTTTGTTCGACAACTCTTTAAGCAATGACCATGAGATGAATATGCAGCTTGGATTACGGAAAACTGATCGATTGGGCGCAAAGACTACCCTCGTAGTTGGCACACCCATCATAACGATTGAATATTAATATAGAGAAATTGGACGCGGAGGGGAATACACTTGGAAAAAATCATCGTCCGCGGCGGACAAAGGCTAAGCGGTTCTGTAAAGGTTGAAGGAGCTAAGAATGCCGTCTTGCCTGTTATCGCTGCAACATTATTAGCAAGTGACGGAAAAAGCGTAATTCGTGATGTGCCAACTCTCTCCGATGTATATACCATCAACGAAGTATTACGTTCTTTAAACGCCGTAGTGGAGTTTGAAAATAACACGATTACAGTAGATGCATCCAGAGAGTTAAAAATAGAAGCACCTTTTGAATATGTTCGTAAAATGCGTGCTTCTGTATTAGTAATGGGATCCCTGCTTGCCAGGAATGGCCGTGCTCGCGTAGCATTGCCAGGCGGCTGCGCAATCGGTTCCCGTCCTATCGACCAGCACCTTAAAGGCTTTGAAGCAATGGGTGCTACAGTCAAGGTAGGTAACGGTTTTATCGAAGCCGAAGCAGTCGATGGTCTGCATGGAGCTAAAATATACCTTGATTTCCCTAGCGTTGGTGCTACGGAAAACATTATGATGGCAGCTGTCCTTGCAAAAGGCACAACAGTCATTGAAAACGTCGCAAAAGAACCAGAAATTGTCGACCTTGCAAACTTCCTGAACAAAATGGGAGCAAAGGTAAAAGGCGCTGGCACTGGCACAATCAAGATTGAAGGTGTGGAAGTACTGTTCGGTGCTGATCACAACATCATTCCTGACCGAATTGAAGCAGGAACCTTCATGGTTGCGTCTGCCATCACTGGCGGAAACGTCCTTGTAAAAGGCGCTGTACCGGAACATCTTTCTTCATTGGTTGCCAAGATGGAAGAGATGGGTGTTACCATCATTGAAGAAGAAGACGGTCTTCGTGTCATCGGACCTGAAAAATTGAAAGCAGTCGACATCAAGACGATGCCGCACCCTGGTTTCCCGACAGATATGCAGTCCCAGATGATGGCATTGCTATTGCGTGCCCAGGGAACAAGCATGATCACTGAAACTGTTTTCGAAAACCGCTTCATGCACGTGGAAGAATTCCGCCGCATGAACGCAAACATCAAAATCGATGGCCGCTCTGTCATCATGAACGGACCATCTAACCTTCAGGGAGCAGAAGTGGCAGCAACTGACCTGCGTGCCGCAGCATCATTGATCCTGACTGGCCTTGTAGCAGATGGAATGACTCGCGTAACAGAGCTTTATCACCTGGACCGCGGCTATGTGGACTTCCATCAGAAGCTTGCAGCACTTGGTGCAGACATCGAACGCGTCAGCGAAGTAGAAGAACAGGCAGTAACTGATAAATTAGTCTCAGACATGAACGCATAAATATTACTACTCAATGAACCGGAGAATTGTGCTTTAACGTATAGTTCTGCGGTTCTTTGATTTTATGTGGGCGAATTGAGCCCGAAAATTTAGTCCAATTTCGTGAATTAGTTTTGCCCGACTTATTATGAGACTTTCGACAGAACTATATGCATTTTCGATTTATGTCATAAAAGCATGTCCGCCTCCATATGAATGGAATGAGACGGTTTCGACCGGATTAATTTCATAATGGAGGCTTTTTCTATGTTAAAATTCAAACCAATCATCGTACTAGCTGCAATTCTATTCGCCGTCACACTCCTAATCCCATCCTTGCTTGTCCTCCCTTTTATGGAAGAAAAGGCAGGCGGAAAACTTGGGGAAGAGCTGCAAAGTGAGGCAAAAGATGCTGCCGCTGTCCCGACTGCAGACTCGGCTGTTGAGGTAGCTGTTTACAGGACAGCATTGTCCAAGACAGAGAAGCTTCCGCTTGATGAATACCTGATCGGTGTCGTTGCTGCTGAGATGCCTGCTGAGTTCGAGCTAGAGGCATTGAAGGCTCAGGCGCTGTCAGCAAGAACATATTATGTAAAACAAATGCTGAGCCCAAATAAAGTAGGCGTACCCGAAGGCGCCCAGTTGAATGATACAGAAATCCACCAGGTATTTAAAAATAAAGATGAATTGAAAAAGCAATGGGGCGTCGACTACAAATGGAAGATCAAGAAAATCGCCGAGGCTGTGAAGGCCACTGATGGCCAGGTTCTCACATTTGACGGTGCGCCGATCGATGCCACCTTCTTCTCAACATCGAATGGCTTTACTGAGAACTCAGAGGAATACTGGGCAAATTCATTGCCGTATTTGCGAAGTGTGGAAAGTCCGTGGGATTTAGATTCTCCGAAGTTCCGCAGTCAGTCGGTGATGACGGTCGCTGAGGTGGAATCAAAACTCGGCGTCAAGCTCCCGGACTCACCAGAGATTGGCAAAGTCATCTCCAGAACATCAGGCAACCGCGTCGCGAAAATTGATATCGGCGGCAAGGTACTCACAGGAAAGCAAGTCCGTGAAAAGCTGGGACTCCGCTCAAGCGACTTCAGCTGGGAACTAAAAGGCAGCAACGTCGTCATCACCACCGAAGGCTTCGGCCACGGCGTCGGCATGAGCCAATACGGAGCTAACGGCATGGCCACCGAAGGCAAGAACTATCAGGACATCGTCAAACACTACTACAAAGGCGTCGAGATCAGTGAAGCAGAGAGCATGCTGACAAAGGTGACGGCGAAGAAATAATAGCAGGCTGCTTTTGCAAAAACGAATAATGACGTGGCCAGGGCGAAGAGCAGCCCTGGCTTTTTAGCGCGATTGAGTTATGCTTGGGTAACTTTTATCTTTTTGCGGGATTCAGTATGGTATATGTCGATTATTTTTTCCCGGAATTGAAGAATGCTTCGATGTCAGGGGGCATGTGGTAGATGCGGCCTTTTTTGGTGCCTGTGTGTGGGAGGTTCATAAAAGATAACATCCGATTTGCAGTCTTTATCGAAGGAATGTTTGCAAAGTGTCTAAATTCTTGATTTGTCATGGTAGGCTTAAAGAGAAGAAAGTGGTCTAATATTGCTCCATGATGAGCAGTTCTAGATGAATGTCCACAATGTGGGCAAACCCAATGCCACTTCATGCGTGTCATCCCAAAAGTCGAACAAGCAGGACACTGAACCCCTTTATGAAAATCAAAGCTTGTAAGGGAGTAATACATTAATAAATCCGGACGCTGTGGAGTATGCTTTTTTAAAAGAAGATTTGAGAATTTTTTTAGGTCTTTTTCAGAAAGAAACTCTTCGGAATGGTTGGAGTCAATCTGGTTTATTCGATTTAACAATACATCTCCTTTCACTACAATATTATTTAACGACCGATCATTGGTTCGAATAACTGTGGAAGAGTTACTGATAACCACAAGGTGGTAAACGGGAGGTAATCTAAACTTATGCTCATTTATCCATCTTTTTAGATGCCGGGATTGCATTTTAACCTGTAGAACGGGACTATCATACGCTTTTTCTTTGTCTTCTTTGGTTTGGATCATTTGATTAGAATCTTTATCGAAGAAGAGTATACCTGAATGATTTTTCGTTTCAATCAGTAGGATGTATCGAAGAGTTAATATGAGGGTGTCCATTTGAAAGTGCCAAGGGCCATCAGCAAGCCGCAAATCGCGGAATATATAGTAGCCTTTTTCAGGCAAAAAGCTTAAACGGTAGTCAGTTTGCAATTCCCCTTTGTAACCAGAACGCCAACCTTTATAATCTTGCTCGATTTGTAAGAGTTTTGGATGATTGTCATGGATTCTATTGAAGATAGCCTCATACATACGGAGACGAATAGGATATCCTCTTTCTTTTTTTATCAAAATATCACTCCTTAAGTTGCTTTTTAGGACAAATTCCATTATTCAGCATGAAAACCTGCCTAGTTCCGTATCTATAATTGTACATTATGTGAATTGTAGGTTTTAATCCCTGTTGCGACTTGGATAATCCCCCTTGATGGCGGTTTAATCCCCGTTGTATCAGTTATAATCCCCGTTAAGGATGAAATAATCCCCGTTGACTACAAAAAACGATAATCTAAGAAAAAGCCAGCCTTAATAACAAGGCCAGCCCCTTAAAAACCGTAATTGTTTTTTACCTGAGATTTAGCGAGTCCTCTATACCCGAACTCTCTCCTCAATCTCGCGTAAAACCCTCCCCAACCGCTCAAACTTTCCGCTGAAGCTGGCATGGTGGATGAAGTGTGACGCCGCTAAAACCCCAATTACGTCTTTTATAAAATCAATCAAGGTCGCGGATCGGTACGGGACGAAGCTTTGATGGACCTCGTCTAGCAGTCCGTAAAGGATCGCCGCGCCCATGAAGGCAAAGCTCATCACTGGTGTGAAGCGCCCGGTCGTTAACGCAGCCAAAACGAACAGCACGTACAGGATTCCGAACTCAACGAGGTGGAGCGATTCTTTTATAAAACGGTCCAGCCCTTGATTCGGCAGCTCAACCAAGGCGTCTGCAGGATTGCTGGACATGATCCAGATTGCTGCCATATAGAGCAGCGGAAGAATACGTAAAAACCATACTAATACCTTTTTCATGTAATAACCTCACTTTATAGTAATAACCCGAACAGGGCGAAGTGTGAATTCAACCCCGGGAAAAACTGCATCTAAAATCCCTCAAACACACAAAAAAACCTTTTTGCATAAAATTCTTACCTTTGTCGAAAAATAAGCAGTAAAAAATTTTTCAACTCTATGTATATATTTTTTCGCTTCTGTTCAAACTGATTGCTGAGGTGATGAAAATGAGAGAGGAAGAAAAAAGATCTTCTCAAGACAAAAGCAAGAACAGCTTTTTCAAGAAGCGGTGGGTGTATCCAACAGTTTATATTGCTAGTGCCGCAATCATTTTAACTGGTGTCCTATGGTATCAAAACAGCGGAACCGATCAGCTGGATCAGTCGGAATACAAAGCGACTGACATGCCTGGTAAAAAGATGAATGACCAGCCAGCAGTTGAAGTGAACCGCGCGATGGAGAACTTTGTAATGCCAGTGGTCAATGAAGATGATGCAGTCGTCCAAATGGGATTCTATGACAATGACGGCGACGCGGCTGAGCAAGAAGCAGCTCTAGTGTTCTATGATAATACGTACCATCCGAACACTGGACTGGACATTGCTACAAAGGATGGCAAGGAATTTGATGTAATCGCGTCACTAAGCGGTACTGTCACAAATGTCATGGAAGATGCAGTGCTTGGAAACGTCATTGAAATCGAGCATGACAAAGGTATTGTAACACAATATCAGTCAGTGAAAGACTATCAAGTGAAGGTTGGCGACCAGGTTGAGCAAGGACAAGTCATTGCGAAATCAGGAACAAGCCTGATCAATGAGAAGGCTGGCAACCACGTACACTTTGAGATCCGCAAGGACAATGTACCAGTCAATCCGCATGAGTTCTTCAACAAGCCTCTAAGCGCATTGCGGGATGCAAATGTGACAGAAGAGAAAGCTTCTTCTGATGCAGATGCAGGCAAGTCTGAAGATGGTGCTGAAGAAGACGTTGAAGGAAGCTCACAGGAAGATGCTGAAGGTACAACTCCAGCAGAAGACAAGCCTGCTGAAGGCGGCTCTGATAAAAAAGACGAAGATAAAGATGCAGGAGAAGATAAAGACAAAGACTCTTCAACTGACTCTGATACTTCAACCAACTCTTAATAAAAAATAAAATTTTGGAACCTGCCTAGCTATAAAGGCGGGTTTTTTTATTGGATTAATAGGAAATACTCCAAACTTATCTAATTGTCAATTCTATGGTAAAATCAGACAAGAGGAGGGATACATATGAAACGGGCATTAATTATACTCTTGTCGGTCGTAATTGCCGTCATCATTTCCGGCTGCAGCAAGGAAATGACCCCCGAAGAAAGGTTTTCCCAGTACGTAAAGCTATGGAATGATCAAAAGTTTGATGAGATGTACGGATTTTTATCAGAAAAAGCGAAGGATTCCATCTCCAAGGAGGAATTCGTCTCTCGATATAATAAAATTCACAAAGATTTAGAGATCAATGAGCTGAAGGTGAGCTATAAGCAGCCTGAGGAAGAGCAGGAACATGAAGAAAACGCAGAGCTTCCTTTTTCAGCAAAAATGAATAGCGCCGCTGGTCCAATCGAATTCGACCACAATGCTACTCTTGTAAAAGAAGAACGAGAAAAAGAAACAAATTGGTATGTCGATTGGAACACATCATATATCTTTCCTGAACTAGAAGCAGGGGATAAAATCAGTTTCAAGAATGTCCAGGCAGAACGCGGCAGCATCCTTGACCGCGCGGGAAATGGACTTGCGATCAATGGGACGGCTGTCCAAGTTGGAGTGGTCCCAGGTGAGTTAGGGGAACCAAAAGAGAAGACAATCACCAAGCTTGCGGAGCTTTTAGAAATGTCAGAGGAGCAAATCAACAAGGCAATGAATGCAGGGTGGGTAAAACCTGATTTGTTTGTCCCGCTGAAAAAAGTTTCGAAGACAAATAAAGGGCTTCACGAAAAATTTATTTGCGCTCGAAGGAGTGACCAGCCAGATGGTGGGGGCTCGCGAGTATCCTTACGGAGAGGCTTTGTCCCACTTGATTGGTTATGTCGGTCCAATCCTTGCCGATGACCTTGAAAAACTGGAAGGCAAAGGCTACACCGCAACCGACCTCATTGGCCGCCGCGGCCTTGAACAGGTTCTCGAAGAACAACTGAAGGGAATAAACGGAGTCAGAATCTCGATTGTAAAAGAGGATGGCACCGTCAAAACACTTGCTGAAAAACCGGTGGAAAACGGGAAGGATGTCAAGCTGACAATCGATGTAGTAGCCCAGCAGCAATTATACGACCAGCTAAAAGGAAAAGCGGGTACCGCATCGGCAATCAATCCGACTACCGGTGAGACACTGGCATTGGTCAGTGCGCCAGGATTCGATCCGAATGAAATGGCGCTCGGAATCTCGCAAAACAAGCGGAAAATGCAAGAGGATGATCCGCTTAAGCCGATGTTTAATAGATTTAAACAGACCTATGTACCGGGCTCTGTGATCAAACCACTTACAGCGGCAATCGGACTTGAGAGCGGAAAGCTCCAGATGGATACTGCTTATGAAATCACCGATAAGCAGTGGAGTAAGGATGCTTCCTGGGGCGGCTACAAAGTGACGAGGTATTCGAATGTAGTAGGGAATATTAACCTTGAAAAAGCGCTCATCTACTCAGACAATATTTATTTCGCTCAGGCAGCGCTCGGGATGGGTCAGGATACGTTTACAGAAGGCCTGAAGAAATTCGGCTTTGAAGACCAGCCAGAATATCTCTATCCAATCGAGGCGTCTAAAATAGGCAAAATTAATAGTGAAATAAGCCTGGCAGACTCTGCTTATGGCTAGGGACAGATTGAAATGAATATCCTGCATCTTGCAACGACATATTCACCATTTGCAAACGAGGGCAACCTGATCAAGCCAATTCTCAATATGGAGGATGAGCAAGGGCAGGTGTGGAAGGAAGGCCTGGTCAGCGCGGAAAATGCCGCTGCAATCAGCAACATGCTGACAAAGGTCGTCACCGATCCAAAAGGAACGGCGCACAACGCGCAAATCGCCAACTATCCGCTCGCCGGTAAAACAGGCACAGCGGAAATCAAGGAGAAGCAAGGCGGTAAAGGCAGGGAGCTCGGCTGGTTCGTCGCTTACAATCCCAAATCCACAGACATGATCGTCGCGATGATGATTGAGGATTCAGGTTCAAAAGACGTTGTGACGCGAGTGAAGGAATTTTATGAGTTGAGATTGCAGAATGGAATGTAGGAAAGTCCGGCCGGAGCAGGCCGGGCTTTTTCTTCCGTTATATGGAATAACGAGAGATTATCAAATTGTGTGAGAGAAAATTTCTTTTATTGAGAGAATATCGCTTTTTCTTGAGAGATTAATTAACATTGCAGAGAAAATAGGAATCATAGCCGAGAGATTTATTACCGAAAAGGGAATTTTTCAGGCATTAGCAATATTTAAGGATTTATCATTTAGAATTTTCAGCCTTTTTGCTATAATATTTCGTAAGACGAATAAACATTGGGGGAATCTAAATGTCTTTACATACATATCCTTTTCCTTCCCAGCGGATGGCGACGGTCGCTCGCAATGGGATGGTTGCTACTTCTCAGCCGCTTGCTGCGCAGGTTGGGCTTGATATTCTAAAAAAGGGCGGCAATGCGATTGATGCGGCAATTGCGACGGCGGCTTGCCTGACAGTCGTCGAGCCGACTTCAAACGGGATTGGCGGCGATGCTTTCGCGCTTGTGTGGGTGAAAGATAAGCTGTATGGCTTGAATGCTAGCGGTCCTGCGCCACAATCGATTTCGATTGAGAAAGTGAAAGAGCTTGGCCATGCAAAAATGCCTTCACATGGCTGGATTCCGGTTACAGTCCCGGGAGCACCATCAGCATGGGTAGAGCTGTCGAAAAAATTCGGTCGCCTGCCGCTTACTGAGGTACTGCAGCCAGCAATTGACTATGCGCGCAATGGGTATCCGCTGACTCCTATTCTCGCAAAATATTGGAAGGGTGCCTTCAAGGCATACAAGAATCGCTTCCAGGGAGAAGAGTACGAAGAGTGGTTCCGCATTTTCGCACCTGAAGGAAAGGTTCCAGAAGTGGGCGAAATGTGGAAATCTGAGGATCATGCAAAAACTCTCCAGGAAATCGCTGAAAGTAATGGGGAGAGCTTTTACAGAGGTGCCCTTGCTGATAGAATCGCTGAAGCGTCTGAAAAAGCGGGCGGCTTCCTCAGGAAATCTGACCTTGAAAACTATCATCCTGAATGGGTGGATCCAATCTCTGTTTCCTATCGTGGCTATGAGGCCTGGGAAATTCCGCCGAACGGCCAAGGAATCGTCGCCTTGATGGCGTTGAATATTTTAAAAGGTTATGAGTTTAGCCACCGCGAGGACGTGAACGGAGTCCACCTTCAGCTTGAAGCGATGAAACAGGCGTTCACGGACGGCAAGGAATATGTCACCGACCCTAAAACGATGGAGGCGAAGGTAGCGGATCTTCTATCAGAGCAGTATGGTGAGGATGCTCGGGCTAAAATCAGCGCCGAAGCGAGAATGCCTGAACCTGGTTCTCTTCCTAAAGGTGGAACGGTATATCTGTCGACTGCCGATGGTGAAGGCAACATGGTTTCCTTCATCCAGAGCAACTATATGGGCTTCGGATCAGGCGTTGTCGTTCCGGGAACAGGGATCGGCCTGCAGAACCGCGGGCATGACTTCTCTCTTGATCCAAACCATGCGAACGCGCTTGCTCCGGGCAAGAAGACATACCATACGATCATTCCTGGCTTCATCACGAAAGATGGCCAGGCAGTCGGTCCATTCGGCGTGATGGGCGGCTATATGCAGCCACAGGGACATGTACAGGTGGCGATGAATATGATCGATTTCGGCTTGAACCCTCAGGCTGCGCTTGATGCGCCGCGCTGGCAGTGGATCGAAGGGAAACAAATCGAAGTGGAGCATACCTTCCCGAACTATATCGTCAAGGAGCTCGCAGCCCGAGGGCATCAAATGAAGGTAGCATATGATGGCGGAAGCTTCGGGCGCGGCCAGGTGATCGTTCGCAATCCTGAAACGGGAGTCCTGACCGGCGGAACGGAAATGAGGACGGATGGAGCAATTGCCTGCTGGTAATATAATATCTAATGAAGGAACACTCATGGCGAGTGTTCCTTTTACTATTCTGTAAAATCATTACAAACGATACAAAACTATGGGAAAAATACCAGGACAGCTAAAAAAAATTTCGACAAACTCTTCTTGTTCATATCCCCGTATATCCCTACGGTTACTCACGTTTTTTCTACGACCGGAAAAATATCGACATAGAAAACGATTACATTTTTTAGAAATAACGTATTGACCTGCCTGGACATTATATGGATAATTAAATTAAATTTTCTAAAGATTTAGTTAAATAAATATTTATACATCTCTCTGCAAATTTCTTTTCACAGGAGGAATCAATGTGACCATTCTAATCGGCCTGCTAGTGATCACAGGCATAAGTCTTTTCCTTGGCTTGAAGAAAAATAAGGCAATGTATCTGGCAGTCCCGTTTCTAAGCATATTTCTCTACTTCCTCATCCAGATTATCATGGTCCCGGCTCCCTTTTTTGAAACAGTGAAATTCATCTTCAGCTTAAGTTAATCCACCCAGAATCCATTATCGAGTTATTAGAATGTACAAATTTATAACTTATTTTAGTGTCTAGCTTCAGCGCCTAACGCCTCGAGACGCTTGTCGGGGCTGACCAAGGCGCTTCCGCTTTTCTAATTGGTATCAACTTTGCCTGGCGCAAGGTTCATATAATTCAAATCCATAAAAAAAGGAGTGGAGTAAGCTTTCTAATGCTAGGTCGTCATTTCATGAAGGATTATTCAAAGGGGATTAGCAAAACCAAAGGGGTGTAAATGTGAAGAAAATTGATAAGTCAGTTGCTGACGCGTATTTCCGTGAAAGAACCCGTAACATGATCATTTATTTCATTATCTGGTTCCTCGTTTCGTTCGGAGTCGTAATGATTGCCGAGCCGCTAAGCGAACTTTCAATCGGCGGCTTCCCATTCCATTATTTCATGGGTGCGCAGGGAGCGATTGTCACGTTCATCATCCTGCTGTTTGTCAACGCCAAACTGAGTGATGGCATCGACAGGAAGTATGGGATTGATGAGGAGAAGAACGTGAAGCTGAGCGAAGGAAAGAGCCTGGATCACTAAATCACGGCGAAAGAAAAAAGAGCGTTTGAATAAGGGGGAGAACTTTGGATACACAATTCTTGGTCTCATTATCTATTATTTTAGCTACATTTGCTTTGTATATCGGAATTGCGGTTTACAATACAGCTAAGCAGACATCTGATTTCTATGTAGCCAGCCGCGGCGTACCGCCCGTTTTCAACGGGATGGCGATTGGCGCTGACTGGATGAGTGCCGCTTCCTTCATCGGACTCGCTGGGACGATTATGCTTCTCGGCTATGATGGCCTTGCTTATATCATGGGCTGGACGGGTGGCTATTTGCTGCTGACATTCCTGCTTGCTCCACAGCTGCGAAAATACGGCCGATATACGGTTCCTGAATTTATCGGTGACCGATATAACAGCCACACTGCCCGCGTCATTGCGGCGATATCAACGATCATCATCAGCTTCACCTATTCGATCGGCCAGCTTTCCGGTTCCGGCGTGGTTATCGGGCGACTGTTCGAAATCGATGCAAAGCTTGGCACGATGATTGGTGTGGTTTTGATCGCAACATATGCAGCGTTCGGCGGTATGAAGGGAATCACCTGGACACAGGTTGCCCAGTATATCATTTTGATCATTGCGTATTTAATTCCGGTTATTTTCATGTCATTGCAGCTTACAAACAGTGCGCTTCCGTGGCTTTCTTATGGTGAGCTGGTCGGGAAAATGGGTGAACTTGACCGTGAACTAGGCATTTCAGAATACTTTGCGCCATTCACAAACGGCACAAAGTGGCAATTCCTTGCTCTGATGTTTACTTTGATGGCCGGTACGGCGGGACTTCCGCACGTAATCGTCCGCTTCTATACAGTTTCCACAATGAAGGCTGCTCGCTGGTCAGGCGCATGGGCACTTCTATTCATCGGCTTGCTTTATCTGTCTGCCCCTGCTTATGCAGCATTCTCGCGTTTTATCCTAATGACAAAGGTTGCCGGCAGCAAAATCAGCGAGCTTCCTGCATGGACGAAATCCTGGGTTGATACTGGAAAACTTCAGGTTGCTGATGGAAATGGAGATGGCGTCCTTCAATGGAGCGAATTGATGATCTCCAATGATATCGTTGTTATGGCGACTCCAGAAATCGCAAACCTTGGAGTGTTCGTCATCGGTCTTGTAGCGGCAGGCGCTATGGCTGCTGCCCTTTCTACAGCCGGTGGCTTGATGATCGCGATTTCTTCCGCTTTTGCACATGACATCTACTATCGTGTCATGAAGCCAAATGCTACAGAGAAGACGCGCCTGAATGTAGCTCGTATTTCCATTGTTGTTGCCACAGTATTGGCCGGTCTTGTTGCCCTTGATCCTCCGGGTGCCATCACGCAAATCGTTGCCTGGGCCTTCGCGCTCGCGAGTGGAACATTCTTCCCGGCACTGATCCTTGGCGTATGGTGGAAGCGCTCAAATTCTCAAGGGGTTGTTGCAGGTATGCTTGTCGGTCTTGCCGTGACACTAGGATACATTTTCGCGGCAAAATACGGCGGTTTCACGATTCTTGGCATCATTGATACTGGTGCTGGAGTATTCGGTGCAACAGCAGCATTCCTTGCGAACTTCATTGTTTCACTTGCCACTCCGGCACCTTCGCAAAAAATTCAGGAGGAAGTACTCGACCTTCGCTATCCTGAACAGATGACCTATAAGAACGGCGAAGTTTGGATGAATGACGATGCAACAAAAGCTTAATAAGGAAATTTGGAAGGCTGTGCAGTTCCATCCCCTGTTCCAGGGAGTGGATGAACGCACGGCCCTTTCCCTTGTCGAGGAATGCGAAGCACTTACCTATGGAAAAAAAGAAATATTGCTCAAGACGGACACTCCACGTCAGGGGCTTTTATTGATTTTACAGGGAATTGCCGAGGTGTTCGTGAAAAATGCCGCCGGACAGGAAGAAGTCCTTGAAGTCATCCGAAAAGGTGAAATTGTAGGTTTTTCAAGTCTGGCAGAGTTCCTCGGGTTTACGAATGCCGATAAACCGCAGGCTAATGTCGAGGTCAGGTCTGTAGAAGATGTCCAGGCACTGCTGATCCCTTATTCCGTACTGGCAAAAAGATGGGATGATCAGGATGTCCATGATTACCTGCTGTCCCAGGTTTCAATCAGGCTGAAAGATGTTTATGGTTCACTTGCAGAGCAGGTGAAAATGGCGAAGGGAATTGGTGAGGGAGAGACGATTTTAGCCAGAGTACAGGATTTGATGACTGAGGAAATAGCCTTCGTATCTCCAGAAACAAGCATCAAGGAAACTGCACTGAAGATGTCCAGTCATAAAACAAGCTCGGTGCTAGTCATGGACCAGCATGAATTGAAAGGGATCATAACAGAACGGGACATTGTCGGCCGTGTGGTGGCGAAGGGGATTCCTGTAGAAGAGCCATCCAGGCTTGTGATGACGGAGAAACCTGTGACGATTTCCAGGTTTGCTTACTATTACGATGCCCTATCGGAAATTTTGCTGAACGGGATCAAGCATTTGCCCGTGGTCGATGATGGGAAAATTTCCGGAGTCATTACCCTGACTGATTTGCTCCGGAAAAAGAACGACAGTGTAATGAGGACAATAAAGAAAATCGAGGAATCCGATGAAAAGAGCCTTCCTGAGATCAGGGCAGCAATCTATGAAGTTACCGAAACGCTGATACGAGACCGCGTTCCGTCTCTAGCATTGCTCGATATCATTACGAAATTATACGATCGGCTGATAGGAAGAGCAGTCGAATTATCACTTAAGGCACTCCGGGAGAAAGGTTTTGAGCCACCAGCTCCTTTTGCCTTTTATTTAATGGGTTCTGCGGGCCGCGGGGAACAGTTCATGCTGACAGATCAGGATCATTTCCTAGTGTATGGAGACACAAATGACCATGACTACTTTGAAAAATTAGGAGCGGAGATCACTGCAATGCTGGAGTCTGCTGGCTACGCTCGATGCAAGGGCTTGATGATGTCGAGTGAGGAGCAATGGAGAGGGACGCTTCAGCAATGGCAGGATCGCGTCAGGAAATGGATGCTGCAG
Organism: Mesobacillus subterraneus; assembly: GCF_020524355.2. Taxonomy (NCBI): domain Bacteria; kingdom Bacillati; phylum Bacillota; class Bacilli; order Caryophanales; family Bacillaceae; genus Mesobacillus; species Mesobacillus subterraneus. The sequence continues at coordinate 4,656,028 of NZ_CP129019.1, forward strand.
TCCACGAATGACAATCTCCTGCTCGCGCATAACTTTTTCTCCTATCGTTTCGCAGCGGGGAGCCAAGCGCTAGACCAGGAATTCGAAGCAAAAATCGCCGAACTACTTGACCGGTCAAAAATCTTCCTCTACCGGATGGTCCAGACCGAAAAGGAGCAGGAAATCCCGACATTGGATGAACCGATACGCGCCCTTTTCAAGCTCGGCCGGAAAAGCATAGATATGAAAAAGGAAGTTTTGTTTCCCTTCCACCACAGTCTGCAAATTCTATCGCTCTATTACGAAGGAATCCCGGGAACGCCCCTGGAGAAAATCACTAGTTTTAAAGAAAAGGGTATCTTTACCAAAGGATTCACAGCTGACCTTAAAGAAGCCTTCAGCCACGTGCTCGACCTTTATATCAGGCAAAGGTGGGAAAATAAAGGCGGCAGCTCCGTCCTATCATTCGCCACCATGTCAACCAGACAAAAAGATGAACTAATCCTGAGCCTGCGAACACTAAGAGAGCTCCAGGGAATGGTATTTGCCAGATTCTCAGTGTAATACTTTACGGCAAAGTCCTGGGACATAAATTTTTACTAGAAAGACATCTGGTGAATGTCAGGCTGTGACGAGCATGGCACTTCGAACACCAGAAAGGAACCTGGCAAAATGTCAATGAAGACAGGTGGTTTGAAAGGAGGTTGGCATGTTTTTTCAACGAAAGAATATTTCCTGCCCGCTTATGTACGAAAAGATTCCTTTATCGACTAAAATCGATGACTTAACTTTTGTTGTTTTCGACACGGAGACGACCGGATTCCAGGTGGCGACCACTGACCGTCTCATTGAAATTGGCGCTGTGCCGGTAAGCGGGATGAAGGTGATGGAAAATGACCGTTTTCAGACATATGTGAACCCGGAGCGACAAATTTCTCGGGAAATAATTGAGCTGACATCGATTACGAATGAAAAAGTTGCCGAAGCACCTGTGGCTTCAGAAGCGATACATGGCTTCTTTGACTATGTTGGGTCACACAAAGCGGTCTGCCTTGTTGGGCATTATGTCGGCTTCGATCACCTTGTGCTGAAAACCGAGCTGAAGCGAGAAAAGCTGACGCTAAAAAAAACTGTTCACCATCGATACACTTGATATGATTGGCTTTATTGCTCCATCATATGATATGCGGGACTTAGAGCGATACGCGATGGCATTCGGCACACGAATTTATGACCGCCACAGTGCGGCGGTGGGCGATGCCTTAACGACTGCTTACCTGTTCACTGAACTGTTGCAGCAGTTCAAAGACCGTGGTCATTCCACATGGGGAGAACTCATCAAGGCTACAGATAGCCAGGCGCGGTCGATGCAGTTTTAATGGGAAGTGTGAATTAAAAACGTATCGCCCACCGATACGCACTTTGCTAACTTATCGTGAAGTCAGCTATATGCAGTAGAACCCGTAGCAGATGGATGGCTACGGGTTCATATGATTATTGAATATTTATTAAGGCACCATTTTTATATCCAACGACAACTCGTCGCCCTGCGATTTCTTCAAACTCCCTCGCTGTTCCGTAAGAAACTTTTAATGGGATGGCTTCTCCATCACTCTCAACCTCAATTGTAAAATTGTCAGCCGCCCCGATAATGGTTGCTTCCGCGAAGTCAATCTCGCCCGGTATGACGAGGTGCTGGCCGATCAGAACCATGTCCTGCTTCAAACCGTTAACTTGCTTTAATTCTTTCAAGCTGACACCGAACCGCTTGGAGATGTTGAACAATGTGTCTCCGGGGTTGACTATGTAGGTACCTTCATCCATTTGGAAGCCATGAACGGGGACCGATAGGACTTGTCCAATATAAATGGAGTCACTGACCAATTTATTTTCCTTTTTTAAATCTTTCACCGTTATACCGTATTTTTTTGCCAGGGAAAACAATGTGTCTCCTTTTTTTTACGAGATAGTTCCCTGCGTCAACCTCAACGGGTACCTCGAGTGTCTGTCCCGCTTTAATGTTGTCCGAAGGCAGTGAGTTTACTTTTTTCAGCAATTCAATCGATGTATCATATTGCTTTGCCAGGCTGTATAACGTATCTCCTTTTTTTACTGTATAAAATGAACCGATCGCTTCTGTTTTCTTTTGGCCGATGCCAAGCAGTAATCCTGCCGCTACCGATCCTGCTACTGCAGCGCCGATCAGTTTTCTGTTCCGTTTTAAGGTCACTTTGCGTTTTTGCTCTCTAATTCTCTGTTTTCTAGTTTGTCTGTAGGTAATCAAGTTTGCTTCTCCCCCAATGAAAAATAACTCCTCATCAGAAATTCGCCGAAAGACAGGTTTTTATGTACATAAATATGGGTGTTTAGGAAAGTTTTTCTCTTGTAAAATAGTTGAATTTTTCAAAAAACTTAACAATGCCTTGTCCCTATTGCTTTTTTCGTGCATATATCCTCAACCAAGCTAATAAAATGTTACAAACCTGACAAAGAGAGTGTTTGAGGTGAGGAATCGTTTGAACAATATGAGGATTCAGCCGGGGACATGATTAATCTTAGTAATTTCCAGAAGGAACCACCTTCTGCCGCAACGGAATTTTTGCGGAATGCAGTATTGGCAGATAAAAGCGAGTCTCATTTCACACTTCTCACATCCAATTTAGGGAGGGCGAGTGGTGTGCACGATTACATCAAAGAGAGAACAATCAAGATTGGAAAGTATATCGTGGAGACGAGAAAAACAGTTCGCGTCATAGCGAAGGAGTTTGGCGTATCCAAAAGTACAGTCCATAAAGACCTGACAGAAAGATTGCCTGAGATCAACCCTGACCTTGCCAATGAAGTAAAAGAAATCCTTGATTATCATAAATCGATCCGCCACTTGAGAGGCGGAGAAGCCACGAAAATGAAATACCGCAAAGAGGAAAGGGAAGAAGAGCCAGTTAAGTGAAAAAGAATTGAAACAAACAGATTGGAGGGACCGTAATTCAGCTGTGTGACTATTGCCGAATTAGAAAAGAAAAATGCCCAGCTTAGATCCAGAAAAGCCGGGCATCGCCACAAAAGGCGTGTATGATTCTGCTTTTCTACATAGCGGAGGCTGCCGCCTTTTTATTATGTAGAAATGGGGACAGGCCTGAAGGCATCACTCCATGTCCCGTTTGACTTACCGCAAACCGGTATTATTCAGCCTTGCTTCCCTTTCCTTAGCTGCTCTTTCTTCTGCCGCCCGTTCCGCTGCCTCTCTTGCTTCTTCTTCCCTTTTGATTTCATTCGCTGCTGCTACGATATCCGTCCCGATGGAAAAAAGCAGCGATTGCAGTTCGGAAATTTCTCTGCCAATGCTGTTAATTGCGTTATTGATGTAGGTCATTTCCTGCGCTTGCCATCCGCTGTTAAGATTCCCCTTGAAGTCCTGCAGCCTGCTTTTAATCTCGTTCAATTCCTGTGCGTAATCTCTGATTCTATTTGCCTGCGAATACGCCTGGACCACATGAATCTTCATTTGAATCACCTGCTCATTTATTTAGATTCTTTGATTATAGTATGCCCTTTGAAAAAATCCCAATGATAACCTTCAAAAATTTGTAAAAATAAATGGAATATTTTAGATTATTTTGGTTTTAGATGGATTTAGTTGGGGTATATAGAACTAGTTTTCTTTATGTGAGTTATTAACTTAATACAAATACACCAGTGAATCTATCCGAACTAAAAGTGAGAATAGGACTAAAATCCCTATTTTTCCAGTTGAGGGGGTAATTAGTTGAATATAATTCCTGATATTGTAAGATGTTTATATATTTGGAGATGAATCAAAGGTTTGATGTAAAATTACACTTTTTGAGATAAAATGGTAAAAATACTAAGTTTTCACTTTACATACTGTTGAAATACAGATATCTAGGGCTGGGGAGGAATTGAGTTGATTCTCACACTTTTTGACCGGAATCGGGTATTCGATCTCGTTTTGCCTGAACGAGTCACAGGTAGATACATACTGAATACGGAAGATCAAGAAAACAACCCGGTCGATATGCTGGCTGTGGAAGCAGAAGAAGGCCAGTGGTATCTGAAATCCAATAAGCAGGCATACCTACAGGATAACGCCAACGAAATACAATCGAAGGTCCTCATTGAACCATTCAAAACATATAGTATTCACCGCAGCGACCATCAATCCGCTCTAGTCTATGTTGAGCCGCAAACGGCAGACCGAAATGAATTCACTAAACATATTGCAACCACAAATTCCATTAAAATCGGGCGTTCGCAGGACAGTCAGATTTGTTTTTCGAACAAGCTAGTATCGAGTTCCCACTGCGTTATTGAATACAGCAGCAGTGGCAAGGCTGTCATCAAGGATTTCAACAGTTCCAACGGTACATATGTCAATGGAGAAAGAATCAGGGAAAAGGAACTGGCTGTCGGTGATGTCATTTTCATCATAGGTCTCAAAATCATTTTCAACGGCCGTCTATTATCGTTGAACAATCCGCATAAGTCGGTATTCCTCGACCGGAATGCATTCAATTCATTTATTGCAGAAAAACCTGTAGTCGAAAAAGAACTCAACCTCGATGAAATACATATTGAAGAAGAAAATAATCAACTCTTTTACCGTTCGCCGCGCTTCAAGCGTGATATTGAAGAAACAACCATTAAAATCGATCCGCCCCCCTCCACAGCCGAATATCGATGAGACGCCGCTGATGTTGTTGTTGGGACCGTCGATCACGATGGGGATGGCTTCACTTTTTACCGGTCTCCTTATGTTACAGAGTGTCATGAGCAGGGGCGGGGATATGATACAGGCGTTGCCAATGCTTGTTATGTCGTTCAGCATGATGATCGGTACGGTACTCTGGCCGATTTTAACCAAGAAATACGAAAAAAAAGCGCCGCATCAAGCTTGAGGGCATCCGCCAGGAAAAATATTCGAAATACTTGGCGGAAATGAAGCAAGTGATTGAGGAGGAGTGCAAGCACCAGAGCGAAATCCTGTTCGAAAATCACGTCACTCTTGAAAACTGCCTGACGAGAATCAAGCGTCGCCAGCGCAATCTTTGGGAGCGGGGAATCGGGCAGAATGATTTCCTTAAAGTACGCCTGGGAATTGGAGACCTGCCACTGAACGCGGAAATCAAGTATCCTGAGAAACGCTTCATGCTTGAGGATGACAACCTTCAGGATGAGCTTTATCAAATCGTAGAGAAGCCTCAAATATTAAAGGATGTACCGGTCACTGTCGACTTGACGGAGGAGCGGATCAGCGGAATCATTGGCAGAAGGGAAGAAGTGAAGAGCTTTGTTCAGGGGCTGATTTTCCAGCTGACATCATTGCATAGCTATGACGAGTTAAAGCTAGTGTTCATATACGATGACCACGAACATCATACATGGAATTTCGTGAAATGGCTTCCTCATGTTTGGGATGATGGCAAGACCATCCGCTTCGTCGCCACTGACGGTAATGAAATCAAAGAGCTTTCGGCTTATTTTGAAAAAGAAATCAGTGCGCGCCAGCAGCTTGCCGAGGAAGATCTTGCGGAAATTGATCAGCATTATATTGTTTTCTCGATGAACAAGAGCCTTGCATCGAAGGCAGAAATGATCAATCAAATAGTAAAAGAAAAGAAGAATATAAGATTCAGCCTGGTCACTCTCTATGACGAGCTGAAAAACCTGCCGAAGGAATGTACGAATGTCATCGAGCTGGACAAGAGTTTTTCCAAAATCTATGACAAAGACGATATTTCCGGGAAATATGTAGGTTTCAACGCTGATAGCTATCTAGAGGAAGATGCAGAAGAATTGGCTGTAAAATTGGCCAATATCCAGTTAAATACCTCACAAAAAGCATATACCCTGCCAGATATGCTGACATTCCTGGAAATGTTTGGCGTGGGTAAGATTGAACATCTCAATGCGCTGACGAAATGGAAGGAAAACAATCCCGTCCATACGATCCAGACGCAAATCGGTGTAGATACACAGGGCGACCTGTTCATGATTGATCTGCATGAAAAATATCACGGTCCTCACGGCTTGATTGCTGGGATGACCGGGTCTGGTAAAAGTGAATTTATCATGACATTCATTTTGTCGCTCGCGGTCAATTATCACCCGGACGAGATTGCGTTCATCTTGATTGATTACAAGGGTGGCGGCATGGCCAATGCGTTTGAGGATCTGCCGCACCTGGCTGGTACGATTACGAATCTCGATGGAGCAGCCGTCAACCGCTCGCTGATTTCAATCCAGAGTGAGCTGAAGCGCCGCCAGGCTATTTTCAGTGAAACGAGCCGCCTTGTTGATCAGAGTAACATCGATATCTATAAATATCAGAAACTATACCGTGAAGGCCTGGTAACAGAGCCGCTGCAGCATTTGTTCATCATTTCCGACGAGTTCGCCGAGCTGAAGGCGCAGCAGCCTGAGTTCATGGATCAGCTCGTCAGTGCCGCGCGTATCGGCCGAAGCCTTGGCGTCCACCTGATTCTGGCGACGCAAAAGCCGTCTGGTGTCGTCGATGACCAGATCTGGAGCAACAGTAAATTTCGCATCAGTCTGAAGGTGCAGGAAAAAGCGGACAGCATGGAGGTCATCAAGCGTCCAGACGCCGCGGAGCTGAAGCAGACCGGACGATTCTATCTCCAGGTTGGCTTCAACGAATTGTTCGAACTTGGGCAGTCTGCATGGGCTGGCGCGCCGTATTATCCGTCCGACAGAGTCGAAAAGTATAAGGATGACAGCGTCGTCGTCATAGATGACCTAGGCCGTGTCATTAAAAATGCCCGTATTGATAAGCGCAAGTCCGCGATGAAAAATCCGCCGAAGCAAATTGATGAGATTACGGAATACCTGGCAAAAATGGCGAAGCAAGAGAACATCAAGGTCCGCCAGCTGTGGCTTGAACCGATTCCTGAGCTCATATACATCGATAAGTTGAAGAAAAAATATAGTATCCACCAGCAAGGTTTCCATTTGAACCCGATCATTGGCGAATATGATGACCCGGCCAACCAGCGGCAGATGGTCATGCGCATGCCGATCACGCAGGAAGGAAACGCGGTGATTTACGGTATTGCCGGAAGCGGTAAGACGACCTTCTTGACGACGATGCTTTATTCATTAATGGAAGAATATACGCCGAACGAAGTGAACTTTTACCTGCTTGACTTCGGTTCTGAGACGCTTGTCTGGTTCAAGGAGGCACCGCATGTCGGCGATGTGATGCTGTCACATGAAAGCGAGAAGATCCACAACCTGTTCAAGATGCTTACAGGTGAGATTGAACGGAGGAAGAAGCTGCTTTCAAATTACGGCGGAGATTTTATCACATACAACGAAATGTCGGGTGAGAGCCTGTCGTCGATTGTTGTGGCAATTCACAATTATGCGGCGTTCTCCGAGATGTTCGAGGAGCTCGAGGAAGGTATATCATTCCTGACACGTGAGGGCCTGAAGTATGGCATTTACTTCATCGTCACCGCAATCAATACAGGGGCGATACGCTACAGGCTGCTCCAGAACTTTAAGCAGATGTATGTGCTCCAGCTGAATGACCAGAGTGAATACTCGGGCGTACTGGGCAATACAGAAGGAGTGTATCCATCCAAATCGAAGGGTCGCGGCATTTTCAAGAGTGATACAACATATGAATTCCAGACTGCCCATATCACAAGCGATATAGACAATATGTACAGCTTCATCACCGATTATTGCAAAGGCCTGCGGGAATCATGGATGCAGCCAGCCGCAATGCGTGTTCCGATCCTTCCTGAGAAAGTCGATCTGGACTACCTGCGTGATGAAGCGAAAAATATGAACAGTAACAAAGTGCCAGTCGGCATTGAGAAAAACTCGCTGAAAACAGCTCATTTCGATTTCCTTGGCAACTATGTAAACGTGGTTACTGCGCTGCAAAATGATCAATGCTCAAGCTTCATGCAGGGCGTTTCTGAAATTTTCACCGCTTCAGAAGGCAGGGAATTGATTGTCATCGACCCTAATGAGCACTTCGCGGCCGGCGGCCGGCCGCAAGCAGGATTATAAGTATTTTTGCGAGCAATCCGAACTCGAAGACACGATCGTCTACCTGTTCAACACGCTCGTCCACCGGAACAATACGACGAAGGATGCAATTGAAGCAGGCGAGCAGCCGCCGGTATTCGGCAACATCACCTGTATCATCGATTCCTTCACCGATTTAATGATGTATCTGTCACCGGACGGCCAGGATAAGCTCAAGGTCTTCCTTGAAAAAGGCAATGGCCTCAATGTGAACCTGATCATCTCAGACAGCGCCGATAAGCTGAGCTCAATCTCATTCGAAGGCTGGTTCAAGCAGCATGTATCGCTTAGCGATTTCATATGGGCAGGCAACGGTATCACTGATCAGTATGTGATGAAGCTCGGCAAGGTGACAAACGATATGTACCAGGAAATCCCGCCAGGCTTCGGCTATGTCGTGACAAAAGGAAAACCAACGCTCGTGAAGCTGTTATCCTCAGTACAAAGTAAGCAAGAGGAGGTAGCGTACCATGGATAAGGTGCTCGTAGAGGTCTTCATCCCCGCCTCTGAAAAATCATACGACGTCTTCCTGCCGCAGGGAATCTTGCTGCACGAAGTCGTCCACCTGCTCGCCGGAACCATGACCGAACTATCACAAGGATACTTCTCGGCAACACACGACACCATCCTCTGTGACCGCAAAACAGGTACTATTTTAAACATCAACCAGACCGTTGAAGAAATCGGGTTGATGAACGGGGCTAAGTTGATGTTGATTTAGGGACGTGGGCAGCGGGACAGCGCGACATAGGGACGGTTCTTGTGTCTCAGAAATTGCGGTGCTACATAGGGACGGTTCTTGTGTCTCGTAGGATTTGAACTAAGACCAGGGGGGACGGTTTTCATAAACCTGGACGTTCCCTGTTTTTAAAACGGAAGGTGTGGAGAACTTGAAGAAGTGGATCATGTTGCCTGCGACAATAATAATTGTAATTTTGTTTGGAGCGGGATGCATGAGTTCCGAGAGCAAGGTTATCAAGCATTTGGAAAATAAATATGGTGAGAAGTTTATAGTAGAAGATGTTGATAAGGCCAGTGCATTATTCCCTTCCCTCTCTGGGAAAGACAAAATATTTGCCTATCCCGAAGGAAAGCCTGAGCAAATATTTGTAGCGGGAGAAAGCCGGAACAGAGAAGGGGTAATATACGATACTTATGTACTGGCCCCAAATGGGGAGAAGAGCTGGAAAAGACTATGGAGCAGGAAGTGAAAAAGCAAATTCCTGATGTTAGCGACTTTAAGTTCTATCTGCGTATAGCAGATAGTAAATACGATGAGAGTATGATGGATACTTCCATATATGATTACCTAAGAAATATAAATAAGGAAGTTGACGTTGTATTGGTTGCTGCTATAAAAACCTCTGGCCAACCAGACATTAATACCTACAATGAAGGACTATATAATCTATACCAAAAATTAAAAAGCCTAAACACAGATTTTTATACACTCTCAGTTGGGTTTGTAGAAGACTCCATGAATAGTGATGAGTATATAAGGACATCCAACGTGAACAACACTTCTTGGACGAATTTAAAATATGTATACGGTGCTGTTGTTATAATGGATGGCTTTCAAATAAGTAATCCTGAAGATATTAATGAATATTACATTGTTTATGAAGAGTAATAACTAGGTGCGACATGGGGACGGTTCTTGTGTCTCGGAAAGTGTGACGTATGGACGATGCACGTCTCATAGAATATGAAAATATGACCTTGGGGGCGGTTTTCATTTACCGGATCGCTCCTGTTTTTAAAAACGGAAGGTGTGGGGAACTTGAAGAAGCGGATCAAGCTGCCTGCGTTGATTTTGTTCATAGTAATGGGAGGTGCGGGGTGCATGAGTTCGGAGAGTAAGGTCCTTGCTAAACTGGAAGAAAAGTATACTCAGAAATTCACTGTTGAGGGAGTGAAGGAAGGCAGTAAGATTTTCACCCAAATGTACGGTAAGGATAAGCTGACTGTGCATCCGGAAGGGAATCCGGATATGGTTTTCCTTGCCCAGGAGGATACGGACGATAAAGACGTTGTTAATGACAATTATGTTTTAGCCAAGTGGGCTGAAGAATTGAAAGCGAAACTTGCGGATCAAATTGAGAAGGAACTGCCTCCTGGAACACCATATAAGGTCCTGATAAGGATGGCGCCTGATAAGTATGATGCATCAATGATAAACATGAGTTTTGATGAGTATGTAAATGAAGGCAATAAAGACTTTCAGGTTGCACTCGTAGCTGGTATCAGCACGGAGGGTGAGCCTGAGATAGAAAAGTATGATGAACAAATCTATGAGTTGTTTCAGCTGGTTAAAAGTGTAGGCAGTGAGATGTATACTGTTTCAATCGGTTTTGTTGATAAGTCGTCTAATGTTGAGGATTATGTCAGGACTTCATTTATCAATAATATTTCATGGTCGAATTTAAAGGCTAAGGTGTATGGCTATGTGAATATTGATGACGAATTTGATGGTGAGAACCCAGGTGAGGATGCAAACGAATCATTAATTTTAAGAAGTCCATCAGATGTAGCAAAGCATTATGAGCCTGATCAGGAGTGATGAGATGTCACTTGAGAACTTAACTGATCAAGATGCGACAAAAAGACGGTTCTTGTGTCTCGGAAAGTGCTACGTTGAGACGGTGTACGTCTCAGAGAATTTGAACATATGACCTTAGGGGCGGTTTTCATAAACCGGGCCGCCCCTGTTTTTTATAACGGAAGGTGTGGGGAACTTGAAGAAATGGATCATGCTGACTGCAGTGATTTTATTCGTAGTAATGGGAGGTGCGGGTTGTATGAGTTCGGAGAGTAAGGTTCTTGCTAAATTGGAAGAAAAGTATAATCAGAAATTCACAGTTGAAGGCGTAAAAGAAGGCAGCAAAATTTTCGCTCAAATGTATGGGAAGGATAAGCTGACTGTGCATCCGGAAGGGAATCCTGAGGTAGTTTTCCTGGCTCAAGAGGATAAAGATGACAAAGAAGTTGTGAATGATAACTATGTCCTCGCTAAGTGGGCTGAGGAATTGAAAGCAAAGCTTGCGGATCAAATTGAAAAAGAACTCCCTCCTGGAACACCGTATAAGATCTTACTGCGAATCGCGCCTGATAAATATGATAAATCAATGGTTAATATGTCATTTGATGAGTATTTGGAAAGTGGCAATCAAGATTTTTCTGTGGTTTTAAAGGCAGGTATTAAGACGGAAGGCAAACCAGAGGTTAGTCAATTTAACAAAAATATTTTTAACCTCTATAACTTGATGAAATCTCTAGGAACAGAGAGATATACAGTTTCAGTAGGATTCGTTGACAATTCAGAGGATATCTCAGATTACATAAGGACATCACTAGTAAATAATATTGCATGGTCAAATTTAAAAGCTAAAGTTTACGGTGAAGTTAATGTAGATTACCGTTTTGATCCAGAAAACAATTCGGGAATGGTTGATGACACGCTTGTACTAATCGGACCCGAAAGAATAGCTGTTAATTACCAGCCATTCGGGGAGTGATTAGATGTCCTTGGATAAATTGACAGACGAAGAAAAAAGTATCCTTTTGCAGTTATCATATTTGGATTTGCCGCCTGAACTTACTGTTAGTGATAAATCCACTCTTACAATTAATGCGGTGCTAATACAAATATCTGATAACAATATAGAAGTAGATTCGGATCGATTTAATAATATACAAAACTTCCTAAAAGATAATCCGAACACCAGCCTTAAAGATATCAAACTCACTGGCTACCAAAACCACAACCCGAATGAAGCTAATAATACAAATGGAGGATCTGAATCCGGTTTTGTTGGTTACGCAATCAAGGATGGGGATGGCAATGGTGCAGTATTATTCCGAGGCAGTGAGAATCCTCTTAATTGGGGCAACCTTAAAACAGATTGGGGAGGAAATCTTGCCGCTGGTATTAGTATTGAAACCAAGCAGCATAACGAAGCGCTTGCTTTTTATGAAGCGAATATGAAGAACTTGGATGGAGACATCACGATTTATGGGCACTCTAAAGGCGGAAATCTTGGGTCCTGGGTTTTTGTTAATCATTCTCAAGATTCAAACGTCAACGCCTATATCTTAAATGGAGCTCCCCTTTGGTGGTTTGATTTGGATGACCGTCAGAAAGATGCGATGAAGAGTGAACGTTTTACATTTATTACTTTTAACGGAGATATCGTATCACATCTGGGATATGCCCCGTATGTAGATAAGATTGTGTCGATCAATAAACAGCATGGAGATTATTGGGATCCGTTTTATCCGCATTATGAGACCAGCGGAGTATACAACAAGGATGGCAGTTTTGCATCAGCTCGAAGTGCGGGTACATGGGGAGTAGCCGATATGGCTTTGGATGTGTTCCATTCACTAGGCAGTATGCGGGATTACTTACCAAGGCAGATTGCCAAGGCATGGATAGTAATCGGCGCAGCGACCTTGGACATTATTTATAACACCTGGCAGGGAATAGTCGCAAAGGCCAATTATGTAAAAGAGCAGGCATTGATGTATATTTCCAAAGTACATCAAGCCGGACGGGAATTGATGAGCAAAGTTGAAAATTTATTCGATACTGTTGCCAAACATGCAAAAAGTTTTATAACAAAAGCGATTGATTATGTTACTGGCAACAACTTCCCAATCGAACCTTATATAAAAGTTGACATCCCAAGGCTGTTCTATTACGCCAACCGGCTTCGCTCGGTACAGAGGCGTGTCGCTCAGCTTAACGAGATGATCGACGATTTGTACTGGGAAGCGGGTGTCATGGGACTGGATAATGTCCTCGCAGCGGATATCGCCTCATCCTTCGATATCCGGATTCCGGAAAGCATCAATTACCTGAACCGGACCGCGGAACTTTTACAGCAGAATGAAAGGTATCTCGCCGGAAAAGCCGGTTCAATCAGGGGGTAAACAATGGACCCGAAAGTGAGAAGCAAGATTAATAGGATTGCGGCGGAAGCAAATGCGATCGCCCGTGAGCTGGAGGATATCTCGAATGGCTCCTCGGCCATGAGTTCAAGGGCATCGGTTCTGTAAAAGCGGCCTCAGGTTTGCGCCGGTCCGCGGAAAAGTACCGCTATGTAAGCTATAAGTTAAGAAGAATATGACTCTATGGGACATGTGGTATGGGACATGGGGACGGTTCTCTTGTCCCGGGTCAGACTGGGAACTTTATTCGGCCTCACGATGTTTGAAGATAGAAGAATATGATTCTATTAACTTCACTTGAAAGGAGGTGAAAAAGATGGCAAGAGCAATCACTGTTGAACCAGCAAAACTTGAAACGACTGCTAACAAGATTGACCAGCAGGCCGCTGATTACGAACGAAACTATAAAGCTCTTTTCAGTGAGGTTGAAGCGATGGCTGCTGCTTGGCAGGGTGCCGATAACCAGGCATATACTGCACAAATCAAGGGCTTCATGGACGACTTCAATAAAATGACTCAGTTGATGAGACAGTACTCTGAGTTCCTGAAAATGAGCGCGAAAACATACCGCGACACTCAATCAGAGGTTATTAACCAGGCTAAGAGATTGAGCAACTAATCCTTAACATAACGCAGGAGGTGAAATACATTGGCAGGAGATGGAATCAAAATCTCGCTTGGCGAGGTTAGCAAAACGGCGGGCCAAATCCGCAACCTTAACCAGCAACTATCCACTAGATTGGAAGAAATCAAGAAGGACATGAATGCACTATCGTCATCATGGAACTCTGATGCATCCAACACAATCCGCGGCAACTTCAACTCACTGGCACCACGATTTGAAGAATATCGCCAGGTCGTCGACAGTTACGCCAAATTCTTGGATAACACGGTCACTAACTACAACACTGCAGAAACAGCAATCAACAACAACGCCAGCTCTTTTAAATAATCACTTTTTACAGAGGGTAGGGGGCAAGCGGCTGGTGCAGTTTGCCCTTCTGTAAAATAACCCCCCTGTAACGCGGCGGTGAGCATTAAACGGGGATTATCCGTGACTCAACGGGGATTATCCATCATCCAACGGGGATTATCCGTGACTCAACGGGGATTATCCATCATCCAACGGGGATTAAAAGCGGTTTAAGGGGATTATCCGCAGGTGAACGAAGATGAAAAGCGTATTAACGGGGAAGTAACCGTGACCCAGCTGGTGGAATGGGTCCCTTTATAGGAAAAACGAGTCCAACCGGAGATAAAATGACCACAACTGGAGATAAATTTTCTCCAACTGGAGATAAAATAATTTTAACCGGAGATAAAAGTTCTTCAACCGGAGATAAAATTATTTCACGGGATATAAAGTCATTTTTTTAAAAAAAAGGGGTCCGTTGGTCCAAATTCATACATAAATTCAAAATTGGAGTCGAAGCGCAATGATCAAACATGCGGAATTTAAACTGGAAAGCTACGGAATTTCGAAATTCCTTTATTATCATGCGAACAGCAAGGCGGATATCGATGGCGGCCAGGTGGAGCTGCTGAGAGCGAGCCGGGTTCCGGGAATCCTGCCGTGCCATGCGATTTTAGAGGGAGATAACTGCTTTCTTCGCTATGACATGCTTTCCGATAACACGCTTGAAATGCTGAATTCTACGCCGGCGACGAAGGAGCGTCTGTACAACAGCTTCCTCAACATTGCCGAAACATTGGTGGATGCTCAAGCAAGCGGTCTGGATATCGCAAATTTCGTGTTCAGCCAGCGTGACATCTTTATTGATAATTTTTCAAACAGATTAGTTTTTATCTACCTTCCTGTAAAAAATAATATTTTTGAAAAGGTATCACTTAAAGAGTTCCTGCAGGACATGCTGCTGTCGGCTCCTTACGACGAAAAGGATGATGCCGCATTTTTTATCAAACTCCATAACTATCTGGTCGAGACAAAGAAAATCAAGCCTGAAGAGCTGCTGGAAAAAGTGAATGAGCTCGGCGGGGATGAAACACTCGTCCGCCAGCCTTACAAGATGCCGGATAAACCGAAGCAGGAAGCGACCCTACAAACAGTAACAGACCAAGAACCAATACTTGAACCCTCAGAGCTTGGGATACCGTCCATCAACCCGAATTTCTACAGTCCTGGCAGTGAAGTCCATACCATGAAAACGAGCGTTGACAATGGCGTGCTGACTTCTGAGTACACAAGCCAGAAGAAGGATGTAAAAACAGGCCGCAAGCTTGAAATTGAGGAAGAAGTCAACTACAAGCGGATCACGAGGGCGGAGCTTGGTGAAAACAATGCCTTGTTAAAAGAAGCTTCGGCACTCGGTGGCGGAACATCAATCAACATCCAGCCTGGCCATTGCCAGCAGCAGTGAATCGGAGGACGGAGGCACGACAGTACTTGGCGTCACGGCAGATGAGGATGAGGGAACGACAACCCTTGGACATTCAACCCGCAGGCCATTTTTACTGGCAGTCTCAAAGAATGAAAAAATCACGATTGCCAAGGACTTTTTCAAAATTGGCCGCGATCCGATGAGGGCGGACTTTGCCACTGAAAACAAAGTAATCGGCCGGGTGCATGCCCATGTGATCGTAACGAACGGCGAATACTTCCTGGAAGACAATCACTCGACCAACGGTAGTTTCGTGAATGGTGTGAAGGTCTCGCCAAAGGAAAAAGTCAAAATCAAGCACGAAGATAAAATCAAGCTCGCGAACGAGGAATTCATCTTCAAGGTTTATTGATGGATAGGAGGAACCAAAATGGCATTTCAAGTGGCCTATCATACCGACATAGGAATCAAGAAGAAAACGAACCAGGATGGGCTGTTGCTGAAAACGGCGAAGACACCTGATGGGGAAATCGGTCTATTCATCATCTGCGACGGAATGGGCGGGCTTTCACATGGTGAACTGGCAAGCGCTACGGTGATCAGAGGAATGTCCGAGTGGTTTGACAATGATCTGCCGGAGCTTCTGGGTTCCGGCATCGCGGAAGACGATTTTCCCGGCAAGCTTGAGGAGCGTGTCCGCGAGCTGAACACAAAAATCCTTGAATATGGCGAGGCAGCAAACATCAAGCTTGGAACGACAATCACAGCTTTGCTTCTCCTCCATAAGCAATATTATATTTTGCAGATTGGGGACAGCAGGGCTTACAGCATAAACAATCATCTGATAAAACTGACCGAAGACCAGACACTCGTCGAACGCGAGTTGCAGCGCGGCAATATTACCGCCGAACAGGCGAGAATCGACCCGCGCCGGAATGTGTTGCTCCAGTGCGTTGGCGCAACAAAGGACATCAACGTCGTCATCACTTCAGGCGAAGTCGACAGCGAAAACATGTTTATGCTCTGCACGGACGGATTTTACCATGAAATCACTGATGAAGAAATGGTCACAAACCTGAACCCGCAACATTTTACCGATGAAAAACAGATGAAAGAAACGCTCGTACAACTCGTCGAGCTCGCAAAAGAACGCCAAGAAACAGACAATATCTCGATTCTGCTGGCAAAACGGGACATGGGGAAAGTTCTTGCGTTCCGATAATTGGGGTTTGCTGGAACCATCCCCGCGTTTCTAGGAGGAATTACCTTGATACAAATTGGCACGATCATTGATGACAGATATGAAATATTGAAGGAAATCGGGCGTGGCGGCATGAGTGTCGTCTACCTGGCGATGGACAACCGGCTGAATAAATCGCTTGTCGTCAAGGATATCCGCAAGCGCAGCAACAGCAACAACGAGCTCTTGATCAACAGTCTGGTCGTTGAGGCGAACATGCTGAAAAAACTCGACCATGGCTCTTTGCCAAAAATATACGACATCATCGAGTCCGAAGGTGACATCTATGTGGTGATGGACTATATCGAAGGCGAGTCACTGAAGGAAAGGCTCAAGCGCGATGGAAAAATCCCGGCGAAAGAGGTCATTGAGTGGGCAAAGCAGCTGAGCGGTGTACTTGGCTATCTTCACACGCGCAAGCCATACCCGATTATCTACCGCGACATGAAGCCGGACAATGTCATGCTCACGCCAGAGGGTAAAATCAAGCTGATCGACTTCGGGATCGCGCGTGAATTCAAAACTGAGAATCTATCGGATACGACAAACCTTGGTACAAAAGGGTATGCGGCACCCGAACAAATTTCCGGCAGACAGACAGACGCGAAAACGGATATTTATAGTCTGGGAATCACACTCTACCACCTTGTCACCGGGAAAAATCTCAGCGAACCGCCGTTCGAGATAAGGCCAATCCGCGAGTGGGACCCGTCGCTGCCGGAGGGCCTCGAACATATCATCAAAAAATGCACCCAGGCCGAGCCGGCGAACCGTTACCAGAACTGTGAGGAGCTGAGCTATGACCTCGAGCACATCAACAGGCTGACAAAAGGCTACAAGAACATGCTCATTAAGAAGCTGGCTATGTTCGTCGTTCCAGCCGTACTGTTCCTGGCGTTCTCAACAACCTCGGCCCTCGGCTATAAAGGGATGAAGAATGAGCAATTCCAGGATTATATGAATCTTGTAAATCAGGCGAGCATTGCCTTGATGGACGGTGAACAGACCGAAGCGATCAAGCTTCTCGAGAGTGCGACCCGCGTAGATAAAGAACGACCGGAGGCCTACATCAATCTGCTTGATTTATATATTAATAGAAACCAGACAGACGAAGGACTCGCCAAGATGGAATCATACATACAGGATAAATACGGGGGAGTCCACGAGAATAATGAAGTTCTTTTCAAGGTGGGGATGACCTATTTTGATGTGAAAAGGGACTATAACAACGCGCTGAAATACTTCCAGCAGATCGATGAAAAAGAACTGCCGGATGCGAAATATTACAAGTCGCTGGCAACGACAATGAGCAGCCTGAACGTCGATTATACGAAATTCGCCGGCGATCTCCAGGAATTCCACCAGTATAATGACGGACTGGCGAATGACAGCAAGAAAATCGATAACTATAACTCTCTTGCAAATATCTATATTTCATATAAGAGCCAGATTCCTGAATCAAACACACAGGCAATCGAGATTGTCCAGAAGGCGAAGGAAGTACTGGCAAAGCTTGAGAACGAACAGCTCCAGTTCAAATACGAAATGGAATTCGAACAGAAGCTGGACCAGGCATACTACAGCCGCGGCGTGAATTCCGAGGACAAAGCGAGTGCCCGCGACGATTACGAACAGGCAATCGAGCATTACAACAACCTGCTTGACTTGAATGTTGCAGATCAGGAAGATGTCTACATCAAAATTGGTGTCATCTATCAGGAAATGGGCGAATTTGCTCGCGCAGTTGAGTACTTCCAGAACACGACGCTGAAAAAGTTTCCTGACAGCATCAATGCCAATGTGAAGCTAGGTAATCTCCTCCTGGACATTGAACAAAACAAAGAAGAAGGCAAACGGAATTACGCCGAAGCAAAAAAAGTCTTTGAAAAAGCAAGCACCCTCCCTGGTGCCAAAGACGACGAAGGATACAAAAAACTCAGCAGACGCATGGAAAATTTGAATATTCTCTAGGGGAGCAATAGAAGCGGAGGGATGTGCCTTTTGGTACCGAAAAAGAAGCATAAGGTACGTCCCCATGCTCCCAAGGAAGGCAGTTGAAGAAAAATGGCATACCAGATCATGTTCTACGGCGGTTTGGCAGGTGCGATAATCGCGCTGGTGATTGCGGTTCTGACCTACGTGAAACTCAATATTGCCCAGGTCATTACGGATCTGACAGGCTGGAATTTTCCAGGCGCGGGGAGAAAAGCCCGGAAGACCACAGTCAGCCGCAAGACCAACACCAGCACAAAGCCGACAACAAAGGAAATTCATGTCCGCAAGAATGTCGAGAAGGAAGTGGCGGCTGGTGAGTATGTGGAGCCGACAGAAAAGATGGCAAGCGGGCAGATGGAGCCGACAGCACTTTTGAGGAATGAGAGCTTCAAACAGACAGCTTTGCTTAAACAGGATAACCTAGATCCAACAGCGCTGTTCGCGCCTGATGGGCACGAGCCAACAGCTTTATTGGCTGAAACTCCTGTGCGCGAACCAGTGGCAGCAGCAGTCTCATCCAACAGGAGCGTTTTCCATGAGTCACCAGCCGAGACGACCATCCTGTCTGATTGGAATGAAACGACTGTACTGACCTCAGACCATGACGAAACGACTTTACTTGGTGAAACAACCTTATTGGATAATCTCGGTAAAAGAGAAGAACCAAGCTTTAAAAAGCAGGTTGATATTATCGTGGTTCATTCAGAAACAATTATTTAAGTTTGTGTTTTACGCAAAAAAACGAGCTTAAGTTACTATACGCACGATGGTAATGGTAATCGATGAACGTTCCACACCGAGACGATCAATTAAATTCGTAAACCTCCCGCCAGTATTGCACAAATAACCGACCACTAAAAAACGACCAAATAAAAAGGAGAATAAGAGATGCTCGAACCGAGGAAAAAGAAGAAGCACCCAAGCAATAAATGGGCTGCTATCATCCCGATTTTGTTAGTCCTGATTGTGTCTGTGGTGCTTTTTAATGGCAAGGCGCTTTCTACATTAACGAATGTTGACAAAAAAATTGGATTCGAGAGCCAGGAATGGAATATGGCTGAATCGTTTAACAAGGATTGGCAAACCAACCACAATCCTGTTACATTCACTGTTGATTTGCGGAATGATTTCAGTAAAGCGAATCTTCAGGGACAAAATGTTCAGGCACCGTTTAATATCACGGCTGATCAAAACGGGAACCCAATTTTAGTTACAGACATCTCCCCTGTAGGCGGTGCGGAATTCGCGGGGATATACAGGGTGAATATTCCATCTGCAAATGATGGGAAAATTAATATCGACGTAAATTTTTTAAATGATGAAATATGGAGCCTTGAGGCTGAAACTAAAACATTCAGCATCACACGTGACACAACTGCCCCTACTGTAAAATTATCAGGTGCTGAGAATGATATTCTTACAAACCAAGATGTCAAAATCAATGTTGAAGTGATAGAGGAACATTTTGTTGCCGAAAACGTAGATGTTACTGTTTCGAAAAACGGGAACCCATACAATGTGGGTGACTGGGGATCGGCAAAGAGCAAATCTTATTCTTTCAGTGAAGAAGGCGAATATATCTTCACAGTAAAAGCAACAGATAAGGTCGGAAACGAGAGCAGCCAGGAACAGTTGAATTTTGCGATCCGAAAAAAGGCTCCTGAGTTGACTGTTTACGCAGGCGAGAAGCCGCTGTCTAAAGGAGAAGTTTCAAAAACGGACAGTGTAAACCTTAAGATTTCTAGCAAAATCAAGATTGATACCGCGACGGTAACAGTACTGAAAGATGGAGAGCAAATAGAGACAAAGACATTCCCCGCAGGAGATTGGGAAACCATCCTCAACTATCCAACACCTGGTGAAGGAGAATATGAATTCCAGGTGAAGGTTAGCGAAAAGCATGCAAGGGGCGAGGAACATTCATTGCCATCATTCGCTTTCACTGCCGACAAAACGGCACCAAAGCTTGCAATCCTGGATGTGGAAAATGGCGGATTATATGAAACTGATAAGAATGTAAAGGTGACAGTAGATGAAGTCCATATGGGCAATGCTCACTTTGAAATCAAGAAAAAAGACATCAATGGTGAGGAAACATCAAAAAGTGTTGATGTGAAAGACGGTAAAGCCAGCTATACTTCCAACGGTGAGGGTGAATATACCGTCACATTGAAGGCAACGGATGCCGCTGGCAATCAAGCTGCAGAAGAAAGCGTTACGTTCAAAGTCGACAAAGATGGACCAATCCTCTCCATCTCAGAAGATGTAGACGGAAAGTATTTTAAGATAGACAAGGAGCTGACATTCTCGGTAAAGGATATCAGTCTAGTAAAAGCAAACCTGAATGTGAAGAAGGATGGCGATCCATATACCATCGGCAACTTCATCGAAAAATTGTTCACATCCTCGGTTACGCACAATTTTACGGAGGAAGGAACTTATGAAGTTGACTTAAACTCAAAAGATGGCAAAGAGCGAGAGAAATCGCATCCTCCGGTGACATTCTCAATTGATAAGAATGATCCAGTCATCACAGCATCAGCTGTTGAAAAAGTAAAAGACGAAAAGAAATACTATGAAGTGACTGTTGATGTAACAGATAAGTATATCGAGTGGGAAAATACGAGTATAAAAGTTTATAGGAATGGCGAATTGCTTTCCGAAATCAAAGAAAAAGAAGTGGCTAAAACGCATTTAGTTGAAGAAGATGGCGAGTATGCTTTCGAAATCACAGCGACAGACAAAGCGGGCCGCGTCACGTCCAAAAATGATGTGACATTCACAATTGACAATACGGATCCACAACTGTCCATCAATGGAGTAGAGCATGGAGGGTATTACCAAAAACTTGAGAATCTCGAACTGGCGATTGAGGACTTAACTTTCGTACTTGGAGAAACGAAGCTTGAAGTACTGAAGGATGGGGAATCATACGATTTCGGAAAAGGGGATTGGGACATCCTTACTAAAGGCGGTCTCAAAAGAGCAGTCAAGAAGCTGAGCTTCGATAAGGATGGCGATTACGAAATTAAGCTCACAACAAAGGACTTTTTTGGAAACGAAAATACTCTCGAACCAATCAAGTTCACCATCGACACAATCCCACCGGATTTAAAAATTGAAAATGTCTCAGAGGGGGATGAATTAGGAAAGGACCTTAATGTAAAGGTATCTGTTACTGATAAAAATATGGATCTGGATAAAACATTTCTAAATGTTACAAGGAATGGCGAGGAGTATCTGGCCGAAAAAGGACAGAAGGTTTCTGGCGTTCATCCATTCACAGAAGATGGGATTTATGTCATCAATCTCGAATCAACAGATAAAGCAGGGAACAAAAACAGCCAACAACAACTGACATTCACTGTCGACAAGTCGAAGCCAACACTTGATATTACAGGCTTTGAAGCCGGCGAGCATTATCAAAAGCTTGAAGGTGTCGAATTATCAGTAGAAGATTTAACTATCGATTTAAAAGCAACGAAAATCGAGGTATTAAGAGACGGTAAACCGTACGAAATAGAGAATGGTGAGTGGAATGATGCTTCAAAAGGCGTTCTCAAAAGAGCCTCCCGCAAGCTTAACTTTGAAGAAGATGGGGATTATGAAATCAAATTGACCTCAATGGACAGGGTTAAACACCAACATTCGTTCGGTCCTGTCAAATTCACAATTGACCATACCAATCCGGTCATCGAGCTAAGTGGAATTGATGAGGGAGATTTCGTACAGAAGGGCAAGTCGGTCAAGGTGAAAGTGACTGAACACAACTTTAACGATAACAAAGTGACCATTGAAGCAACAAAGAACGGCATGCCATATGATTTAAGCCAATGGGAAAACAGCGGCGAAGTCTCTGAATTGAGCCACACTTTTAACGAAGACGGCGACTATGAAATCACGGTAAATGCAACAGACCGAGCGAAAAATAAAGCGGAAATAAAAACGCTGTCCTTCACCGTCGATAATATCAAGCCGAAAATTAGTATTACAGGCGCAAAGAATAACGCTTATTACAATAGTGACCAAGAGATCAAAATAGCGGTAGATGAGCATAACTTCGCAAATAATAAAGTGAATCTCAAGGTTACCAGGAAAATAGAGGTCGATGGCAAGTCTGTTGACTTCCCAATCGGCGAATGGAAAAACGTAAAGCAGCTTTCTGACTTAAGCTACAAGTTCGACCGCGATGGCGAGTATCAAATGACTGTCGAAGCGAAGGATGCGGCCGGGAATGCTGCTGATACGCAAACGCTCGTTTTCACCCTTGATTACATCGATCCGGAACTGAGCATTACAGGCGTTAGTGATGAGGAACATTACCGTACAGATAAACCAGTCAGCATGAAGATATCAGACCGCAACATCGACCTGTCGCAGACGAACCTAAAAGTCGTGCGCAATGGCCAGCCCTTCAAGATTGGCAATCCGGATCTGAAAGGAAAAACGGCTGCTGAGAAGAATTTCAATTTTTCGCAGGAAGGCAGCTATGTGATCGACCTGAATACAACCGACAAAGCTGGCAACAGCAAGAAACATGACCGGGTTACTTTCATCATCGACAAAACCAACCCGGGCGTGAAAATCGATGGAGTAGAGAACAACTCATTTAATCCAGAAAACAAAAACGTGACCATCTCAATCGATGAATTAAACTATGAAACGAACGATGTAAGCATCTCCGCAACAAAAGATGGAGCTGCCTTCCCAATCGGCAGCTGGAAGAATACAAGCAAGCTGTCGAAGTTAGGATACAATTTTAACAGGGATGGTCTTTACACGATCCAGGCCACGGCAGAGGACAAAGCCGGTAACGGACCAATCTATGAAAAAAAAGACCTTTACGATCGATAAAACCAAGCCTGAAATCGAAATCACTGGTGTCGAAAATAATGCCTATTACAATGTTGATAAACCAGTTAGCACGACAATCAAGGACGTTAACCTGGACATCAATAAAATCACGGTCACCAGGAACGGTGCACGATATAATGCTGGCGGCTTCGCAGTGAACGGAAATCTCGCTTCTTTCCGCCACAACTTCAGCGGTGAAGGTGAATACAGCATCCTGGTTCAAGCAACCGACAAAGCGGGCAACAGCTTCAGTCAGATGATGAAGTTCACGATCGACAAGACGAAGCCAGTCATCACGCCGAAATTCAAAGGCCAGAACCGCGTCATTAAAGACGGAGAGTATATCAATGAAGTATTCACTCCGGAATTTGCCCTGGATGAAGGGGAGGATATGATCGTTTCCGCTACGCTCAATAATGGTGCAAACCTTGGTAAAAACAGTCCAGTTGCAGCAAGGGAAATGAAATACATTTACAAAGTTCTCGCACGCGACAAAGCAGGCAATGAATCAACACTGGAAATCAGCTTTACGCTTGATACTACAAAGCCGATGCTGAATATTTCCGGCGTACTGGATGGCTTTTTCAATAAAGACATCACACCGAAAGTGACGTATTCAGATATTCATTTGGACGGGAACAAGACATCCGTAACCTTGAACGGCAAGCCATTCGAAAATGGCACAAAGCTTGAATACGAACAGGATTATATTTTAAAAGCGGTTGTAACCGACCTGGCGAAAAACGTTTCATCACGGACAATTGTCTTCACAATCGATAAAACAAAGCCGGTCATCAAGTTCAAAGAGCCAATTTCCAATAAGTATTTCAACACCGATCTGCTGCCACAGCTGCTGATTGATGACATGAGTTCATATGACATCATTGCGATGATGCTTGATGGAAAACCATATGAAGCCGGCGATCCAATCAAAGAAGAAGGAAAGCACGTCATGTTCTTTGAAGTCAAGGATAAGGCAGGCAACATCCAGCAGTTGAGCGTCGAGTTCATCATCGACAAAACGGCACCAAAGGTCGTGTATGAAGGTGTGAAAAATAAGGAGAAGTACTACGATCCAGTTGACATCTCCATCCGCCTGGATAACCCGAATGACAAAATAAAATCAGTCATGATCAACGGGGAATTGTTCGATGGCGACGTAGTCGAAGAAAGCGGCTACCAAGTAATCAAAACGAAGCTGGCTGAAATCAAGCCATACGAAATCAAAGTAACTGCATTTGATGAAGCAGGTAACGAAAAAACAACCATCATTTCATTTGAAATCGTTGAAAAAGGAGCTTTAGTGAAGTTTTATGAAAATAAACCAATGCTCGGCGGAACGATTGCTGGTTTAGTAGGACTGCTTGGAGCAGCCGCTACGGTGCTGATTCGCAGGCGCAAGGTGAAGGTGGAAGAAGAATAAAGCACGTAGAGAATCCAAAGAGATGGTTGAATTGCTCTTTGGATTTTTCTTTATTTAAAATGTAAGGATGTGATTGAGGTGAAACCTGAATTTTTAGCTGATCGTAATGAAATCATCGCAGAGTTGAACAAGATTTCAAGGGAGTTGGAATTGGCAGCAGATGATCTAAGGAGATACAAAGGAATCGGTGCCGAACAATGTTCATCCTCACTGAACCAACTGTCTGGAAAATATCAAAGAATAAAACATAAATTATACCAAGTTTAAGAGTCTAGGAGCGGGAAAATGAGAAAAATGCAGAAGGTGGTGCTAATATTCATGGGCATATTTTCAATGATATTAGCCTCAGCATGCGGCGACCAGGACAAAGCTGCAGTAGAAGAGATAAACAAAATAACTACAACTGTTGCTAATAAACCCCTATTGTTCCTCCGTTCTGTATATACTCCATATTACCATTTTATAAAATTCCTCTGGTTTTTTGCTAATTTGACAAATTTCCGCAAATCATGTCAATTTTATCGTTAGCTAGTTACTAATTTCCTATTAATGTGATAAAATAAACAATTAGGGTAGAATATGGTTCGCAGATTGCGGCAGCGTCTGTGTAATCTCGGACATCGTGATCTATTTTACATAGATGAGGCTTTTCATCAGCTGAGATAACGAGGCTTAATCAGCCGCAGCCAGCCATTTGTCAAGGAGGAAAAAGCAAAATGTTTGCAAGGGATATCGGGATTGACCTTGGTACAGCCAATGTGTTGATCCATGTAAAAGGTCGAGGAATTGTCTTGAATGAACCGTCTGTTGTGGCGATTGATAAGAACACGAACAAGGTTTTGGCTGTTGGGGAAGAGGCGCGTAAAATGGTTGGGCGTACACCTGGCAATATCGTAGCGATTCGCCCGTTGAAGGATGGAGTAATCGCAGATTTCGATGTGACGGAATCAATGCTTAAGCATTTCATCAATAAACTGAATGTAAAAGGGTTCTTGTCGAAGCCGCGCATCCTGATTTGCTGTCCGACGAACATTACGAGCGTTGAGCAAAAGGCAATCAGGGAAGCTGCTGAAAAGAGCGGCGGCAAGAAGATTTATCTTGAAGAAGAGCCAAAAGTAGCGGCAATCGGCGCTGGTATGGATATTTTCCAGCCTAGCGGCAACATGGTTGTTGACATTGGCGGTGGAACGACGGATGTTGCGGTTCTTTCAATGGGGGATATCGTTACATCTCAGTCGATTAAAATGGCTGGCGACAAGTTTGATGCAGAAATTTTAAGTTATATTAAACGTGAATATAAGCTTTTGATCGGTGAGAGAACAGCTGAAAATATCAAGATCCAAATTGGAACTGTCTTCCCAGGCAGCCGCAGTGAGGAAATGGAAATTCGCGGCCGTGACATGGTATCCGGACTTCCACGCACGATTACTGTGCGTTCTGAGGAGATTGAAAAAGCATTGAGAGAATCAGTTGCTGTCATCGTTCAGGCTGCAAAAACAGTGCTGGAGAAGACTCCTCCTGAACTATCCGCAGACATCATTGACCGCGGCGTTATCTTGACTG
The DNA here is from genome assembly GCF_020524355.2 of Mesobacillus subterraneus. Lineage (NCBI taxonomy): Bacteria > Bacillati > Bacillota > Bacilli > Caryophanales > Bacillaceae > Mesobacillus > Mesobacillus subterraneus. The sequence continues at coordinate 4,682,448 of NZ_CP129019.1, forward strand.
GCGGCGGAGCATTGCTTCATGGTATCGACCAGCTGATGCAGGAAGAATTGAAAGTACCAGTCTTGATTGCCGATAACCCAATGGATTGTGTTGCGATTGGAACAGGTATTATGCTTGATAATATTGACCGCATCGCAGGTCGTCGCGGAATCATCTAAAATAAAATCTGGAATTCCTTCGGTAATATCACCGCAGGATTCCAGATTTTTTTTGCGGTAAAACATAAGATTTTGTCCAGTTTCAGCGCTTGGGATTTGCGTTTTCCCCGTTTTTTCTGGAATAAAACCCAAAATCCTACATTTTCCTGCAAATTTTTAATGTTTCTTGCCGATATATTTCTTATAATAGAAAGTAGTGAAAAAATTTCCTTATTTGCAGGGATTTTTCCGATAAGGGTGTGAATTTATGTTCAAAGGCTTTTACACAGTAGCTTCTGGTATGCTTGCACAGCAGCGCAGGACAGAAATGCTGACGAATAATATGTCTAATGCCAATACGCCGGGATATAAGGCAGACCAAGCGGGAATGAGGGCGTTCCCGGAAATGCTGCTGCAGCGCTTTGACAAGCAGCAAATCCCGTCGGAGAACGGTCTGAATTTGCCGTTCAACAAGGAGATTGGCACAATCAATACAGGTGTGTACATGCAGGAAGCAATCCCGAAGTTCATCCAGGGCGATTTGCGCGAAACTGGAAGGAAGACGGATTTGGCATTGCTCGATATAAATATGCCCGAAAATGGCTCAGTATTTTTTACAGTGCGCAATACAGATGGCACAGTCCGTTATACAAGGAATGGGAATTTCACAGTTGATGCACAAGGACGTTTGACGACTGGCAGCGGCCATTATGTCCTGGATTCAGCGGGTCAGCAGATCCAGCTTTCAAGTGACCGTTTTACAGTCAATGAGGGCGGTGTCCTGATCGGTGAAAATGGCGAAGAGGCAACTCTTGGCGTTGCCTATGCGGACAATCCGCTGCGGATGATCAAAGAAGGCGACGGACTGTTCCGTACCGAAGATGGCGGAGAATTGCCGACTGCTTTTGGCACAGCAGGTGTTCAGTTCAGGACACAGCAAGGTTTCCTGGAGCAATCCAACGTCGATATCAGCAGGACGATGACCGACATGATGACTGCTTATCGGGCGTTTGAAGCGAATCAAAAAATTCTTCAGGCTTATGATAAAAGCATGGAGAAGGCTGCGAACGAAATTGGACGACTATAATGCTTTCCTGGTTAAAAAATTCGCGTGCCTGGTTCTGGCACACATTGAGGTATAAAATATGAACAGAACAATGATTACCGCAACCAATACATTATCACAGCTGCAAAAACAGATGGACATGATCAGCCACAATCTTGCCAACATCGATACAGCTGGATATAAGCGCCGTGAAGCGTCTTTTACCGACCTTCTTGTTCAGGAATACCGCAACCAGCCGAACAATGCCCTGGAGCCGCAGAACCGGATGACTCCGTTTAACATTCGTCAGGGCAATGGTGCTAGGCTTGGCCAAATTCAGCTGACTCTGTCACAGGGAAGTCTGAAAACGACGGACAGGCAATTAGACACAGCGTTCACCGCTGAAGGCCAATTTTACCGTGTGATGGTCCAGAATGAAGATGGCAGCTCAGCGATGCGTCTGACACGCAATGGTGCGCTTTATCTGTCGCCGCTTTCTGATAATGAAACAATGCTTGTCAATAGCGATGGACATGCTATCCTTGATGAGAATAACCAGCCAATCACGATTGCCGGCAATGTGAAAAATTTCAGGATTACAGAATTTGGTGGATTTTCGGCAGAAATGTATGATGGCACAAGCCAAGAATATAATCTTGGTGTAGTATTGGTAGAGAAGCCGCAATTTCTGGAGCAAAAAGGCGGCAACCTGCTTGGATTGCCAGATAACCTGGCCGAACTTGGCGTTGAAGAAGCAGAGATCCTGACAGAACTTAATGGCGAGCTGCGAAATAGGGTATCAATCCAGCAACGTGTTCTTGAACAATCAAACGTGGATATGAGCAAAGAAATGACGGATTTAATCAATGTACAGCGGAGCTATCAGTTCCACTCGAAATCGATTACACTGGCTGACCAAATGCTCGGACTGGTGAACGGAATCCGTTAAGAGGGGAAGAACAATCAAAATGGCTTTGAACAAGAATAATCAAGAAGCAACAACGCGTGAAGAAGTAAAAAAGGTAAAGAAAACACGCGAAAAAAAGAAAAGAATCCGGATTCGCCTTATTCCGATCTGGCTTCGGATTATTATTGTGCTCGTTCTTTTAGCAGCGAGCATATTGCTTGGCGCAATGTTCGGTTACGCTGTTATGGGCAGTGGCAAAGCGAAGGATGTTTTTGAGAAGTCAACTTGGACTCATATTATAGATTTGGTTAAAGGTGAATAATTTTACGAAAGGAAGGGAGATTTCCCTTCCTTTTTATTGAGGTTTTTTAGTACAATAGTTAGTAAGTATTAGTAGGAGGTACTAAAATATGATGGACATCACCCAAATCAAAGAAATCATTCCGCACCGCTATCCATTTTTGCTTGTTGATAAAATAGTTGAAATTGAAGAAGGTAAAAGGGCAGTCGGCATTAAGAACGTGACGGCTAATGAGGAGTTCTTCAATGGTCATTTTCCCGATTATCCGGTCATGCCAGGTGTGCTGATCGTGGAGGCGTTGGCTCAGGTGGGAGCAGTAGCCGTTTTGAAGCTTGAGGAAAACCGCGGCAAAATCGGCTTTTTCGCTGGAATCGACAACTGCCGTTTTAAAAGACAAGTAAAGCCAGGCGACCAGCTCAGGCTGGAAGTTGAAATGATTAAGCTGCGCGGTCCGATTGGAAAAGGCAAGGCAGTCGCCACAGTAGATGGCGAATTGGCATGTGAAGCGGAAATTACATTTGCGATAAAATAAAATTAGGAGAGGACCCAATTTGTATGTTGGGTTCTTTTTTTACATATTTAGGTAGAACGTGCAATTATGACTGTTGAACGTGCAATTATTGATGTGAAACGTGCAATTAAACGTGTTTAGTGTGCAATTACGGTGAATATCCGTGCAATTATCCTCCTATATTAAGAGAATAATTTTTCCAGTTGGATGATACTCTTAAATTCAGTATAAAAATTACACAATAATGTAAAAAATGTATTTTTATTAGTAATTTCAGATATGAATATCGTTTATACATGGCCCTTTGACCGTCGGTTGCCGCGAAAATAACTTCCATGGACCGAAATCGGGTAATTTTTACAAAAATAATGCAAGTTTTTTTCATTGATGGGCAATATAACAGCAGACCCGTGCAACAGGTCTCAAAAATACCTATTAATGAAAGGGGCTTTTACTCATGAAGAAAAAGCTATTAATGTTAATCGGTGGCTCATTGCTATCGGCTATGTTCCTTGCTGGCTGCGCAAATGATCAGGATCCTCCTCCGGATGATGATGTGGATATCGAGAATCCAGCGGACGATAATGGCAATGTCGACGATGACGGTATGATCGATGACGAAAACAACGACATCAACACTGAAAACGATGGCGACATGATGGAGGATGACAACACTCCTGGCGAAGACGCTGTTGAAGACAAAATTGATATGAACGACGAGGATAATAACGATCAATAATGAAAGAAGGGCAGGGATGGATTCCTGCCCATTTATTTTGGTGTTGATTTTGCCATAGGAGTATCAGTGCGCATAGAAAACTCAGCCAGCACAAAAAAAAACTCCAGCTAGTCAGCAGGAGTTTAATTACACTTTCTTCGGCTGCAAAATCTGCGGCCTTGTTATGATTTTTTCTTTAAATTCCGTAAGCAAAGCATCGCCTTTGTATCCTTTATCCAGCAGGTACTCCAGCAATTTTTCAGGATAGTCGCTTTTCGGTTTGGTGAGTTTTCCTGTTAAAAGAATGCTGGCATGTGTATTCAGCTTCTTCACGCAGCAAACTTTGGTCAAAAAGGCTGCCGGGTCATTCTCGCGTTTGGTGATGACGACTTGGACGATGATATCTTTGTCGTTGTCACACGCATCCTGGAAATATGGGATGTATTTATGATCAGTAAAAACTTCGACGAGCCACGTGCCTTTTTCATCCTCTTTATTGATAATCAGGCCGTCTTCCATTTCGATATCCACTAAAGCATCATCAGCAGCAAGCTGCATTGAAATCAACTTAAACGTCTTCATGTCAACCACCTCCCGTAATACTTGTCCAAATTATAACACAGGATGAATATAAAACGAAAAAAAGCAAGTTTGTCGAAAGAAATATTTCTGAATTGGCAAAAATCATTTTTGGCTGGGGAGGGTGTGTTCAAAAATCAATAATCTGAAGTTAATAGGCTAGTTTACCACTGTTTTTCCAGTCAAAAGCACAATTTTCGACATTTTACTATAGCGCTAAAAAGGAATATCATCGGGGTATCAAGGAGAAAGGAGATGAAAACGTGATCAATCAAGTAACCCTTGTAGGCAGACTGACGAGAGACCCTGAGCTCAGGTATACACCTGATGGAAAAGCGGTATCGAATATAACGCTTGCGGTGAACCGTCATTATAAAAATGCTGACGGTGAAATCGAGGCTGATTTTGTCCACTGCATCATCTGGGGCAAAAATGCAGAGAATACGTCCAACTATTGTAAAAAAGGCTCTGTTCTCGGAGTCACCGGACGCATCCAGACACGAAACTATGATAACCATGAGGGTAAGCGGGTCTACGTGACTGAAGTCGTGGCTGAGGGTGTCAGGTTTTTAAGTACAAAACCGGCAGGCACAAGGGAAAATCAGCAGACAACGCAACCGCCTCGGCATCCGGAAACTGTACCCCAGGCGCCGCCGCAAAGAGAGGAGCTTCCTTTTGCATAATGAACCCGACTCAATCGAAAAGCTGCTTGTCAGCCTGATTAAGATGGTTGGAAAAAACAATGAGAAGGTCGACGAACTCACCAAACGTGTACGCCAGCTCGAAATCGCCTCCAAAGATCTGCAGGTCAATCGCGTCTACTCCTTCATTGCCGAGCCACCACGACCTAGTTCCAATAGAAAAGAATATGTGCGGAAATAAGAATAAACAACACTTGCGAATTTTTCCTCATCATTCCCTCACTAGATCCTATAAGAGATAAATTCAATAAACCGATCTCCAATAAACCCTCAACTTTTGATGCCGGCTGTAATAGCCGGTTTTTTTATGAATAAAACCAGCACCTGTCTAAGGGTAAACCGTTCTGCTTTAGGGTGCATATGGCGAAAATGGCACAGTAAATGGCGTGGGAATTTTCCACGCCATTTTTCCTATTGTGCCAGCATTTATTAGCCATTTCATTACAAATTAACACCTGCAAAATGATAGTAAATGCCATTGACAATGTTTGTTGTACAAGGAATAATGACGGTCATTTACACTGTCAATTTTATGACCAGTTCGGAAGTCAATTTAAGGGTGCCATTCTACGAACATTTCATTCAAGTATAGCCTGTATAACGATGAACATGGAATTTCACTTTATTTTTTTCTCACCGAAGGGAGCAGTTAGCGGAAGATTGAGTTTTTCTAGAACAAAGGAAGACTTAACCTTAATTGAGTAACAAACAATCCTAAATATAAACGGAGAATATCCGGTTAAACTGTAGAGTATAGCTCGGTAAGGGGTAAATACGCGGAGGTTTTCCGGTTAAGCAAGCACGATTGCCAATTTTTTATGTTTTTCAAGTAAATAGGCGGAAATCTTCCGTCTATTTAAGCTGTTTTCCGTGCCATTTTCTAAATAAGGGAAGTTTCTCCGCTTATTTATCAGACTATGATGATCCCTTCACTAAGGTCCGTTCTTTTATGGTGTGGAATAAACGGGTGCTTTGTTGAATAAGAACCATTATATTTTGGATCCGAAAATACATTCAATTAGAAAAATGGCGTGTCAAAACTGATGTCAGTTTACACGCCATTTTTATTGTCATTTAAATGAGATGCACCCTAAAACAGAATGGTTTAGTCTAAGGTACTGGTTCCATTTTTACGACAAAAACACCAAATCATGCAATTCATCAGTCGACAGCTCGGTGATCCAGCTGTCGCTCTGGATGATCTGATCGTTCAGTGACTGCTTCTTCTCGAGCATGGCATCGATTTTTTCCTCTAGTGTGCCGGTGCTGATCAGCTTGTGCACGTGCACGAAGCGACTTTGGCCGATGCGGTAGGCGCGGTCGGTTGCCTGGTTTTCGACGGCAGGATTCCACCAACGGTCGTAGTGGACAACGTGGTTCGCGGCCGTCAGGTTCAATCCGGTTCCGCCGGCCTTCAATGAAAGCAGGAACACCGGAAACTCCCGGTTCTGGAATTTCGTGATTAATTCATCACGCTTTGTCTTCGGCAGGCTGCCGTTCAGGAACGGAACATCGATGCCGAATTTCTTTTTCAGTGCAGACTGGATCATCTCGCCCATTCCGATGTACTGGGTAAAAATGATACAGCTTTCTTCCTGTTCAAGCACAGCGCTCACCAGATCGATCATTTTCTCCATCTTGGCAGAACGATCAATCAACTTCTTCGGATCTTCCTCTTTCAAATACAAAGCAGGGTGATTGCACAGCTGCTTCAATCGGCTCAATAGCTGTAAAATTAAGCCCTTCCGCTCAAAGCTCGATAATGTTTCGATTTGCGCGAAGGTATCCTTTACCAGCTGTTCGTATAAAGAAGCCTGCTCTGCAGACAGCGGGCAGTATTCCTTCTGCTCCACCTTATCAGGCAGATTCAGCGCCACATCTTCATCCTTCTTCGTCCGTCTCAGCAGGAACGGCTTGATCAGCGACTGAAGCTGGGTGATTTTTTCCTTTTTGTCTTCTTTTTCAATCGGCAGGATGAACTGCTTCTGGAATTGACCGGCGCTGCCAAGATAGCCGCGGTTCGTAAAGTCGAAAATCGACCACAGCTCAGACAGGCGATTCTCCATCGGCGTCCCTGTCAGGGCGATATGATGCTTGCCCTTCAGCTTCCTTACTGCACGCGACTGCTTTGTATCGGCGTTCTTGATATTCTGTGCCTCGTCAATCGCAATGCTGCTCCATTCAATGCTTTCTAGCTCTTCGAAGTCCAGATGCGTCAGGCCATAGGATGTCAGTACAATATCAGAGCCGTTAGCTTCTTCGGTAAAAATGGTGCCCTTCAGGCGGTTCGGTCCGTAATGCAAGTGGACGCGCAAATCCGGAGCGAAGCGTTCGATCTCTTTCTGCCAGTTTCCGAGAACTGAAGTAGGACAGATGATCAATGACGGATGGTCGTCGCTTTCCTGCTCTTTTACCGCTAAAATGTAAGAGATCAGTTGAATCGTTTTTCCGAGTCCCATATCATCGGCAAGCAAGGCGCCGAATCCGTACTTCCGCAGGAATAGCAACCAGTTCATCCCGAGCTTCTGGTACGGGCGCAGCTCACCATGTAATCCAGCAGGCACCGGCAAGTCGGGGATTTCCTTCGTTTCGGACAGTTGCTTCATCATTTGCTTCCAGTGGCGGTTCAGCTCGATCTGGATTTTTGCGAACGCCCGCGGATCGTCCAGACCTTCGCTGTCTTCTTCCTCATCAGACAGCTCCTGCTGCAAGAGGTCGCGGATATGCAATCCTTCTTTATCTGCCTTCTTCATCATTTCCTGGATCTGGCGGATGAAGCCGTGGTCAAGCTTGATCCAGCGGCCTTTCAAATACACAAGCCGGCGCTTTTCGTTCACCAGGCGCTGGAAGTCATCCTCGCTCAGGTCAACACCGTTCATCGAGAAACGCCAATCATAATCGAGCATTGCATTCAAGCCAACAAATGAGCGGCGGTAGCCAGTCTCGCCCTTCAGGCGAGCTTTCACCTTCAAATTAGCATTCTTGATCGCTTCCCACCACGAAGGGAGGAGGATCTCAATGCCGAGCGCAATCAGCGTCTCGCTCGCTTCGGTCAAAAACATCCATGCTTCATCCTCGGTGAGTGTGGACTTCAGGCGGCCGTCTTCCTCGATCCACGGAAAAATTGAAGCAAGCCGTTTTTCTTCATCCTCAACCTTATCGCTAAAAAAGTCCCAGCCAGCAGGATAGCTTTCATAGTCGCGGGCTTCAATCAGCATCGGTTCATCCTTGCCACGCAAAAATAACCCAAGCTTCCAGTCACCAAGATCGTCCAAAGGTTCCTCGAGACGGATCCCGATCGAAAACGGTGCCGAATTTTCCTTCAGCCCGATCCACTCAAGCCAGCGGTCCTCGTCAAAATATGCTGCCAGCTGCGATGCAGAAAGCTGCTTTTTCCGCAGAACATCAAGCTTATCGCCAAGCAAATACTTCATCGCCTCATTTTCATGGAAGTAAGACTCCAGACTATGATGGAACAGGTCCGCTACGAAATCACGCACGAGAAGCTTCTCGTCACCGATCACCAGCTCTTCCTCCCAGAATGGCTCATGGAATTCATCGAGCACGCTCACCGGGAGCTTCCAGCGGAAATCCTCGCCATCAAGCTGGGAAAAATCTGGATGCCACTCCTTTGCAAGAATCGCATCATAAATCGCATGCGCCGTCGACAGACAGATGTCGCCAAGGTCATCCCATTCCCACTCAACAAGCCGGTTGAAGCTTTCCTCGCCAAACAGCGTCACAAGCTGCCAGGCACTCAAGGTCACACCCTCAGCAGGGCTCCATTTGTCAGCGTCCAGCATCGTCCCGTAATAACTCTCCTTATGGCGGAAAAAGAGCAGCTTCTTCCAGTCGGATATCTTCAGTTCAAAGCCATCAAAGTCCTCAGTACTCAGAAAATATCGCCCTCCATCAACCGGCATTACATCTATATGTATCTGCTTAATCTCAAGCATCAAAAGCACCTCCTTTAATTGGGGAGTTTGTTTTAGTTCGCATACGGTCGGTGGATGATTTTAACCAAAAAGTGTCGCCACCGCCTCGATGGAGACGGGAAAAAGCTTTTTACACCGAAAAAGAGGTGACCATAAGGTCAATGGATAGCACATAATTTTAATTTCATCCGAAAGAGTTTCACCATGGTCCCTATGGAGACACGAAACTCAAAAACAGGTCTCCATAAGCCCGATGGATGACGCAAAATGTTGTTTTCATCCGAAAAAGCGGTCCCTATGCTTCCTCCACCTCAATCAACTTGCTCCGCGTGCATTCTTCGTGAAATGCGCGCAGGCGTTTCGTCCTTACGAGCAGTTTCCCGAAAAACTCTTCCCACTCTGGGATGCGCTTCATTTTTTTATAAACGGTACGCAGTTTTTTCAGCAAACGTGCGGCCTGCTTGTAGCTGCTGCGGTTTTTCATCTCGATTAAATCGCCGACCATCTGGTGGTACAGCGGAATCAGGACTTCAGGAGCTTCTTTTTGCAATACTTTTATCCGCTCGCTTGAAATCGAATTATATTCAAAGCCAAAATAGGACTGCAATTCGCCCCATTGTTCGTATTGCTTTTTTTCAAACAAGGAATCTTCATATTCGTAAAAGCTGTACGGCATGGCTTGTGCGAGCGCCCGGTCGTACAGCTCGCCGCGCCCGATTTCGCGGGTGAAAGCGGCCACCAGCTTCAAGGCATAACGCGTAAATTTTTTACAAGTATAATAATCCCCGAGATGCTTCAGGTAATTCCGCAGCTGCTGGACGAGATATTCGATAAATGGACCCATCCTATTCCACTCGCGCTGAACCCGGAAGCCGTCAAGCCAGTAAAACATATAGGGAAGCGAACCGATGGAAAGGGCAGTGAATCGCTTCAATGCTTCACTGTCCTGCTTTGCTAAAACTAGCTGATGAATCAAAGCAATTTCCTCAATCTGGTCCCGCTTGCCATCGCCAAAGGATTCAAGTCGCGTTCGCTCTCCATCACGCCAGCTTCCGTTTTTAAAAAGTTTCTCCCATAACAGCCGGTACAAATCAATCCGGTCATAGCCAAGTGAGGCATCAGGCATTGTCAATCCAACCGTATCATCCTTCAGCTGTTCCAAAAACGTATCAAACGAAAACGGCATCGTCCCATAAGCAAGACGCTCGACATACTCCTCAGCATCATTGAACAGATCCTCGAACAGCGGCCGGTAATACCGGTCCATTGCCGGCTCGTCATCGTGACCGAATTCGCGGGCCAGTTCTGTGAGCAAATTAAAGGAATGGACCGACGCGGCGATCATATAAAGGTTTTTCCAAACGACCTCAAGAGGAGCAGAAACCTCAACACGGCGAATATAGGAACGGAACAATCCGGGCACAACATAAGCCCTCGGTTCGCCCTGGCCTTTGACAATTTCCTCAAAACTCTCCCGAAATGAAGCGCGGCCCAGCTATCATAATCATGTCCAGAACGAGTATCCTTCTTCACCAGATCCTTCGCGCGCTGCAAGCCCCATTTTTCAGCATTCAGCTGCTCTTTCGCCGGCTTGCGCCAGGCTTCGACCCAGTCGGAGACACTCGCGACATCACCATACGCCTGGAAAAACGCAGCCAGACGATGCCGGCAAAACGACCCAGCAGGACAGGTGCAGCTGCTCTCCTCAGGATCTGAAATATTTATGTACACACGAACCGGCGTCACGTCCTGGACCGTCGCCCAGATCGACTTCACCATATACTTCATATGGTGGACCGTTCCCTGGCGATAGAGCATCAGCCCCTTTTGCACAAGGCGCGCATCCTCCTCGACCTCGGATTTAAGCATCGTATTCAGTTTTTCGGAAGCTTCTTTAAAAATCGGTGCCTGGTTATCAGGTATGACAGCCACAGCGGATTCCCCCGTTCACACAGCATCATTCGCTCTATTTTTCCAATTCCATGCCAGAATTCGACAAGTCCATCAGGCAAGCTTTGTTAAAATCATAATAAGTAATAAACGAAAAAAACATATTCTTCTATTATACCCAAAAATGAGCCATTAGAGGAGGGGGATATGTGTTTTAAAAAAGCGACGGTATTTGTGCAGAGCTTGTGGAATAGAAACATTCAGTAAATATCCAATAGTTACAGCAGTATTTTCTGTTGAGTTATTATTTTAATATTAGGTTTTTTTCAGATAGAATGAAGAGAGATAAGAAATTACCTGGGGGACAAACAATGAATAACACGGTAGAAGTGCTTCGCGGATTGTTTAACTATAAATATTATACATATAAATTAAGGGATGCTGAGCATGTCCCTGGCATCTGGAAAAATACAATCCTGCTCACTATCCTGAGCGGACTGGTCTTTGGAATCAGCGCTTATTTCGGAATCGGTTCTGAATATCTGTCCAAAGAACTGACATCGATCCCCAGGGAAGAGTACGAGATGCAAAAGCTGCTTTTCATGGCAGGGCAGACAATTCTTGGCCTTGTGTTTGGCATCATCATGATTTTCCTGCCGGCACTGTTCTTCTGGACTCTTTCTGATCTGGAACTTAAAAAACTGCTGGCTGTTCAAATTTTCGTCCTGCCAATCCTCCTGTTTGAAAAATTAATTGGGATTCCGCTCGCGCTGACGCTAGGGCTGACACAGGTGTCATCACCGTTCGCCCTGGGTACAATCGCACAGTACATAACTGGAAATGACTTCATTATCTATCTCCTTGCCACTATATCTATATTTAAGGTGTGGGTTATTTTCATAGAATACATGTATTTAAAAATGCTTACTGGAAAAAAAACAGCCATCATCCTTCTGATGGTAATTGGCTTCAATTTGGTGATTTGGTTATTTTCGGCACTCATATCGTTCGTCCAATTTGACAAGATTTTATAAGAGAGGTGCATCACGTGAAAAAGAAAACCGCTATTCTAGCATCTGCTGGAATCATTTTCGTATCAGCTAACCTATTTTTGGCACTAAAAGATGACAGCAAAGCGGTGCGCTCCTCCTACATCAACAAGTGGGCTGCGGTCGGGAAGGATAACCTGACAGAGACGCTTAGTGCAGCGGGTGTGATCACACCCGAGGACGAGTATCAGGTGTACTATCATGCTGATGACGGGGAATTCAAAGGCTTTCTTGTAAAAGAAGGCGATGAAGTCACCAATGGTACCCCGCTATATGAATATTCTTCGAATAACATTGATGAGGACCTGGCCAGACTGCAGGCGGAAAAAAGCCAGCTTGTTACCGAAGCGAATTTGATAGATGATCAGATCCAGCAGCTGAGTTACCTGCAAAGTGTCTCTGCCTCGACATCGACCGCCAGCACTCCTGTTTTTGGTGATGGATCTGACAGCAATGACTCAAATGAACTGATGAATGTCTCGATTGAAAAAGAAATCTATGACAAACAGCGTGAAAAAGGCCGTGTAGAAGCGGAGATCGAAAAATATGATGATATGATTGATTCGTATGAAAGCAGCGATGAGCTTGGCAAGAACAGTGAAGTTTCAGGTACAGTTAAACAGGTCAATTACGAACTGAAAAACCCAATCGTGACAATCATTTCGGACATGCCGAAGGTAGAAGGCACGTTTAGCGAACGGGACTTAAAGAAGGTGGAGGCAGGCATGGAGGTGTATGTGCAATCAGACCTGATCACAGGCAAGGTTACTGGGACATTGACCAAAATCGCCGACTATCCGGAAACCGACCCGTCAGTGAAAAAGGAAAGTCATTACCCGTTTGAGATTACTCTCTCTGAAGAAACCGAGGAAAAAATCATCAAAGGAGCGCATGTAGACGTCAGTGTTATCACAAACCAAGTGATGAACGCAAAAACAGCCCCTGATGAAGCCATCGAAAAAGGCAAGAAAAACAGCTATATCTACGTCCTGAATGAAATAGGCCTCGTCGAGAAGCGCAAAATCAGCAAAGGACTGCAGCTGGGCGGCAAAACCGAACTCAAAGAAGGCGCCAAACCAGGCGAACTCATCGTCCAAAAACCTGAAAATGTCCAGCAGGAAAACAACCCATTCTTCAGCAAACTGAAAATCGATAGTTTAAAGAAAAAAACATTCAAAGAAGAAAGCAACCGCACCATATTCAAGCACATAATGGTCGGGTTCTTTAAATAGGTGCCTGTCACCGGAATTTTTCAAAAAACAAGTACTGCCAAGAACCTTTGAGAAATATAGATTGGAAAAGGAACGTTCCCCGAACGTTCCTTTTTTTGAGAGATAAGAAAGCATAAATTTCACTTCGAGAAATGGCCAGCTCCAGCGCCTAACCCCTCGAGTCGCTTCGGTCCGCCCACTGAAGTCAAAGAACGACTTCACCGGTCGGCCCTCCAGCGCTTGTCGGGGCTGACCAAGGCGCTTGCGCTTTTCTTTGTGCAATCGACAGGTGCCTGTCATCACATAAAATTTGTCGAAATGGTTTATTTTTTGTGGCTATTGGAAGGATACAGGGAATTCGTGGAGAATAATTATAGTTTAATATTGTCAAATTCTTTAATTTGAAGGTAGGGGGTCTTATTGTTCGGTGGGCTTGGGTTTGCGGTGTTTTTATTTATTTCGGTGGTGCTCTATTTGTTGGTTAAGAATAAGGATGAAATTAAAAAAGTGAGCAATAGGAATAAGTTATTTGTGGCAGTGACTTTTGTGGGTCTTTTGATAGTTTCTGGGCTGACAATCTACTATGCAGGAAATTGGCTTGCAGGCTTTATTGGTAATGGAACACTAAAGTTCTTCTTTCAAATCATCTGGATGCTGATAGTAATTGCCCTTCTCAATATCATTTGGGAGACGGTATTGAACAGAGTCAAGCGTGATTCGGGAATCGTGTAATGTCTCGTTCGACAGGTGCCAGTCATCGCTCAAAACGAGCTCCAGCAGGCAACATCCACCTACCACATCGTATCCGGCGACAAGGACTTCAGGTATGTGATAATCAAGATTGGGGCAGCTAAAGTTTCTTAGGAAGCAGGCTGAATCTCGCCTGCTTCCTTTTGTTTCAATTCTGCTGTTGAACTGTAAAGCTGTTGAGGAGCCAGGTTTCATTAACTCGTTTAAAGGTGCAAGTGATCATCCAGTTGTTTTCTTGTAGTTGCGTCAATTTATATTCAGTATCACTTAGTCTTTTGAGGTTAGATTTTAGGCCGTCCATGAACCTGGCAGGTTTTTCGTTTGAGATCAGGTAAATCCCATCAGACCTTTCTTCCACAATCCCGTCCAGATGTGTCTGCAAAAATTTCTCTGTTGCTAATCCATTGAATTCATTATTGATTTCCTCAATCGTCTGATAGCTTTGGAACTTGTTTTCCGAGTCTTCACTGGCATCGGCAAAAACTCTCTCTTGAATTTCACTATAGTCTCTCAATATTGTTACTGCTCCGCCATGGTTAAGCCATGGAGAGGTCAAGTCTTTTTCCGTCTGAATCGACTCAATTTTCCAGATGCCATCTTGGTTCTTAAAAGTAACAATCAATGTTTCACGCCCATTCATATCGCCTTCCTGTACCTGGGTCAACTGATATTCATGATCAGATATTTTTCCCAGGTTAAACGGGTTTTCTGACCAAAAGGTACGTACAGAATCCATCGGTATGACATAAAGCCCGTCGTCTCTCTCATCCAATCGGAAACTGAACGTTGCTTCTACATACTCATACGACATAAAGTCAACAAATAATTGATAAAACTCTTCTTTGGTTTTATACGTACGAAACTTAAAATCCAATTCATCAAGAGCATCCTGAAAAGCAGTTTTTCTAACCGAATTGTATCTCTGAAGCAGGCTGAGAGCTTCTTTCTCTCCAAAAGAAACTTCAGGTTCCGTTTCTTCCACCTTTGGCAGAGAGTCCAGATTAGCTTCAAATCCTTTTGCTTTTAAAATCGCTTCGGCAATCCTGTAAAATTCGCTTTCTTCCATGCTTCCTTTACGCTCGACGATTTGGTACATGCCTTCATCCTGCCAAGTAAGGAAAATGTGATCCTCTGTTACCTTATTAATAACGCCATCAAGGTCTGCAGCCAGCTTAACAGGACTACCAGGGACAGGATAACCAGGCTTCTCCTTCCGCATGACATAGGCAAAATAATCGACCTCATTTTGTTCATTCACATATAAATGTTCGTAAACATCATCATTCGTATGAGTATGCTTGAAGACATATCCTTCTGGCACATAAGGCGGTACAATCAGCTCGGGTTTTTCTTCATCCTGCATATCATCAACAGGAGGTTCATCAACAGGAGCTTCTTCCTTGTCCGGAGTGGTTTCTCCCTGGTTCATCAAGGGATCCGACTTAATAACATAGTAGATTCCAAAGCTGAAAATGAGGAGAAACGCAGCACTCATGGCTGTGGGTATCAAAAAACGGAACCTGCTTACCCGTGGCTTTTCGTTAAACCGTGCAACTACCTTTTTTTGCATCTCAGGACCGAATTCAAACCCTTCCAACTCACCCTCCAGCATTTCTTGTTTTAGTTTCTTCAACTGTTCTTCCATCGTCACCACTCCTTTCCTCTAAAATTTCCTTCAATAATGATTTTGCACGGGAAAGTCTCGACTTCACCGTATTCAGGTTCAAACTGCTGATTTCCGCTATCTCTTTAAGGGAACATTCCTGAAAATAAAACAGGAAAAGGATCTCTCTATATTTCACAGGCAATTGAAATAATGCTTGTGTCAGTTCCTGGTTTTCGACGCTCTTGATTAGTTCGGTTTCAGGGCTGGCCTGATGGTTCGACAAAAGCGATGAGATATAGCCGCTGACAGAGACCTTACGATGATGCCAGCTTTTCAGATAGTCCTTGCAATGATTAGATGCAACACGGAACAGCCAGGTCTGGATCTGAGAGTTGCCCTGGAAGGTATCGTACTTTTGGTAGCACTTAATAAATATTTCCTGCGCCAGATCCTCTGCTGTCTGCCTGTTCCTGACATACGAATATGCCAGGTGGAGCACCGCAGTCCCGTATTGTTCCATCAAATCTCCAATCGCTTTTTCCTTATGCATTTCTTCACCTCCAGGGTGTGTTTACTCTTTAGACGAACGCGAATGTAAAAAGTTTATTAAACACAAGAATGTTTATGATTCTGACTTGGTGGTAAAACAAAACAGGCACCTGTCTAAGGTGCCTGTCCGTTAATAAAATCGCTTAAAGCCTTCGAAATGCTTTTTGTAGTAAGAGTTGTCAAGATTGGTAATGGTCACGCCCGAATCACTAGCATGGATGAATGCATTGTTGCCGAGGTAAATGCCCATATGGGAAATACCGCGTTTATAAGTATTTTCAAAGAATACGAGATCGCCCGGCTGCGGATCATTCACATAGTAGGAACGGTTATAATAGCCTTCGGAAGAATAGCGTCCCATCTTCATGCCGGCTTTGTTGAAGGCGTAATAGATGAATCCGCTGCAGTCGAAGCCTTCCGGTGTGCTGCCGCCCCAGACGTATGGAGTACCGAGAAGGTCCTGGGCTATCGCCAGCACTTCAGGATCAATATCCTGGACAGGCTTGGCAGCTGCCTGGTCATTCTTTGCAGGTTCTGCAGGAGCAGAAACCTCTGCCTCCTTGCTTACCAGCAATTTCTGCCCGGCATAGATCATGTCAGATTTCAGGTTGTTCAGCGTCTTCAGTTCCTTTACTGACATATCGAATTGCTTTCCGATTCCGCTAAGCGTATCACCAGACTTGATTATGTATTCAGTTTGTGCCGGCTTAGCTGGCGCGGCAGGTGTTTTTGGCGCACTCTGAACGGGAGCATCCGGCTTGGTTTTTACTGGAGCCACAGCTGATGCATCTGAACCGTTCGATACCTTCAGCTTTTGGCCGGGATAAATCAAGTGGCTGCTAAGATCGTTCCATTTCATCAGATCGCTGAGTGAAATTTTATGCTGGGAAGCGATCTTGCTGAGTGTATCACCGCTAACAACAACATAAACAGAAGCTGTCTCGGCTTTAGCAGGCTGTTTTGCCGGAGCAATAACGGGCTTAGCCACAGGCGTATTGCCTGGAACTGTTAGTGTCTGATTCACATAAATTAAATCAGAGGATAATTTATTCAGTTTCTTCAAATCAACAACAGTGGTTTTATAGGTAAAAGCTAAGCGGGATAATGTATCCCCTTTTTTAACAGTATATGTATCTGCAGAAGCGATTCCCGAGAAGGAAGAAGTCAGAATGGCGGCGGTGATAAGCGATGCGGCTTGTTTCTTCAATTTTTGTCGTCACTCCAATACTTGTCAGTTTTATACTCATTTTATCATAGATGAATAGGGACATATATATAATTATGACAAATTATAGAAAAATTACGGGAATCCTAAAGATGTTTCTGGAAATCTATTTACAAATATAATCGATTTTAATAGAATATTGTCATTGCAGACAGAAAACAGGAGGATCATGAAGTGAGATCATCTCAAGAAAAGTTATCAGAATTGAATCAGGAACTTGTTTTTGATGTCATCAGGAAGACGTATGAAAAAGGAAAGAGCAGCGAAGAAATGACAATCCAGAAGCTGATGGAAGATTTAATCATAGACTTAAAGACTTGCACAGAATGAAAACTGGCAGCCTTCTAAATAAGGCAGCCAGTTTTTTTGCGTTTAACAGAAGGCAACGTGATTACTGCCCGTCATATTGAACCAGCATCTGCAGTATATTAAAATAAAG